>CAXUHK010000040.1:0-27419 GCA_964250775.1 uncultured Acetobacteraceae bacterium | reverse complement strand
CAGCGTCCCGACGTGCCCGCCGCGCGCCAGCAGCGCGCGCCAGCGGGCAAACCCTGCGAGCCGCCCGCGCAAGCCCTCGCGCACCTTGCCGCGCAGCGCGCCTTCGGCCACGAGCGCCGCCGCCGCCGCCATCAGCGGCACGCCGCGCGCCCGCGCCGCCTCGTGCAGCGTGCGCAGCGCGGTGTCGCCCACCCCGCGACGCGGCGTGTTGACGATGCGCTCGAACGCCAGGTCGTCGGCGTCCTGGTGCAGCAGGCGCATGTAGGCGATGGCGTCGCGGATCTCGGCGCGCTCGTAGAAGCGCAGGCCGCCGATCACCCGGTACGGGATCGCCAGCGTGATGAGGCGTTCCTCGAAGGCGCGGGTCTGGAAGCCGGCGCGCACCAGCACCGCCATCTCGGCCAGGGCGTGCCCCTCGCCACGCAACGCCTCGATCCGCTCGCCCACCATGCGCGCTTCCTCGTCGCTGTCCCACAGGGCCACGACAGCGACGCGCTCGCCGGCGGCGTCGTTGCGGCCCGAGCGCAGCGTCTTGCCCAACCGGTCCTCGTTGTGCGCGATCAGCCCGGCCGCGGCGGCCAGGATCGGCGCCGTCGAGCGATAGTTGCGCTCCAGCCGCACGACGCGGGCACCGGGAAAGTCGCGCTCGAAGCGCAGGATGTTCTCCACCTCGGCGCCGCGCCAGGAGTAGATGCTCTGGTCGTCGTCGCCCACGCAGCAGATGTTGCGCCGCTCGCGCGCCAGCAGCCGCAGCCAGAGGTACTGCACCACGTTGGTGTCCTGGTACTCGTCGACCAGGATGTAGCGGAAGGCGCGGTGGTACTGCGCCAGCACGTCGGGCTTGGTGCGCAGGATCTCGGTCACGTGCAGCAGCAGGTCGCCGAAATCGGCGGTGTTGAGCGCCCGCAGCCGCTCCTGGTAGGCGGCGTACAGCTCGGTGCCGCGCCCGTTCGCGAAGTCGCTGTCCTCGGCGGCGGTGATCCGGCCGGGCGTCAGGCCGCGGTCCTTCCAGCGCTGGATCAACGCCATCATCGCCTGCGGCGTGAACCGCTTGAGGTCGAGCCGGGCCGCGTCCATGACCTGCTTCAGCAGCCGCAACTGGTCGTCGCTGTCCAGGATGTTAAAGCTCGACGTCAGGCCGACATGCTCGGCGTGCCGCCGCAGCATCCGCGCGCACAGGGCGTGGAAGGTGCCGAGCCACAGCCCCTCGGCGGGGCGGCCGAGGATGCCGCCCACCCGCTCACGCATCTCGCGCGCGGCGCGGTTGGTGAAGGTGACGGCGAGCACCTGGTTCGGGTACGCCCGTTCGCTCAGCAGGATGTGGGCGAACCGCGTGGTCAGCACCCGCGTCTTGCCGGTGCCGGCCCCGGCCAGCACCAGCAGCGGGCCGTCGAGCGTCTCGACCGCTTCCCGCTGCTCCGGGTTGAGGCGGGCGAGGTAGTCGCCGTCGCTCAATTCGCTGCGGCGGCGCTGGGGCGGACGCCCAGGATGTGCGCGATGGCGTACACGAGGTCCGGTCGGTTCAACGTGTAGAAGTGGAACTCGTCGATGCCGTTGGCCTGCAGCAGGCGGACCTGCTCGGCAGCGGTGGCGGCGGCGATCATGCGGCGGGTCTCGGGGTCGCCTTCGGTGCCCTCGAACAGCCGCTCCATCCATCTCGGGATGCTGGCGCCGCACAGCGCCGAGAACTTGGCGGCGGTGGCGAAGTTCGACACCGGCATGATGCCGGGGACGATCGGGGCGGTGATGCCGGCGGCCAGGCAGCGGTCCAGGAACCGCAGGTAGGTCTCGCCCTCGAAGAAATACTGGGTGATGGCGCGGGTGGCGCCGGCGTCGAGCTTGCGCTTCAGGTTGTCGAGGTCGTGCTGGGCGCTCCCGGCGGCGGGGTGCGTCTCGGGATAGGCGGCCACCGAGATCTCGAACGGCGCTACCCGGCGCAGCCCGGCCACCAGGTCGACGGCATAGGCGTAGCCGCCCGGATGCGGGGCATAGCCGCCTTCGCCCCCTCCCGCCTCGCTGGGCATATCGCCCCGCAACGCCACGATGTGCCGCACGCCGGCGTCCCAGTACTCCCGCGCCACGGCGTCGACCTGCTCGCGCGTGGCGCCGACGCAGGTGAGGTGGGCGGCGGGCGTCAACGAGGTCTCGCGCACCAGGCGCGCGACTGTCGCGTGGGTGCGCCCCTGGGTCGTGCCGCCGGCGCCGTAGGTGACGCTCACGAAGCGCGGCCGCAGCGGCTCGAGCCTCCTGACGCAGGCCCAGAGCTGCGCGTCGAGCGCGTCGCTGCGGGGCGGGAAGAACTCGAACGACAGGGCGGGCGCGGGCAGCCCGGCGTCGGCGGCCGGCACGGCGGCGAAGCGCGGCCCGGTCAGCCAGCGTTCCAGCACGGGCAGCGTCGCCCGTTCGGCGATGGCGAGGCCTTCGGCTGGGATGGTCATCACTCGTGCATCCTGGGCTGATCGGTCCTGTTGGCCCAACTATGTTGGGCGCGGCGGGGGCAAACGCAACTTGCCCATCGCCCCTGGCGGCGCGGGCGTCAAGCGGTGGACATCGCACATGGCTTGGTTCTATGGCTGTAGCTCGGCGTCGGTGGTCGAAATGCAGCCTCCCTTGCGGTCCACGCGCGCCGGCGCCTTTGCAGTCGATCCGCCCGCAACCGCCCAACCGAGGTAGAGACGATGCGCGTGCCAAAGCCCGCCGCCCTGGTCCGTGGCCTGCTCGTGGCCGGGGCGCTCGCCGCGCCCGCGCTGCTGGCGGGATGCGCCGCCAAGCCCGCCGACCCGGAGGCGACGGCCGACGCCCAGGACGTCAACGACCCGATCGAGCCGACCAACCGTTTCTTCTACCGCGTCAATGACGGGCTCGACACCGTGGTGCTGCGGCCGGCGGCGGTGGCCTACAACTACATCCTGCCGCCCACGGTACGGCGGCACACGCACAACTTCCTGGTCAACCTCAGCAACCCGGTGACGCTGGCCGACGACATGCTGCAGGGCAAGCCGCGCCGCGCCGGCGACACGCTGATGCGCCTGTTGATCAACTCGACGGCCGGCGTGGCGGGAGTGTTCGACGTCGCGACCGATTGGGGCTACCCCGCCCACGCGACCGATTTCGGCGTCACCCTGGCGCTGTGGGGGTTCGACGCCGGGCCATACCTGTTCCTGCCGCTGTTCGGCCCGTCCGACCCGCGCGACGCGGTGGGCATCGGCGCCGACGTGGCGCTCGACCCGTTCACCTGGGTCGGCAAGGGTGCCGCGGTCACGGGGCTCGAGGCGGGACGGTTCGCGCTCAACGCCATCGACACTCGCGCCGGCCTGGTCAGCACCATCGACCAGATCAAGGCCGGGGCGCTCGACCCGTACGCCACCTTCCGCAGCCTGTACCGGCAGCACCGGACGTCGCAGATCCAGGAGACGCGCGACGACGACCGCGCCACCGTGCCGGCCTGGTTCCCCAGCCAGCCGCAGCCGCAGCCGGCCCCGACCCCCGACACCGGCACCGCGGACAGCCCGTTCCAGACCACGCCGCTGGGCGTGAGGCCGGCGCCCGCGGCGCCGGCGACCGTCGCTCCCAACCAATAGGACGCTCATGCCGACACGCCGCCGCTTCCTGCTCTCCGCCGCCTTCCTTGGCTTGGCCTTGGCGGGGCTTCCCCGCCTTGGCCATGCGCAATCGGCCAACGCCACCGCGTTCGTGGGTGAGACCGGCAAGATGCTGGTGGGCGTGGTCAACAGCGGCGCGTCGACCCAGGAGAAACAATCGCGGTTGATCGCGTTGGTCGACCAGCGGGTCGATGTCAACGAGATCGCGCAGTTCTGCCTCGGCGCGTTCTGGCGCAAGGCCACGCCGGCGCAGCAGCAGGAGTACGTGACGCTGTTCCACCGCGTGCTGTTCAACAACATCACGCGGCGCATCGGCGAGTACCGCGGCGTCACCTTCGTGCTCGGCCGGGCCTCGCCGCAAGGCGCCGACACCGCCGTGGCCACGACGGTGACGCGGCCCGGCAACGCGCCCAACCAGGTGCAATGGATCGTCAGCACCGCTTCCGGCCAGCCCAAGATCATCGACGTGAAGGCCGAGGGCACCAGCCTGCGGCAGACGCAGCGGGCCGACTACTACAGCTACCTGCGCGGCAATGGCGGCGACATCGCGGCGTTCCTGCAGGCGCTGCACCGCCAGGCCGCCGCCGGCTAATCCTTGCCACAGGCCGGGCGCACACGCCGGGTTAACCTCGGCGTGTGAGGAAGTGGGCATGAGCTTCCTTCCCGGCGATCCCTGGTTCCGTCGTTGCCGCCGAGCGGGCGCGACCGCGCTCGTCATGGCCGTGCTCGCCGTGATGGCCCGGCCCGCGGCCGCCGGCTCCTGGTTCCAAATGCCGGAGTCGTCGTCGCAGGCCGTGTCCCCGGAGTCGCAGTGCCGCGCCGCGATCAAGCGTGAGGAGGCCGCCTCCGGGATGCCGGCATCGATGATGGTGGCGATCTCGCTGGTCGAGAGCGGCCGGCGGATGCCGAACGGGGAGGTCGCCGCCTGGCCATGGAGCATCAACGCGCAGGGCGTGGGCCATGTCTACGACACCAAGGCCGAGGCGATCGCCGCGGTGCGGGCGCTGCAGGCGCAGGGCGTGCAGTCGATCGACGTGGGTTGTATGCAGGTCAACCTGATGTACCACGCCGGGGCGTTCGCCTCGCTCGAGGACGCGTTCGACCCGGTGCGCAACGCCGAGTACGCGGCGAAATTCCTGGGCGAGCTGAAGGCGCAGACCGGAAGCTGGCAACAGGCGACGGCCAACTACCACTCCGCGACGCCGGAGCTGGGCCAGCCTTACGAGCGTAAGGTCGAGGCGTTGATGGCGGGACCGGCGGCTCGCGACCTGCAGCAGACCGCCGACGCCGCGCCTCGGCCCGCGCCGATGCCGGGCAGTGCCATGGGGACGTCACCGACCCAGCCGGCTCCGGTGCAAGCGGCGGTGGCGTTCGGCGGCGTGCGCCAGGCGCCGGTGTTCTTCGCCAGGGCGCCGGTGCAGATGCTCCGCCTGCCGGATTCGGGCGCGGGACGCAGCCTGGCGGCCTACCGCCTGGCTCCCGCCATGCTGAACTCCCGCGCGCAACTGTTCCGCCCGGCCTGGCGCTGATTGCGGCCGTCATGACGAAGTTTTCATCGGTTCGGCGTCGATGTGAGTGGTCGTCTGGCATCCTACATGCTCCTTTCGAGCAGGTCCGGGCGTCGAGGTTGAACATTGGCAAAGCTGTGGCGTCTAACGGCGGCGGCGTGGCTGGCGGCTTCGGCAGCTTCCATGGCGCAGGACGCCCCACCGAAGCAGCCCGCGTCGCAAGGCGTGCCGGTGCAGGCCGCGGCCGCGAAACGCGAGGACGTGCCGGTCACGCTGCGCAACATCGGATTCGTGCAGGCGTTCGCCTCGGTGCTGGTGCGCGCCCGGGTCGACGGCACGCTGGACCGCGTGTTCTTCACCGAGGGCCAGGAGGTCAAGGCCGGCGCGCCGTTGGCGCAGATCGATCCACGGCCGTATGCCGCCGCCTTCGCGCAGGCGCAGGCCAAGCGCGCGGCCGACGCGGCGCAACTCGCCAACGCCCAGCGCGACCTGCAGCGCTACGACCATCTCGCGCGCAGCGACTTCGCCTCGCGCCAGCAGGTCGATACCCAACAGGCCAGCGTGCTGCAGGCGCAGGCCAACATCCAGGGCGACGAGGCGGCGATGGCCACCGCCAAGCTGAACCTAGACTTCGCCTCGATCGCCTCGCCGCTCGATGGTCGCGTCGGATTGCGCCTGGTCGATCCCGGCAACCTGATCCACGCCACCGACGCCACCGGCATCGTCACCGTGACGCAGGTGCATCCCATCGCGGTGATCTTCACGCTGCCGCAGGAGACGCTGCCGCAAGTGCAGGCGGCGATGGCGGCGCGCAAGCTGCCGGTGATCGCCATGGCCCAGGACGAGCACGTGCAATTGGCCGAGGGCACGCTGCTCACCATCGACAACCAGATCGACCAGTCGACCGGCACCATCAGGCTGAAGGCGATCTTCTCGAACCGGGATGACAGGCTGTGGCCGGGCCAGTTCATCACCGCCCGGCTGCAGGTCAACACGTTGGCGCACGCCCTGACCGTGCCGTCGAACGCGATCCAGCGCGGCCCGAGCGGCCTGTATGTCTATGCCGTCAGCGCCAACTCCGCCGTCAAGATGCAGCCGGTCGAGGTGAAGCAGGACGACGGCAAGGTCGCCGTGATCGACAAGGGCCTCGACGAGGGGGCGATGGTGGTGACCGCCGGGCAGTCCCGCCTGCAGGACGGCACCAAGGTCAGTGTCGGCGCGCCTGCTGACGACACCAAGAAATCTTCCTGATAAAACCTCGTCCGCCACTTCGGCTCACGATGGATCTGCGCGCATGAGCATCTCCTCCCCCTTCATCCGCCGGCCCATCGCGACCTCGCTGCTGATGGCGGCCTTGCTCCTGGTGGGCCTCGCCGCCTACCCGCTGCTGCCGGTGGCGCCGCTGCCTCGCGTCGATTTCCCCACCATCTCCGTCACCGCGTCGCTGCCGGGCGCCAGCCCCGAGACCATGGCGTCGACCGTGGCGCAGCCGCTGGAGCGCGAGTTCTCGCAGATCCCCGGCGTGTCGCAGATGACGTCGCTGAGCGTGCTGGGGCAGACCACGGTGCTGGTCCAGTTCGACCTCAACCGCAACATCGACGCGGCGGCGCAGGACATCCAGTCCGAGATCAACGCCGCCGGCGGCCAGTTGCCCAAGACGCTGCCGAGCCCGCCCACCTACCGCAAGGTCAACCCGTCCGACAGCCCGATCCTCATCATGGCGCTGACGTCGGACGAGCAGCCGCTGATCAACGTCGACGACTACGCCGACAACATCCTGTCGCAGCAGTTGAGCCAGGTCAGCGGCGTGTCGCAGGTGCTGATCGGCGGCGAGCAGAAGCGTGCGGTCAGGGTGCAGGTCGACCCGGCGCGCTTGGCGGCGATGGGCATGACGCTGGAGGACGTGCGCGCCATGCTGGTGAACGCCACGGTCGACAACGCCAAGGGCTCGATCGACGGCGCCACGCGCGCCTACACCATCTACGACAACGACCAGCTCACCAAGGCGAAGGAATACAACAACGTCATCCTTGCCTACCGCAACGGCGCGCCGGTGCGGGTGCGCGACCTCGGCGTCGCGGTCGACGGGCCGGAGAACGCGCTGCAGGCGGCGACGCAGAACAACCACTCCGCCATCCTGCTGATCATCTTCAAGCAGCCCTCGGCCAACGTGATCGACACGGTGGACGCGATCAAGGCGCGGCTGCCGAAGCTGATCGCCGACATCCCGCCCTCCGTCCACGTCAACATCGTCAGCGACCGCACGCTCACCATCCGCGCCTCGGTCAAGGACGTCGAGTTCACCCTGATGCTCTCGGTGGCACTGGTCGTGATGGTGATCTTCCTGTTCCTGCGCAACTTGTGGGCCACCATCATCCCGAGCGTCACCGTGCCGCTGGCGCTGATCGGCACCTGCGCCGTGATGTACGTGATGGACTACAGCCTCGACAACCTGTCGCTGATGGCGCTGACCATCTCGGTGGGCTTCGTGGTCGACGACGCCATCGTCATGCTGGAGAACATCTACCGCCACATCGAGGAAGGTATGAGGCCGCTCGACGCGGCGCTGAAGGGCGCCGGCGAGATCGGCTTCACCATCGTCTCTATCAGCGTGTCGCTGATCGCGGTGTTCATCCCGCTGCTGCTGATGGGCGGCATCGTCGGCCGGCTGTTCCGCGAGTTCGCGGTCACGGTGGCGATCGCGGTGGTGATGTCGGCGGTGATCTCGTTGACGCTCACGCCGATGATGTGCTCGCGCTTCCTGCGCGGCCACACGGCGCAGCACGGCCGGTTCTACCGCGTCATCGAGGGCGCGTTCGACGCGATGCTGGGCTTCTACCGCCGCACGCTCGACATCGTGCTGCGGTTCCAGTTCCTCACCTTGATGGTGTTCTTCGCCACCCTCGGCCTGACCGTTTTCCTGTTCATCACCGTGCCGAAGGGCTTCTTCCCGGACCAGGACAACGGCCTGCTGATCGCCGTGACCGAGGGCGCGCAGGACATCTCGTTCCAGCAGATGAAGGACCGCCAACACGCGCTCGGCGAGTTGTTGGCCGCCGATCCCGACATCCAGGGCTTCTCCGGCAGCATCGGCGCGGGGGGTGGCGGCCAGACCGCGAACAACGGCCGCTTCTACATAACGCTGAAGCCGTTCGACGAGCGCCACTCCTCGGCGCAGCAGGTCATTGCGCGGTTGCGGCCGAAGATCGCCCGCATCGAGGGTGGCCAAATGTTCATGCAGGCGGCGCAGGACGTGAAGGTCGGCGCGCGGGTGTCCAAGACGCTCTACCAGTTCACGCTGCAGGATTCGGATTCCACTGAACTCTATAGCTTCGCGCCGAAGGTGCTGGAGAAGCTGAAGGCCGTGCCGGAGCTGCGCGACGTGGCGACCGACCAGCAGCTCGCCGGCGGCACCGCGACGCTCACCATCGACCGTGATACCGCCTCGCGCTTCGGCATCCAGCCGCAACTGATCGACGACACGCTCAACGACGCGTTCGGGCAACGGCAGATCGCGCAGTACTTCACGCAGATCAACTCGTACCACCTGATCCTGGAGGTGCCGGACGCGCTGCGCGGCGACCTGGCCACGCTGCGCAAGCTGTATGTCAAGAGTGCCAGCGGCGCCACGGTGCCGCTGTCGAGCTTCGTCAAGCTGGACACCAGCCGCGTGCAGCCGCTGTCGTTCAGCCATCAGAGCCAGTTCCCGGCGGTGACGATCTCGTTCAACCTGGCCCCGGGGGCGGCGCTCGGCCAGGCCGTGACCGCGATCAACGGCGCCATGGCGCAGTTGAACGCGCCGGCGACGCTGCAGGGCTCGTTCCAGGGCACCGCGCAGGCGTTCCAGTCCTCGCTCTCGACCGAGCCGTACCTGATCGCCGCCGCCCTGATCGCGGTCTACATCATCCTCGGCATCCTGTACGAGAGCTACATCCTGCCGATCACCATCCTGTCGACCCTGCCCTCGGCCGGCGTCGGCGCGTTCATGATGCTGCTGCTGTTCGGCTACGACCTGTCGATCATCGCGCTGATCGGCGTCATCCTGTTGATCGGCATCGTCAAGAAGAACGGCATCATGATGGTCGACTTCGCCATCTCGGCCGAGCGCCGCGACGGCGAGACGCCGCTCAACGCCATCCGCCAGGCCTGCCTGCTGCGGTTCCGGCCGATCCTGATGACCACGATGGCGGCCATCCTGAGCGGCCTGCCGCTGATGCTGGGCCATGGCGCCGGGTCCGAGCTGCGCCGCCCGCTCGGCTTCGCCATGGTCGGCGGCCTGATGGTCAGCCAGGTGCTGACGCTGTATACGACGCCGGTCGTGTACCTCTACCTGGACCGTCTGCAGGGATGGCTGTCGCCACGGCGGCGCGGCCGACTGCCGCATCTGGCCGAGAAGCTCGGAGCCACCGCCGACTGAGGCGGGACCTTAATCCTCGACGTCGTCCTCGTCGGGGTCGTCCTGGTGCTCGTCGTACCAGTCGAGCACGTCGTCGTGGAAGTCGGGATCCTTCAGCAGCCGCATCGCGAGTGCCAGGGTGATCTCCTGCGGACGCGGGATGACCGGGGCATCCTCGGCGATTTCGGTAGCCGTCACCACGCGGACCGACATCACGCCTTCCTCTTCACCGATGATGAGCGCAACCTCGTTCTTTTCCAGGTCCACGATGGTCGGGTCCGCGTCCTTGGCCGTCATGCCGTCTCCTTTCGCAGCGGGGACTGCTTAGCAGCGTGGCCCCGGCCACGACAGTGCGGAGTTCGTGGCGATGAGCCTGTTGCTGACCCTGAACGCCGGTTCGTCCAGCCTCAAGTTCGCGGTGTTCGACGCCGATGCGGTCGACGCCGCCCCGCGCTGGCGCGGCTCGGTCGAGGGCATCGGCGACACTCCCAGGCTGCGGGCGCATGACGGCGCAAGCGCCGCCGAACCGCGCGACTGGCCGCCGGGCACCGAGCAGGAAACGCTGCTGGGCGACCTGCTGGATTGGGTGACGGCGCATGTCGGCCGGCACTCCCTCGCCGCCGTCGGTCATCGCGTGGTTCATGGCGGCCGCCAGTTCTCGGCGCCGGTCCGCGTCGATGGGAAGGTGTTGCGGGCGCTCGACGCGCTGGCCCCGTTGGCCCCGCTGCACCAGCCGCACAACCTGTCGCCGATCCGCGCCATCAAGCGGCTACGACCGGGCGTGCCGCAGGTCGCGTGCTTCGACACCGCTTTCCACCACGCGATGCCGGACACTGCCGCCGACCTGGCCCTGCCAAGGGAGTTGGCCGCAGGCGGGCTGCGGCGTTACGGCTTCCATGGCCTGTCGTACGAGTTCGTGGCCGGCCGGGTCGCGGAATTGTCGCCCCGGCTGGCAGCCGGCCGGGCGGTGCTGGCGCATCTGGGCAACGGCGCCAGCCTGTGCGCCTTGCGCGCCGGCCGCAGCGTCGACACCACGATGGGCTTCTCGACGCTGGATGGCCTGGTGATGGGCACCCGCTGCGGCGCGCTCGATCCGGGCGCATTACTGTATATGATGCAGAGCCTCGGCATGGACGCGAACGCGATCGAGCAGACACTGTATCACCGCTCCGGCCTGCTCGGCGTGAGCGGCGTCAGCGGCGACATGCGGGCGTTGCGCGCTGACGGCGGCGCCACGGCGCAGGCCGCCATCGCCGTGTTCGTGCATCGCCTCGTGCAGCTCCTGGCGGCAATGGGGGCGTCGCTGCAAGGGGTGGACGGCATCGTGTTCACCGGCGGCATCGGCGAGCACGACGCGGCGCTGCGCGACGCCGCCTGCCGGCAACTGGCGTGGATGGGCGTGGCGCTCGATCCGGCCGCCAACCGGGCTGGCGCCGGCCGCGTCAGCACCGATGCCAGCGCCGTCGAGGCGTGGGTCGTGCCGACCGACGAGGAGGCGGTCATCGCCCGCCACACCGCGGCCGTGCTCGCGGCCGCATGAACGATCTCCCGCCTTCCCTCGCCGCGAGCGACCTTGAGGCGATGCTGGCCGAGAGCACGCCGCAGCAGCGCACCCAACATCTGCTCGGGCTGCTGGGGGCGGCGCAAGGCGGCGCGCTCGTGCTGCCGGCGCTGGACGCAGGTCGCCTGTCGCTGCAAGGCATCCGGCTCGACCGCGAAAGCCTGCTGCCGCAGGTGCAGGAAGCGGCCGCGCCGCCGCCATGGTGGGACGGCAGCGCCGCAACGTTGCCCGGCGCGCGGTTCGGGGCCGCCAACCTGCAGGACGCGCACTTCTCCGGCGCCGACCTGAAGGCCGCCGATTTCAGCGGCGCCGCGATGCGCTCGGCGGTGCTGCGCGGGGCCAGGATCGAGGCCGCGCGCTTCACCGGGGCCGACCTGATCGGCGCCGACTTCGCCGCCGTCGCCGCCAGCGAGGCGAAGTTCCAGGACGCCATGCTGGAGGACGCGCGGTTCAACGGCGCGGTGCTGCGGTTCGCCGACTTCACCGGCGCCCTGCTCGACAACGCCGAGTTCTCCGGCACCGACCTGTGGGGCGCACGCTTCGAAGGCGCCGAAGCCACCAACGCCGCGTTCCGCGGCGCGCGCGGTGCCGAGGCGAACTTCGCCGGCGCCGACCTGAACGGGGCCGATTTCGAGGGCGCCGACCTGAAGAAGGCCAATTTCCACGGCGCCAAGCTGCGCGGGGCGAACCTGCGCGGAGCCACGCTCACCGGCGCCGACCTGGAAGGCTGCGACCTGACCGACGCGAGCCTGCCGCGCGTCAACCTCTCGGTGTGCAACCTGCGCCACGTCCGCATCGCCGGCGCGTGGCTGGAAACCACCCGTATGGGGTTCGAACAGCTCGGCGGCATGGTAGGCGAGCAGGCGGCGGGCCAGTGGGAGGAGGCGCGCCAGGCCTATCTCACGCTCGAGCGCAACTTCCGCAGCCTGGGCGTGCCGGAGGCGGCCAGCCTGTCGTACCGCGCCGCCCGGCGCATGGGGGGGGGCGCGGGGGGGGGGGGGGGGGGGGGGGGGCCCCCCCCCCACGGCTCGCCGCCGCGGCGTTGCGGGAGCGGCGCTGGCGCGAGGCGCTGCCGGAGGCGGTGCGTTTCGCGGCCGACGCCTTCGCCGAATGGCTGTGCGACTACGGCGAGAGCCTGCCGCGCGTGGGCCGGGCGTACCTGGTGGCGATGGTGGCGTTCGCGGCCTTCTACGGCATCACCGGCAGCCTGCTGCACGGCGGCGACGCGCAGGCCCGGCCGGACCGCAACGTCATCGACCTGCTCGGGTTCAGCTTCCTCAACATGGCGACCTCCAACACGCCGGACATCGGCATGAAGCCCGCCAGCCACTTCGTCTACTTCGTCACCAGCCTGCAGTACATCGTGGGCGTGGTGATGATCGGCCTGTTCGGCTACGTGCTGGGCAACCGCATCAGGCGGTGACTGCCTCTTCCCGCTCCTGGCCGGCATAGACCGCGTCCAGGCAGGCCTCCACCGCGTCGTGCAACGAGGTGAAGCTCGAATCCGACTCCACCGCGTCTTGCCGCGCCCGCTCCTCCGGCGTCGCCTCGCCCGCCGGCCAGAACCCGGTGGCGATCGGCAGGCCGTCGCCGAGGCGCTGGCGCAGCCGGCGCAGCAGGTAGCGCAGGCGGGTGGAGCTGTTGCTGACGTCGAGGAAGACGATGCAGACCATCGCGACGCCGGAGGTGTCCAACTGGCCGATCATCGCCGGCGCCACGGCGTCGCTGGACACCACGCTGGCGCCCAGCCCGTGACGGTCGAGCAACTGGGCCAGGATCATCGCCACGGCGCCGTCGAGCGGGCCGTTGCGGGCGATGCACAGCACCGGCTTGGCCGACCGCCAACCCGGCGCGCGGCGGTCGCCGTCGGGGGCGGTCCGGTGCGGCGGCGGGTGGCGCTCCAAGGCGCGCTCGGCGGCCGGAGGCGCCACCGCCGCCTCGGCCTTGCCGGTGGGCGCGATCGCCGGGTCGGCGTCGGAATGGTGGGCGAGGTCGTGGATCAGCTCGTCGACCGCGCCCTGCAACCGGGCGAGCTGCGCCTCCGTGAGCACGCCGCGGATCGCGTCGTTGGCGGCGAGCTTCAAGCCCGGGATCGCCACCTCGTCGTAATATGACGTGAGCGAGCGGTCCTTCAGCAGGGTCTCGGCTTGGCGCAGCGTCTCCTCGGGATCGCCCGACAACATGCGCTGGTAGAAGTTCTCCACCGGAGTCAGCGCCGGGCGGTCGCCCAGCAGCACGTCGAGGAACTCGAGCCGCGTCACGTGCCGCCCCAGCACGACCAGGCAGAGCGTCAGCGGCGTCGACAGGATGAGGCCGATGCCGCCCCACAGCCAGCCCCAGAAGATCGCGGCGATGATGACGGCGAACGGCGACAGGCCGGTGCTGTGGCCGTAGACCATCGGCTCCACCACCTGCCCCGTCACCGTCTCCAGCACCAGGAACAGCAGCGCCGCGCTGATCGCGGTGGACCAGCCCGGATCGACGGCGGCCCCGAGCAGGATCGGCAGCACGGCCGAGGCGAACGAGCCGACATACGGCACGAAGCGCAGCAGCGCCGCGATCACGCCCCAGAGGGCGGCGCTGGGCACGCCGACCAGCGCCAAGCCGAGGCCGATCAGCACGCCGAACCCGGCGTTGATCGCGAGTTGGGTCAGGAAGTACTTGCTGAGCCGCCGCGCCGCGTCGTCCATCGCCATGGTGGTGCGGTGCAGGTCGCTGGAGCCGATCAGCCGGATCATCCGGTCGCGCAGGTCTTCCTGCTGCAGCAGGATGAAGATCGCCACCACGAACACGATGCCGGTGGTCGCCAGCGGGCTCAGCACCGGCTCCAGGATGCGTTGCGCCAGTTCCAGCGGCGACGGGGTGGGCGCGTGCACCTCGACCGGCAGCGGCGGCTTGGCGGCGTCGGGGTTGGGAGCCGCCGCCGACGGCTTGGCGGCGCCGGCGTTGTCGAGGTCGTGGCCGAATTGGCGCATCATTTCCGACATCCGGCCGAGCGTCATCGCGCGGGCGGCCTCGATCTTCGGCTGGATCACGACCTGGTAGCGCGGGATGTCGGTCACGAGCTGGGCGATCTGGGTGCCGATCAAGCCGGCGAGCGCCAGGATCACCCCCAGCGCCAGCACGACCGACAGCAACGCCGCCGGCACACGCGGCAAATGGAGGCGTTGCAGCAGCGACACCAGCGGCACCAGCACGAAGCTCAGCAGCACCGCCAGCACGATCGGGATCAGCACCTCGCGGCCGAGGTACAGCGCTGCGATGACCACCACGCCGACCATCAGCATGGTCAGGCCCTGGACGCCGGGCGTCGCCGCGGGGTCGACCCGTGCCGGATGGCGGACGGCGAGGCCGGGTGGCGATCCGGTCTGCTGCGACATGGCTGCCTCCGTTGCAAGGTCGGCACATGCCGCGCGTCCCGCCCGCTAGAACGGCGGCCGGAGAGGTCGGTTTCGGCAGCGAACTGCCCTATAACGGACACGCGGCGCCCGCCATGTTGGCAGGCAGCCAAACCGAAGCTGCGGCGTTGCGCCCCCCGACCCGTCCCATCGAGGAAAAACCTGCCGCCATGCCCGCCCCAACTGCCGACGACAGGCCGGCGCCCGGACGACCGATGCAGATGGCGCGGCGCTTCGGGCGCAGCGCCGCCCCGGCCCTGGTGCTGCTGCTGCTGGCGCTGGGCGGCTTCGCGCTGAACTTCGTCCTGGGCGAGCGGGCGGCACGGGTGCTGGCGCGCGACAACCTCACGCTGCTGACCGCGCAGCGCGTGCTGTCCGATGCCAAGGACCTGGAGACCGGGGAGCGCGGCTACCTGCTCACCGGCGACGAGAGCTACCTGGCGCCGTACTTCCAAGGCGTCGAGGCGCTGTCCCGCGTGCTGGCCGGCCCGGCCTCCGACATGGCGACCGAGCGCGCGGAGCGGCTGGCCGAGCTGCGCCGCCACGTCGACGCCAAGAAGGCGGTCGCCGCCCGGCTGATCGAGGCGCGCCGCACCCAAGGCGAGGCGGCGGCGCTGCTCCTGCTGCAGGACGGCCAGGACAAGTCGGTGATGGACGCGCTGCGCGCCGAGGTCGCGTTGATCCAGAACGACTGGCGGGTGCGCATCGCGCGCCAGACCGCCCGCGGCGTCATGCGCAACCGGGTGATGACCGCCGCCGCCGCCGCCGCGGCGCTGCTCGCCGCGTGCTGGCTGGCGGCGGTGGCGCTGAGCCGCCGCCGCCAGCAGCGTTCGGCCGCCGAGCTGCTGGAGGGCGTGCTGGAGAACGCGCCGGTGGGCTTGGGCTTCCTCGACCAGGACCTGCGCTTCCGCCACATGAACCTGGCCTTGGCCGCGATGGGCGACCGGGCGCTCGGGGCCTCGATCGGGCTCAGCATCTGGGCGGTGCTGCCGGAATTGCGCGAACGCCTGGAGCCGCGCCTCCAAGGGGTGATCGAGAGCGGCCTTGCGGTGCCGAGCTTCGAGGTCGAGGCCTCGTCCAACGAGCGCGCCGGCCAGACGCGGCACTTCCAGGTCGCCTTCTTCCCGTTGCGCGCGGCGGGCGATGTCGCCGGCGACGGCGCCGGGATCGTGGTCGCCGACATCACCACCCGCAAGCGCGCCGAGGAGCGGCTGATCCTGAGCGAGCAGCGCTTCCGCTCGCTGATCGCCGCCACCACCGCGATCGTCTGGACCACCGCCGCCAGCGGCGAGTTCGTCGAGCCGCAGGCGGAGTGGACCGCCTTCACCGGCCAGGGCTTCGAGCAGATGCGAGGCTGGGGCTGGCGCGAGGCGATCCATCCCGACGACCGCGACAGCGTGGCGCGCAAATGGGACGCGGCGCGCGAGGCGCACGCGCTGTGCAGCGTCGAGCACCGGCTGCTGCGGCGCGACGGCGAGTGGCGGGTGATGGCGATGCGCGCGGTGCCGATCCTGGAGGACGACGTCATCCGGGAATGGGTCGGGCTGCACGTCGACGTCACCGAGCGGCGGCAGGCGGCGGACGACCTGGCGCAGGCCAAGGAGGCCGCCGAGGCGGCCAGCCGGGCGAAGAGCCAGTTCCTCGCCAACATGAGCCACGAGCTGCGCACCCCGCTCTCGGCGGTGATCGGCTACACCGAGATGCTGGAGGAGGAGGTCGAGGAACTCGAACAGCCGCAACTGCTCGACGACCTGCGCAAGATCGAGGGCAACGCGCGGCACCTGCTCAGCCTGATCAACGGCGTGCTCGACCTGTCGAAGATCGAGGCCAACCGGATGACGGTGTTCCCCGAGACGTTCGAGGTGGCCGACCTGGTGCACGAGGTGGCGTCCACGGTCGACGCGCTGGTGCGCAAGAAGGCCAACGCGCTGGTGGTGGAGCTGGGCGCCGAGCTCGGGCCGATGCGCACCGACGCCGTGAAGCTGCGGCAGTGCCTGTTCAACCTGATCGGCAACGCGGCCAAGTTCACCGAGCGCGGCCGTATCACGGTGCAGGCGTCCCGCTCGCGGCACGACAGCGTGGACTGGGTGCAGTTCGAGGTGGCCGATACCGGGATCGGCATGAACGCCGAGCAGCTTCGCGGCCTGTTCGAGCGGTTCAGCCAGGCCGACGTCTCGACCACCCGCCGCTTCGGCGGCACCGGCCTCGGCCTGGCCATCACCCGCGCCTTCGCCAGGTTGCTGGGCGGCGACATCACGGTCGACAGCGACGAGGGGCACGGCTCGACGTTCCGCATCCGCGTTCCCGCCAACCTGCCGGAAGCTGCCGCGACCGACGGCGCGAACCCGGCCGGATCGGAGCGGCCCGCGCCGCCGGAGAGCGAGGCGGCCGTGCCGTCCCCGGCCGATTGCGTGCTGGTGATCGACGACGACCCCGCTGCCCGCGACCTGCTGGCCCGCTTCCTGGAGCGCGAGGGGCACCGCGTGTGCATCGCCGCCGACGGCCGGGCGGGCCTGGAGCTGGCGCACAGTGCCGCGCCGCGGCTGATCCTGCTCGATGTCATGATGCCGCAGATGGATGGCTGGTCGGTGCTGAGCGCGCTCAAGGCCGACCCGGCGCTGTCGGCGATCCCAGTGGTGATGACGACCTTCATGGCCGACCAGAACCTCGCCTACTCGCTGGGCGCCGCCGACTACCTGATGAAGCCGATTGAATGGGACGCGCTGAAGCGGGTGCTGGACCGCCTGGCGCCCGGCCAGGCCGGCAGCATCCTGACCGTCGACGACGACGCCGACACCCGCCAGCGGCTCGGCGCCATGCTGGCGCGCTCGGGATGGACCGTCACCGAGGCGGCAAGCGGCCAGGCGGCGCTGGAGGCCGTGGCGCAGGGCGTGCCGGCGCTGGTGCTGCTCGACCTGCTGATGCCGGGGATGGACGGCTTCGCCTTCCTGCGCGCGTTCCGCGACCTGCCCGGTTGCCGCGAGGTGCCGGTCGTGGTGCTGACCGCGAAGGACCTGACCCCGGAGGACCTGCAACGCCTCAAGGCGGCGGACCAGGTGCTGCCCAAGGACTCCGCCACGATGCGCGACCTGGGCGAGACGGTCCGCCATATCCTCTCCGCGGCGCCCGCCGCGCAACCCGCTCCGGAGCTGCTATGACCCGCGTGCTGCTGGTGGAAGACCACGAGGAAATCTGGGATTTCCTGTCGCGGCGACTGAAGCGGCGGGGATACGAGGTGCTGCTGGCGTTCGACGGCCAGGACGGCGTCGCCAAGGTGCGCGCCGAACGGCCGGACATCGTGCTGCTCGACATGAACCTGCCGGTGATGGACGGCTGGACCGTGGCGCGCACCGTCAAGGCGGACCCGGCGCTGGCCCGCATCCCGATCATCGCGCTGACGGCGCACGCGATGTCGGGCGACCGCGAGAAGGTGCTGGCCGCCGGCTGCGACGACTACCACCCCAAGCCGGTGGATTTCGGCCGGCTGCTCACGCAGATGGACGCATTGGTGCCGCCGGGGAGTGCCGCGTTGACAGCGCGGGCGCCGGGACTATAACCCGCATTCCCGGGCGGTCGCGCAACGCGGCGGCCCATTCGTGTATGCGACCGGCGGCGATACGCGGTCGCCGATAAGGTTTGGTGGCGATGTTCGCAGTGATCCGCACCGGCGGGAAGCAGTACCGGGTCAGCCCCGACAGCGTGCTCAAGGTCGAGAAGCTGGAGGCCGAGGCCGGTTCCACGGTGACGTTCACCGACGTGCTCGCGGTAGGCGACGCCGGCAGCGTGACGTTGGGCGCTCCCACCGTGGCCGGCGCCAGCGTCACCGCAATGGTGATCGCGCAGGACCGGCTGGATACCGTCATTATCTTCAAGAAGCGCCGCCGGCAGAACAGCCGCCGCCGCAACGGCCATCGCCAGCAGGTGACGGTGTTGCGCGTGGCCGGCATCCAGCCGGCGGCCTGAGCGGGAGCAAGCAGACATGGCACACAAGAAGGCCGGCGGCTCGTCGCGCAACGGCCGCGACACCGCGGGGCGCCGGCTCGGCGTTAAGAAGTTTGGCGGCGAGAAGGTCGCGCCCGGAAACATCATCATCCGCCAGCGCGGGACGTCGGTGAAGCCGGGCCGAAACGTCGGCCTCGGCAAGGACCACACGATCTTCGCTTTGGTCGACGGTCACGTGAAGTTCGAGCACCGCGCCGAAGGCCGCGTCCAGGTTTCGGTGGCGCCGCTGGCGCTTGCGGCTGAGTAACCGGCCGGCCTCGATGGTCTTCGGTGGGGGTCGGCATCGAGCCGGCCCCTTTTTGTTTGGCGCTCAGCATGAAGTTCCTTGACCAAGCCAAGATATACTGCCGCAGCGGCGACGGCGGCGACGGCGTCATCGCGTTCCGGCGCGAGCGCTTCATTGAGTTTGGCGGGCCGGATGGCGGCGATGGCGGGCGCGGCGGCCATGTCGAGTTCGTGGCGGTCGATAACCTCAACACGCTGATCGACTTCCGCTACACGCAGCACTTCCGCGCCCCCAAGGGCGGCAACGGCGCCGGCTCCGACCGCACCGGCGCCGGGGCGCGCGACGTCGTCATCAAGGTGCCGATCGGCACGCAGATCGTCGACGACGAGGATCGCGAACTGGTGTTGGCCGACCTGGACCGGCCGGGCAAGCGCGTGGTGCTGCTGCGCGGCGGCGATGGCGGCCACGGCAACGCGCATTTCAAGACCAGCACCAACCGCGCGCCGCGCCGCGCCGACAAGGGCTGGCCGGGCGAGGAACGCTGGGTCTGGCTGCGGCTCAAGCTGATCGCCGATGCCGGGTTGGTAGGATTGCCCAACGCCGGCAAGAGCACGTTCCTGTCGGTGGTCTCGGCGGCGCGGCCGAAGATCGCCGACTACCCGTTCACCACGCTGCATCCGCAACTGGGCGTGGTGCGGCTGTCGGACACGCAGGAGTTCGTGCTGGCCGACATCCCCGGCCTGATTGAGGGCGCCCATGATGGCGCCGGCCTGGGCGACCGCTTCCTCGGCCATGTCGAGCGCTGCGCCGTGCTGCTGCATTTGGTCGACGGCGCCGCCGGCGACGTGGTGCGGGCGTGGCGGACGGTGCGCGAGGAGATGGCGGAATACGGCCACGGCCTCGCCGACAAGCCGGAGATCGTGGCCTTGAACAAGGCCGACGCGATGACGCCGCGCGAACTGTCGGCGCGGCGCACGGCGTTAGCCAAGGCGTGCGGCCAGTCGGTCATGGTGGTGTCCGGCGTCTCGCGCCAGGGCATCGACGAGGCGCTGCGCGCGATGTGGCCCGCCATCGTCGCCGCGCGCGAGGCGGCGCGGGCGTTCGCCGAGTGATGCCGTCGCTGGCGGCGGCGCGGCGCGTGGTGGTGAAGATCGGCAGCACGCTGGCGGTCGACGCGGAGCTTGGGATGCCGCGCTCCGCGTGGTTGGCGCAGGTGGCGCAGGATGTCGCCGAGTTGCGCCGTCAGGGCGTCGATGTGGTCTTGGTCAGTTCCGGCGCGATCGCGCTGGCGCGGCGCACGCTGGGCATGACTGGGGCGCGGCTGCGGCTGGAGGAGAAGCAGGCGGCGGCGGCAGTGGGGCAGATCCGGCTGGCGCAGGCCTGGAGCGAGGCGCTGTCTGGCCATGGTCTGACCGCGGCGCAACTGTTGTTGACGCTGGGCGACACCGAGGACCGCCGCCGCTACCTGAACGCGCGCGCCACGCTGACCACGCTGCTGGGGCTCGGCTGCGTCCCGGTCATCAACGAGAACGACAGCGTGGCCACCACCGAGATCCGCTTCGGCGACAACGACCGCCTGGCGGCCCGCGTGGCCGAGATGGTGCAGGCCGACACGCTGGTGCTGCTGAGCGACATCGACGGCCTGTACACCGCCGACCCGAAGCGCGACCCCGCGGCGCGGCACGTCGCGGTGGTCGAGGCCCTGACCCCGGAGGTCGAGGCGATGGGGGGCGAGCCGCCGCCGGGCTACTCCAGTGGTGGGATGCGCACCAAGCTGGCGGCGGCGCGCATCGCGACCGGGGCGGGTGTCGCGATGGCGATCGCGTTGGGCCATGTGGCGCACCCGCTGCGCGAATTGGCGCAGGGTGGGCGCTGCACTTGGTTCCTGCCGGCGCCGGAGGGGCGCAGCGCCCGCAAGCGCTGGATTTTGGGCACGCTGCATCCGCAAGGCCAGTTGCTGGTGGATCACGGCGCGGCAAGGGCGCTGGCGGCGGGCCGCTCGCTGTTGCCGGCCGGGGTCCGCGCGCTGGAAGGCAGCTTCGCGCGCGGCGACGCGATCGAGGTACGCGGGCCGGGCCAAGTCGCGGTGGCGCGGGGCCTGTCCGCCTATGGCAGCGCGGACGCGCAACGGATCATCGGCCACCGCAGCGACGACATCGAAGCCATCCTCGGCTGGCGCGGGCGCGACGAGTTGATCCATCGCGACGACCTGGTGCTGCTGTGAGTTGGGAGACACGGTAGGCGCCATCCGTCACCAGCGGCACCGCCCGGCTTGCGTCCTGCTCGACGGTCTGTGGTCACATCGTGACTACAATCTGCAGCCGCGTCAGGTTACTGTGCCCGCCGGCCCGAGGCGCCGGCACCGTTGGAGACTGTTCATGGAACTCTCGATTCGCCAGGCAAAGGCCCGTTTCGCCGAAGCCGCCGCCGCCGCCGCGCGTGGTGAGCGTGTCGTGGTGACCAAGCACGGCCGTCCGTTCGTCGAGTTGGTTTCGCCACGACGGGCGCTCGGCATGGATTTCGAGAGAGCAGCGATTGTCCGCCGCGAACTCGGCCTTGACGGGCTGGAAGTGGATTTGCCTGCCAACTTTGACGATCCGGCCTTCAGCCGGCAGGTGCTCGGCCTGCCAGATTGAGACTGCTGCTCGACACACACATCGCGGTTTGGGTGTCGCTGAACCCTGATAGGCTGACGGAAGCCGAACGCAGACGAATGGCGGCGGCCGGCACGCAGCTTGTGCTCTCGGCAGTGGCGGTCTGGGAACTGAGGCTGAAGTGGCACAGCCTCCACGTCTCCGGTGAGCGGAAAGGTCCGATTGATCCCGCCACGGTGGTGGCGTTTGCCGGAGCGATAGGTTGGGAGTTGCTGCCTCTGACGGCCGACCATGCCGCTGCGGAGCTTTCACAGCCGCTTGAACACAAAGACCCGTTTGACGAATTGTTGCTGATACAGGCCCAGGAGGAGGGTATGCGACTGCTGACCCGCGACTCCCACCTCGTCGACCATCCGTTCGCCTTGAGCGGTGAGAAGGACCATCCCGAACTCGCAACGGACCGGCGGAACGTTTGATAACCGACAACGCCGCCACGAGGACATCGAGGCGACCCTGACCTGGCGCTGTCACAGCTCTCCCCTCTCGGGCAGTTTGCCTTTAACGTCGCGCCTGGAGCCGAAATCGACGAAAGATCGGGCCTTGTTCAACCATGTTCAGATCAAGGTCAATGATTTCGGGACGAGCCGGCCGTTCTATGAAGTCGTGCTCGGCGTATTGGGATACCGGGTGGTGCTTGAGAGCGAGGGCGTCGCGGTCGGCATCGGCACCACGCTGAACAACATGCTGGAAATCTCGCAGGCTGACGCAAGCTCCCCGGTCTCGAGGTCCGTGCACATCGCCTTCATCGCTGAGAGCGTGGGCGCCGTGGAGGCATTCCACGCGACGGCCTTGGCGCTCGGGGCCAAGGACAACGGCAAGCCGGGGTTGCGCCCGCAATACGAGGACGGTTACTTCGCCGCTTTCGTGATCGACCCGAACGGTCATAACCTTGAAGCCGTCTTCAACGATCCCGGGCTCTCGCGGCAACCGTCTGCTGGAGCGGGCGCGACGAGCTGATCCAGCGCGATGACGTGGCGCTGCTGTAGGTCAGGGCGCACGACTCATGATCCAAAGGGCAACTACCCCGCCAGGCTGGATGCAAAGCAGATCAGGTTGCCATCGAGATCGTTGACGATCAGGCTGCGCATGGCCCAGGGCTCATCGCGTGGTGCTTGCCAGATATGAGCGCAGGCTGCTTGCAACGAATCGTGCAGGGCGTTGACGTCCGAGACTTCGACAAACGCACTGAGCAATGCCTCGCCGGCGGTATGATCGATGACAGGTCTGGTCACGTGGCGAATCGCCAGGATCGCATCGTCCCGCGCCACGTGGGCGTAAAAAGGAGCATTGCGGTAGACGAACAATGGACGGAAGCCGAGCGGCCCCGTGTAGTAGGCAAGCGCCCCCTGGAAATCCTTGACGAAGACGTTCGGGATTGCCTGTTTCAGCATGAAGCGGCCTTCTTACCCTTCCAAAATCCCGACCCTCCGGCCGCTCTGGTTTTTCCCGGCACCCGCTGGCAAGGTCACATGGGAGCGAACCATGCACATCGACGCCGAGCCTGCAACAAAATGGCTTGAGAACGCGGCGCGGGCCGCGCGGGTCGCGTCGCACACCCTCGCCACTGCTCCGGCCAGCCTGCGCGCGTCCGGCCTCACCCACGCGGCCAGCGCGTTGCGCGCAGCGGCGGCCGACATCCTGGCAGCCAACGCGGACGACCTCGCGGCATTCGACGGCGCGGCCGCGTTCCGCGACCGCCTGACCCTGGACCCCGACCGGGTCGAGGCGATGGCGCGCGGGCTCGACGACGTGGCCGCCCTACCCGACCCGCTCGACCGCACCCTGGCCGATTGGACCCGGCCGAACGGGCTGCGCATCCGCCGGGTCGCGCAGCCGATCGGGGTGATCGGCATGATCTACGAGAGCCGCCCCAATGTCGGCGCCGACGCTGCGGCGCTGTGCGTCAAGTCCGGCAATGCGGTCATCCTGCGCGGCGGCTCGGACAGCCGGCACTCGGCGCGCGCGATCCACGCGGCGGTCGCGGCCGGGCTGCGTGCCGCCGGGCTGCCCGAGACGGCGGTGCAGGTGCCGCCCTCGGCCGAGCGCAGCCACGTCGCGGCGATGCTGGCCGCCGCCGGGCAGCTCGACCTGATCGTGCCGCGCGGCGGCAAGTCGCTGGTCGAGCGGGTGCGACGCGAGGCGCGGGTGCCGGTGCTGGCCCATGCCGAGGGGCTTTGCCACACCTACGTCCACGCCGCCGCCGATCCGGCGATGGCGCGCGCCATCCTGGCCAACGCCAAGATGCGGCGGACCGGCGTCTGCGGCGCCACCGAGACCCTGTTGATCGACGCGGAGTTGACGCCCGCGCTGCTGCCGTCGCTGGTGTCCGACCTCGCGGCGCTGGGTTGCGGCTTTCGCGCCGACGCACGGGCGCGCGCGGTGGTGCCGAGCCTGCCGGCGGCCACGGAGGCCGATTTCCACACCGAATGGCTCGGACCCACGCTGTCCATCGCCGTGGTCGACGGCGTGGCCGCCGCGCTCGCGCACATCCGCCGCTGCGGCAGCGAACACACCGAGGCCATCGTCACCGAGGACGCCGAGGCGGCTGGCCGGTTCCTGCGCGGCGTGGGCAGCGCCGTGGCGCTGTGGAACGCCTCGACGCAGTTCTGCGACGGGGCCGAGTTCGGGTTCGGCGCCGAGATCGGCATCGCCACCGGCCGGGTGCACGCGCGCGGTCCGGTGGGCGTCGAGCAACTGACCACTTTCCGCTACGTCGTGACCGGCTCCGGGCAGGTCCGCCCCTGAATACCGTGGCGGTCTGGGGCGACCGGCGGCGGCGGCGCGTGGGGTTGCTCGGCGGCTCGTTCAACCCGGCGCACGCCGGGCACCGCCACATCGCCGCACTCGCCTTGCGGCGGCTGCGGCTCGACCAGGTTTGGCTTCTGGTCTCGCCGGGCAACCCGCTGAAGCACGAACGCGGCATGGCGTCGCTGGCCGAGCGGCTGGCATCGGCCCGCGGGGTCGCCGACGGCCGCCGCGTCATCGCGACCGACATGGAGGCGGCGCTCGGCACGCGCTACACGGTCGACACGTTGCGGGCGCTGCGGCGGCGTTTCCCGCTGGTCCGCTTCGTCTGGCTGATGGGCGCCGACAACCTGGCGCAGCTTCCGCGCTGGCGCGGCTGGCTGGAGATCGTGCGCACAACACCCTTTGCCGTGCTGCCGCGGGCCACCTACACTCACCGCGCGCTGGCGGGTCGGGCGGCGCACCGCCTGCGGACGGCGCGGGTTCCAGCCAGCCTGGCGCCGGCCTTGGCCGACATGACTCCGCCGGCCTGGGTGTTCCTGCCGGCGCCGCTACACGACGCATCGGCGACCGCGATCCGCGCGGCCCACACGGAGACGTAAGCCAATCGCCCGCAAGCCCCCGCCGCCCGAGCCGTCGGCCGCCCCGCGCAAGCGCGCGGCTTCCACCCGCGCCAACGCCGCCAAGCTCGCGGTCACGACGCCGCCCGTACCGGGCACGCCGCGCAAGAAGGCCAGCGTCGCCGGTCCCAAGCCGCGCGCCACCCCGCGCGAGAAGGCCGAGCCGTCGCGGCTCGACCAGTTGCAGCGGATCATCATGACCAGCCTGGAGGACGACAAGGCCGAGCAGCCCGTGGCGCTCGACCTCGCCGGGCGCGCCTCGTTCGCCGACCGGATGGTGATCGCGACCGGGCTGGCCGACCGGCAGATCGCGGCGATGGCCACGCACCTGGAAGACAAGCTGCACGAGGCCGGGCTGAAGCGCATCCAGGTCGAGGGCGCCAACGGCTCCGACTGGGTGCTGATCGACGCCGGCGACATCGTGATCCACCTGTTCAAGCCCGAGGCGCGGTCGTTGTACGGCCTGGAGCGGATGTGGGGCGCCGAGCTCGACGAGCCGAGCCCCGCCGCCTAACCGCCGCCGCGGGGGATGCGCGAGCTGCGGATCATCGCCGTGGGCCGGATCGGGCGGGGGCCGGAAGCCGAGCTGTTCGCCCGTTACGCGGCGCGCCTGTCGCCGCCTCCCGTGATCGCCGAAGTCGCGGACGGTCGCGGCAGCGTGTCCGAGATCAGGCGGCGCGAGGCGGCGTCGCTGCTGGCCGCCCTGCCCCACGCCGCGACGGCGGTGGCGCTCGACCTCGGGGGCGACGCGCCGTCGAGCGTGGAGTTCGCGGCCCGACTCACCGGATGGCTCGGACTGGGCCGCCCGTTGTGCTTCATGCTGGGCGGCGCCGAGGGGCTCGACCGCAGCGTGCTGGAGCGCGCCGCGAGCGTGCTGTCGCTGGGGCGGCTGACCTGGCCGCATCTGCTGGCGCGCGCGATGCTGGCCGAGCAACTGTTCCGGGCGCAGTCGATCGCGTCCAACCACCCCTACCATCGCGCCGGCCGTCCGTGACACAACACCCAGAGCAAAGGAGCCTGCGCCATGGCCACACCACCCCGCCCGGTCATGCTGGTCGTCATGGATGGCTGGGGCTGGCGTCAGGAGGTCGCCGACAACGCCGTCGAGCTGGCCGAGACGCCCAATTTCGACCGGCTCTGGGCAGAGTGTCCGCGCGCCTTCCTGCGCACCTCGGGCCACGACGTCGGGTTGCCGGACGGGCAGATGGGCAACTCGGAGGTGGGCCACATGAACATCGGCTCCGGCCGGGTGGTGATGCAGGACCTGCCGCGCATCGCGGCCAGCATCGCCGACGGCAGCCTGGCGCGGCTGCCGCCGCTGCTGGAGCTGATCGCGGCGCTGCGGCGCTCCGGCGGCACCTGTCACCTGATGGGCCTGCTCTCGCCCGGCGGGGTGCACGCGCACCAGGATCATGCCGTGGCCCTCGCGCGCATCCTGGCCGAGGCGGGCACGCCCACGGTGCTGCACGCCTTCGCCGATGGCCGCGACACGCAACCACGCTCGGGTGGGGAGGCGTTGCGCGTCGTGCAGGCGGCGCTGCCTGCCGAGGTGCGCGTGGCCACCGTCAGCGGCCGCTACTACGCGATGGACCGTGACAACCGCTGGGAGCGGGTGGGGCGCGCCTACCACGCCATCGCCGATGGCGACGGCGCCCGGTTCGCCGACGCAGCCAGCGTGCTCGATGACGCCTATGGGCGCGACATCACCGACGAGTTCGTGGTGCCCGCCGTGGTCGGCGGCTATCGCGGCATGGCCGACGGCGACGCCGTGGTCTGCTTCAACTTCCGCGCCGACCGGGTGCGCGAGTTGCTGGCGGCGCTGGTCGATCCGGAGTTCTCCCGCTTCGCGCGCGGCCGGCGCATCCGCTTCGCGGCCGCCTTGGGCCTGACCCGCTATGGCGACGAGCTGGCCCCGCACCTCGGCGCGCTGTTCGCGCCGCAGACCATGGGCAACCTGCTCGGCGAGACGGTGGCGCGGGCCGGGCGCACCCAGTTGCGCATGGCCGAGACCGAGAAGTATCCCCACGTCACGTATTTCCTCAACGGCGGCAACGAGGTCGCCAACCCCGGCGAGGATCGCGTCATGGTGCCCTCGCCGAAGGTCGCGACCTACGACATGCAGCCGGAGATGTCGGCGCCCGAGCTGAGCCAGCGCGCCGTCGAGGCGATCGCCAGCGGCCGCTACGACCTGATCCTGTTGAACTTCGCCAATGCCGACATGGTTGGCCACACCGGCGACCTAGACGCCGCGACCCGCGCCGTCGAGGCGGTCGACGAGGGCGTGGGGCAGGTCGTGGCGGCGCTGGAGCGGGCCGGCGGCGCGCTGCTGCTGACCGCCGACCACGGCAACGCCGAGCTGATGCGCGACCTCGAGACCGGCGGCCCGCACACCGCCCACACCACCAACCCGGTCCCGGTATTGTTGTTCGGCACGGCCCACGAGGCCCTGCGCGACGGTCGCCTGGCGGACGTGGCGCCGACCTTGCTGGCGCTCATGGGCATCGAGCGGCCGCCCGAGATGACCGGGCGGCCGTTGTTCGAGCGCTGATGCGGCGGCGGCGGGCATCCCTGCTGCTGCTGCTCGCGGTGGCGGCCGCCCCGCCGCCGGCCTCGCGCCAGTTGCTCGCGGTGCAACGCCGCCATGCCGCCGAGTTGGCGGCCCAAGCCGCCGCCCGGTCCGCCGCCGCCCGCGCCGCGGCCTCCGAGC
>CAXUHK010000039.1:0-27644 GCA_964250775.1 uncultured Acetobacteraceae bacterium | reverse complement strand
CCACTCGGCGCAGAACATCGCCTTCCACGAGGTCGGCCGCCAGGCGATCTTCGCCGACCCCGACTGGCAGGGCGGGCGCTACTGGGAGAGCGGGCGCATCCCGGCGCGCGGCCTGGCCGTGGCGCGGATGGCGGCGCACATCACCTATCTCAGCGAGCAGGCGCTGACCCGCAAGTTCGGCCGCCGGCTGCAGAACCCCAACGCGCTTTCTCTGTTCGGCGACATGTTCGAGGTCGAGAGCTACCTGCGCCACCAGGGCAGCACGTTCGTCACCCGGTTCGACGCCAACAGCTATCTCACCATCACCCGCGCCATGGACTATTTCGACCTCGCCGCCGAGCACGACGGCGACCTGTCGCGCGCCTTCAAGGGCAGCCGCACCCGGTTCTGCGTCATCAGCTTCAGCAGCGACTGGCTGTTCCCCACGGCGCAGAGCCGGGCCGTGGCACAGGCGCTGAACCGCGCGGCGGCCAACGTCAGCTTCGTCGAGATCGCGACCGACAAGGGCCACGACGCCTTCCTGCTCGACGAGCCCGACTTCCACCGCACCCTGGCCGGCTTCCTGTCGGGCTGCGCCGAGCACGCCGGGCTGCACTTCGCGGCGGCCGTGTGACCGCCATCGGGCGGGTGCGGCCGGCGGGCCGGGAGGTGCGGCTCGACCTCAGCCTGATCGCCGGCATGATCACTCCCGGCTCGCGCGTGCTCGACATCGGCTGCGGCGACGGCGAGCTGCTGGAGCACCTGTTCCGCACCCGCGGCTGCGACGCGCGCGGGATCGAGATCGACATGGCGCAGGTGACGCGGGCGGTGGCGCACGGCCTGCCGGTGATGCACGGCGACGCCGACAGCGACCTCGCGCAATACCCTGACGGCGCGTTCGACTACGTGGTGCTGTCCCGCACGCTGCAGGCGGTCGAGCGGCCGGCCGAGGTGTTGCGGCAAATGCTGCGCATCGGCGCCCGCGCGGTGGTGAGCTTCCCCAATTTCGGCCATTGGACGACGCGCTGGCAACTGGTCTGGAGCGGGCGGATGCCGATGACCGCGGTGTGGCGCACGCCCTGGTACGAGACGCCCAACATCCACCCCTGCACCATCGCCGACTTCTTCGCGCTGTGCGCCGAGCAAGGCTACGCGGTGGAGCGCTGGCTCGCGGTCGACGACGCCGGCCGCCGCTCGCCCTGGCGGCGCTTTCCCGCTTTGGCCAACCTGTTCGGCGAGCAGGCGCTGTTCAGCCTGCGCAAGCGGACCTGACGGCCGCCTGCCGCGCAAACCCGGCGTTATTATCACGCTATCGTGAGATCAATGCGCGAGCTGGGACGCAATCCAGCGGAAGGCGATACGTTGCATCCATAGCCACCTCCGCGAAGGTGGGATCGGCGGCATCGAACCGAAGGAGAACAGCTATGGGTCTATTGGATCAGGTCATCGGCGGCCTCATGGGCGGCGGTGGCGGTGGCGGGTCGCCCATGCAGGGCATCCTTATGAACATGCTGGGCGGCGGCCAGCAGGGCCAGCAGCAGGGCGGCATGGCCCAGGGCATGGGCAACCAGGGCATGGCTGGCGGCGGCATGATGGGCGGCGGCGGGCTGGGCGGGTTGCTGGCCAGCTTCCAGCAGGCCGGGCTCGGCCATGTGGCGCAGTCCTGGGTCGGCAACGGGCCGAACCAGCCGGTCTCGCCGGAGCAGTTGCACTCGGTGCTGGGGCAGGACCAGGTGCAGAGCATGTCCAGCCAGGCCAACATGGCGCCGCAGGACTTCCTGTCGCAGCTCAGCCAGCACCTGCCCAACGCGGTCAACGGCATGACCCCGAACGGGCGGCTACCGGACGAGGGCACGGTGTCGGTCTGACCATGGCCTCCCGCCTGGGGGCGGTCCTGCTGGCGGCTTCCCTGGTCGTGGGGCCGGGCATCGCGGCCCCGGCGCGAGCTGCCGACAACCCGATGGGCTATCGGCTGCTGGCGCCGCAGGAAGCGGCGCAACTGCCGCGCAACCATGGCTCGCTCGGCCTCGACGTGGAGCGCGCGCAGCAGATCACCGACAACGGGCTGGTGTTCGAGCTGATCGGGGTGAAGCGGGTGCGCAGCGGCACGGCGGGCGCCCGAGCGGGGTTCCATCAAGGCGACCAGATCATCGCCATCGACGGCCTGGTGTTCCCCAGCGTCGCCACCTTCGCCGCCTTCGTGGGCTCGCTGCCGCCCGGTCGGCAGATCGGCGTCGACACCATCCCGGCCGGCGGCGGGCCGCAGCAGGCGCAGCGCGTCGCGGTGACGATCGGCGACGCCAAGGCGTCCGGCGGCCTGTCGACCGGCTCCAAGGTGGCGATCGGCGCCGGCGCGGCGGCGCTGTTCGGGTGCTACGAACTGGGCTGCTTCTCGCATCGCTCGAACGCCGCCACCCCGACGCAGCAGCAACAGTACCGGCAGGCGCTGCCGCAGTACCAGCAGGCGCCGCAGCCTCAGTAGCCCGTCGGGCGCCGGCCGGCCAGCGCAGGCAGGCTGGCGCTCCTCGGATCGCGCGGCGTCGATCCTCGGCTTGCACGCGTAACGACTTCATGGTTCTTTCGGGCACCGCCGTCCCCCAGCCGGCCAAATCCCCTCCCGTCCTGTCATGAAGAGCGTGCCGATCTTGAACGAAGCAGATGGTGGCCGACCGGCCGCAGTGCCGCTCCGGGCGCGCGCGGGCGCGCTCGATGGCTGCCGCGTCCTGGTTGTCGAGGACGAGTTCGTGATTGCCGACGAACTCGCGCGCGCCCTCGCGGGGGAGGGCGCCGAGGTGGTGGGACCGGCGCCGAGCGTCGGGCAGGGCATCGCCGTGGCGCAGGGGCAGTCGATCCACGCCGCGGTGCTCGACATCAACCTCGGCGGCACGCTGGCCTGGCCGCTGGTCGACATGCTGCTGGCGCGTTCGGTGGCGGTGACGCTGGTCACTGGCTACGACGGCTCCAGCGTCCCGGCACGCTACTCGCACCTGCCGCGCTGGGCCAAGCCGGTGGCGATGCGCGACCTGACGCAGGCGCTGGCCAGCGAGATCGCGACCGTCGGCCGCGCCATGCCCGACTGGGCGCGCGACGACACGCCCGACTAGGCGGCGTCGACCAGCACCAAGCGACGGGCGAACGCGCGCCGCCGCTGCGTCACGGTGAGCGGGATCGCGCCGTAGGCGTCCTTCACCGCCTCGGTGACAGTGACCCCGGCCAACTGGGGCGCCAGGCGCCGCCCGGTCGCCTCCCAGAGCGGCGCGCCGCGCAGCACCATGCGCATCCGGGTCGGCGGCACGAACAGCGCGGCGTCGCGACGCTCGACATGGAACAGCCCGGCCGCCAGCAGGCGGCCGATCTGGCCGGGGGAGTATGGCTGGCCCTGGCCGAACGGCGTGCTCTCGACATGCGCCCACCAGCCGCGCCGGTTGGGCGCCACGACGAGCAGGCGGCCATCGTCCTTCAGCACCCGCCACAGCTCGCGCAGCAGCCGGCGCGCGTTCTCCGCCGCCTCGATCCCGTGCACTAGCAGCACGCGGTCGAACGACAGGTCGGGAAACGGCAGCGCGTCCTCCTCGGCGACGCAGGACAGGTTGGCACTGCCGGCCGGCCAGCGCGCGGCGCCGACCTGCGCCGGCGTGAGTGCCACGCAGCGCGCCGCCTCCTCGCGCCACAGCCGCAGGTACGGCGCCGCGTAGCCGACGCCCAGCACCGACTGCCCGGCCGCGGAGGGCCACAGCAGCGCCAGCCGCTGCCGCAGCATCCGCGCCGCCACCACGCCCTGACGGGTGGCATAGAACTCGGCCGCGGCATGGGTGTCGGTCGCCATGGCTCCGATATAGCACGCCGGCCGCCGCTTCGAGGGCTGGGCTTGCGTTTGTCACAGGGCCATGCTTGCGCCGGGCCGTCCGGGTGCTACACCGCCAGCATGATAACAGCGCAGGCCATCCCCCTCCTGTCCGACAACTACGCCTGGCTGCTGCGGTGCGAGCGGACCGGCACGGTCGCGGTCGTCGACCCCGCCGAGGAAGCGCCCGTGGTGGCGGCGATCGAGGCGGCGGGCGGCCGGCTAGACATGATCCTGCTGACCCACCACCACGACGACCACATCGCCGCGACGGAGCCGATCCGCGCCCGCTACGGCGTCCCGGTGGTGGGCGCCCGCGCCGACGCGCACCGGCTGCCCAAGCTCGACCGCGAGGTGGCGGAGGGGGACACGGTGATGGTGGGCGACTGCGCCGGGCAGGTGCTGGAGACGCCCGGCCACACCCTCGGCCACATCAGCTTCTACTTCGACGACGGCCATGTGCTGATCTGCGCCGACACGCTGTTCAGCCTGGGCTGCGGCCGGCTGCTGGAGGGCACCGCCGCCGACATGTTCGCGAGCCTGCGCAAGTTCGCGGCACTGCCGCCCGACACGCTGGTCTGCTGCGGCCACGAGTACACCGAGAGCAACGCCCGCTTCGCCGTCCACGCCGACCCGGAGAACGCGGCGCTGGCCGATTACGCGGCGCACGTGAAGGTGCTGCGCGCGGTGCATCAGCCGACGGTGCCCAGCCGGTTGTCGGACGAGCTGGCCTGCAACCCGTTCCTGCGCGCCCCCGACGTGGCCACGCTGGCGGAGCTGAGGCGCGGCAAGGACAGCTTCTGAGGACGGCATGATGCGGCTGTTCCACTCGCCGACCAGCCCGTTCGCGCGCAAGGTCGTCGCCTGTGCGGTCACTCGCGGTATCGCCGGCCAGATCGAGCTGGTTGCTGTCAACCCGCACATCTCGCCGGCGGCGCTGCTGGCGGCCAACCCACTGTCCAAGATCCCGGCGCTGCTGACCGACGACGGCGTGTCGCTGTTCGACAGCCCGGTGATCTGCGAGTTCCTCGACACCGTGGGCGACGCGCCGGCGCTGTTGCCGCCCTCGGGCCGCGCGCGCTGGCGGGCGCTCAAGTTCCAGGCCATGGCGGACGGCGTGATGGACGCCGCCGTGCTGCGCCGAGGCGAGAGCCTGCGCCCGCAGGAGGCCGCGCGCGATACAGCCATGGCGCGCCAACAGGCGGCAATCGTGCGCACGCTCGCCGAACTCGACGCCGACCTGCCGCACCTCACCGCCGACATCGGCAGCATCGCCGTGGCGTGCGCGCTCGGCTACCTCGACTTCCGCTTCGCGCACGAGCCCTGGCGCGAGGCAGCCCCGGCGCTGGCCGCCTGGTTCGCCGACCTGGCCGGGCAGCCGGGCCTGGCCGTCACCGCGCCGCGCGAGCCCGCCGCCTGATCGACCTGCGCGATCCGCGGCAGCCGGCGGCGGCGGTGATCCGGGCGCTGTCGCTGGCGCCGCACCCCGAGGGCGGGCACTACCGCGAGACGTGGCGCGACGCTCCCGACGACGGCAGCCGGGGCGCGATGTCGGCGATCCTGTTCCTGCTGGCGCTGGACGAGCTGAGCGCCTGGCACCGCGTCGACGCCGACGAGCTGTGGCTGTGGCAGGCGGGCGCGCCGCTGGTGCTGACCACGAGCGCCGACGGGCACGACGCGGCGGCGCATCGGCTCGGCCCCGACCTGGCGATGAACCAGAGCCTGCAGCATTGCGTGCCGCGCGGGCACTGGCAGACCGCGACCGGGCTCGGTGCATGGACCCTGGTGTCCTGTGTGGTGGCCCCGGCGTTCCGCTTCGAGGGCTTCGAGTTGGCGGCCCCGGACTGGCGGCCGACGCCGCGACCCGGGCGCGGGGCATGAGCGGCGACATACCGAACGCTTCGATGCTGCGCTTCGACGGATTAGGGGTTTGACCGATGCCCCGGGTCGGCTAAGGGAGCCGACGGGTGCGGAACGTTCCCGGTCAGCCACCCAGAAACGATGTGAGAGGCCAAAATGAAGCCCATCAGCTTGCCCAGCCTGGCGGTGGCGACCGCTTTGTCGGCCGCGCCGTTCGCGGCGCAGGCCCAGGTCGCCTCGCGCGACGCCGCCAAGGTCGAGGCCGGAACCTACGCGGTCGAGCCGTACCACACCCGCATCCTGTTCTCGGTGAGCCACATGGGCTTCACCACCTATTTCGGCAACTTCACCGGCGCGTCCGGGACGCTGACGCTGGACCCCAAGAGCGCCGCCGCCAGCGCGCTCGACGTGTCGGTGCCGGTCGACAGCGTGTCCACCACCAACGCCAAGCTCGACGGCGAGCTCAAGAGCCCCGCCTGGTTCGACGCGGCGAAGTACCCGACCATCACCTTCAAGTCGGTCAAGGTGACGCGCGCCGGCGGCAACATGGCCAAAGTCAACGGCGACCTCACCATGCACGGCGTGACCAAGCCGGTGGTGCTGACAGTGACCTTCAACGGCGCCGGCACCAATCCGCTGGACAAGAAGTACACCACCGGCTTCGAGGCGACCGGCCATGTCAAGCGCTCGGATTTCGGCGTCAAGACCTATGTGCCGCTGATCGGCGACACCGTGGACGTCACCATCAGCGCAGCCTTCGAGAAGCAGGGCTGAGCCGGTGCGCGCGGCAGCCGAGGCCCGGATGCCGCGCGCCTTCGCGGCCGGCCCGGAACGCTACACCGGAGTCGCCATCGCACTGCACTGGCTGATCGCGCTGGGCATCGTGGCGCAACTGGCGCTCGGGCTGGCGATGACCAAGATCGCCATGGCCCGGATGACCGAGTTCAAGCTCTACCAACTGCACAAGTCCATCGGCATCACCATCCTGCTGCTGGTGTTGCTGCGCGTCCTGTGGCGCCTGGGCCACCGCCCGCCGCCGCTGCCGGACGGCCTGCCGCCGGCGGAGCGCGTCGCCGCGAAGGGCACGCACTGGATGCTGTACCTGTTCATGCTGGGGCTGCCGATCACCGGCTGGATGCTGGTCTCGGTGTCGCCGTACAACCTGCCGACAGTGCTGTTCGGGCGCATCCCCTGGCCGCATCTGCCGATCTTCACCGACGTCGAGGACAAGGGGCCGGTCGAGGACGCGATGAAGGCGGTCCACGCCTACGCCGCCTGGCTGCTGATCGCGATCGTGTCAGTCCACGCGGCGGCGGCGCTGCGGCACCATTTCGTCAAGCGTGACGACGTGCTGCGGCGCATGTTGCCGAGGCTGTCGCGCGCCCGCATGCCGCTGGCCTGCGCCGTGCTGCTGGCGGCGGGATCGGCGAGGGCGGCCGACTGGACCATCGACCCCGCCGCCAGCAAGCTGGGCTTCGCTGGCAAGCAGAACGGCGAGGCGTTCGCCGGCAAGTTCTCGCGCTTCTCCGGCACCGTTGCGTTCGACCCGGCCAAGCCCGAGGCCGGGCACGCCGACATCGTGATCGACATGGCCAGCGCCGGCACCGGCGACACCCAGCGCGACGAGGCGTTGCCGCAGGCCGAGTGGTTCAATGCCAAGACGTTCCCGCAGGGGCACTTCGTCGCCACCGGGTTCCGGCCGAAGGGCGGCGACGCCTACGAGGCCGCCGGCAAGCTGTCGATCCGCGGCATCTCGCGCGACGTGACGCTGCCGTTCACCCTCAGGGTGAGCGGCGACACCGCCCATGCCAGCGGCCATCTCGACCTGGTACGGACCAGCTACGGCGTGGGCCAGGGGCCATGGAGCTCCGGGCAATGGGTGGCGCTCGAAGTCGGGGTGGACCTCGACGTCGTGGCAAAAAAATCGGGCGGCTAACGCATCCGCTCTCATACCAATAAAGTGTTAAGCCCGAGGAGTCTGACTGGGCTAAACGCCCGCAACCCTGGCGCGCTGACCGGCGTTCGAAACGACCTGTCAGGAACAACATAGCGCGAGGCCTCGGACGGCGTGGACGATCAGCAGCAGCCCAGCGTCCGGACGCATTTCCCGGTGGTCGGCATCGGCGCCTCGGCCGGTGGGCTGGAGGCGCTCGAAGGTTTCTTCCGGCCGCTGCCGCCGCGCACCGGGATGGCCTTCGTCATCGTCACCCATATCGGTCCGGGCCGCGAGAGCACGCTCGCCGAGATCCTCTCGCGCAGCACCGAGATGCCGGTGTGCCCGGCGGTCGACGGCGCGGAGCTGCGGCGCGACCACGTCTACGTGCTGCCCAGCGACGCCACGCTGCTGATCGAGCGCGGCCACATCCGGCTGCGCCGCTTCAGCGACAAACGCGAACGCAGCCCCATCGACGTGTTCCTGGCCAGCCTCGCCGAGAGCAGCCGCGAGGACGCCATCGCGGTGATCCTGTCCGGCTCCGGCAACGACGGCACGCTCGGCGTCAAGGCGATCAAGGAGCGCGGCGGCCTCACCCTGGCGCAGGGCCATGACGGCACCGTGCCGCTGCACGAGGGGATGCCGGCCAGCGCCATCTCCTCCGGCCTGATCGACCTGGTGCTGCCGGTCGAGGACATGGCGGCCAAGCTGGTCAGCTACGTCGCGGGGTTCGAGCGGCTTGAGCCGCAGGTGGCCGAGGGGTTGCATGACGACGAGCATGTCGAGCGCGCCCGGCTCGCGATCTGCGGGCACCTGCTGCGCCACATGCGGCACGATTTCCGCGGCTACAAGAAGCACACCTTCCTGCGCCGGATGCAGCGGCGGATGCAGGTGCTGCAGGTGGACGACGTCGCCGAGTACGCAGGCCGCCTGGAGGGCGACCACGAGGAGGCGGCGGCGCTGTTCCGCGACCTGCTGATCGGCGTCACCAGCTTCTTCCGCGACGAGGCGGTGTTCGAGGTGCTGCAGGAGCGCGTCATCCCGGCGCTGTTCGAGAACCGCGGCGCGCACGACACCATCCGCGTCTGGGTACCCGGCTGCTCGACCGGCGAGGAGGTGTACACGCTGGCGATGCTGCTGACCGAGCACGTGGCCGGGCTGCGCGCCACGCCGCGCATCCAGGTTTTCGGCACCGACATCGACGAGGCCGGCCTCGCGGTCGCCCGCGCCGGGCGCTACCCGGAGGCGCTGCTGGACGGCGTGTCGGAACAGCGCCGCGAGCGCAACTTCGTGCGCGACGGCGCCAGCTTCGCGGTCAGCAAGCGCATCCGCGACCTGTGCATGTTCTCCTCGCACAGCGTCATCCGCGACCCGCCGTTCTCCCGCATCGACCTGATCTCGTGCCGCAACCTGCTGATCTATTTCGGCACCGACCTACAGGGGCAGGTGATCTCGGTGTTCCACTACGCGTTGCGGCCCGACGCCTACCTGGTGCTCGGGACGGCCGAGAACGTCAGCCAGTTCGGCAGCCTGTTCACGCCGGTCGACAAGGGCAAGCGGGTGTTCCAGCGTCACTCGGAGAACGGTTCCGGGCGGGTGCCGGTGCCGCCGATGCTGGTCCCGGCGCACGGCCGGGCGCTGGCGCAGATGGCCGACCTGCGCTGGAACCCGCCCTGGCGTAACGTGCGCGCCGCGGTCGACGGCCGGGTGCTGGAGCGGTTCGCGCCGCCGCATGTCGCGGTGAACCCGGCCGGCGACATCGTGCACTACTCGGCCCGCACCGGGCGCTACCTGGAGCCGCCCAGCGGCCCGCCAAGCCAGCAACTCCTGACGACGGCGCGGCGCGGGCTGCGGCTCGACCTGCGCACGGCGCTGCAGGAGGCGGCGACGACGCGCCGCCCGGTGACGCGCAGCCACGTCATGCTGGACGGCGACGAGCGCGCGCAGATGGTGACGCTGACGGTGGAGCCGCTGCGCGACCCGACCGAGGACGCCGACGCGGCGCCGCACATGCTGGTGGTGTTCGCCGAGGAGGGCGCTCCCTTCGTCCCGGAGCAGCCCGGCGTCGACCATGCCGAGCGCGCGGTCGGCGCGGCCATGGTCGAGCGGCTCGAGCACGAGCTGCACGAGACGCGCGACCGGCTGCAGATGATGGTCGAGGAGTACGAGACCGCGCTGGAGGAGTTGAAATCCTCCAACGAGGAACTGGTCTCGGTGAACGAGGAGCTGCAGTCCACCAACGAGGAGCTGGAGACCTCGAAGGAGGAGATCCAGTCGATCAACGAGGAGCTGCACACCGTCAACGCCGAGCTGCTGGTCGAGGTCGACGAGCACGACCAGTCGAACGCCGACCTGCGCAACCTGTTCGAGAGCAGCCAGTTGGCGACGGTGTTCCTCGACCGGCACCTGCGCATCCGCAGCTTCACCCCGGCGGTGACGGCGATCTTCAACCTGCTGCCGGGCGACCGCGGCCGGCCGCTGAGCGATTTCGCCACCAACCTCGACGGCGTCGACCTGAAGGCCGAGATCGCCGAGGTGCTGGAGCGCAACGAGCCGCGCGAGCACAGCGTCACCCGCGACGGCGCGCCGCCCAACTACCTGATGCGGCTGCTGCCGTACCGCACCAGCGAGGGCGCGGTCGACGGCGTGCTGGTCACTTTCGTCGACGTGACCTCGCTCGCCGCCGCCGAGGAGCAGCAGCGGGTCCTGGTGGTCGAGCTGAACCATCGCGTGCGCAACATGCTGCAGGTGGTGGCCGGCGTCTCGGCGCAGACGATGAAGCGGTCGGACTCGCTGGAGGACTTTTCGGAGAGCTTCCTCGGGCGGCTCTACGCGATGGGCCGCTCCTACGAGCTGCTGTCGCGCGAGCGCTGGAGCGAGGTGGCGCTGGGCGAACTGCTGATGAAGATCCTGCAGCCGTTCGAGGGCGGGCCGCGGCGCATCGAGGTCATTGGGCCGAGTGTCCTGGCGAAGCCGAGCGCCGCGCTGTCGCTCGGCATGGTGCTGCACGAACTGGCCACCAACGCCGTGAAGTATGGCGCGCTGTCCACGCCGAGCGGAAAGGTCCAGGTGACGCTCTCGGCGGTCGGCGCCGCCGAGCCCGACGCGGCGGAGGACGCGCGGGGCCTGTGCATCGAGTGGCGCGAATCGGGTGGCCCGTCGGTCCTGCCGCCGCAGCGCCGTGGCCTCGGCACCGACCTGATCGAGCGCCAGTTCCGCTACGAGCTGAATGGCCGGGCGACGCTCGACTTCGCGCCCACGGGCTTGGTGGCCAAGCTGCTGATGCCGCTCGATCCGAAGCTGCTGACGATGCCGCGCTTGACCGAAGCGCTGTCATGAACATGGTCCCGCCCACCCGCGCGGGCCGCCGGGTGCTGGTGCTGGAGGACGAGCTGCTGATCGCCATGTTCCTCGACGACCTGCTGGTCGATGCCGGCTACGCGGTGGTCGGGCCGGCCGCGACGGTGGCGCAGGCGCTGGCGATGCTGGCCTCGGAGCCGCCGCCCGAGGTGGCGCTGCTCGATTTCCACGTCGCCGGCGAGACCTCGCTCGCGGTCGCCGACGCGATGGCCGCGCGCGGGTTGCCGATGGTGTTCCTGACCGGCTACGGCCGCGAGGTGCTGCCGCCGCGCTACAGCGACCGTCCGGTGTTGACCAAGCCGTACGAGGGCAGGGAGCTGATCGCGGCCCTGACGCGGACGTTGCGCCATCCGCCGGCGACGCGGGCGTAGGCGGCGTTCAGCGCGGCGCCGCGCCGCGCAGGTTCCACAGCACGGCCGCCATGACGATGCCGCCGCCCACGAGCGTCAGCGGCGGCGGCGTCTCGTCGAAGGCGAGCCACACCCAGACCGGCGCCAGCGGCGTGTCGAGCAGGCCGATCAACGCCGCGCGTGTCGCCGGCACGCGGCGCATCCCGAACGTCAGCAGCAACAGCCCGAGGCCCAACTGCGCCACGCCGAACAGCATCAGGTGCAGCATGGGCAGTTGCGCGACCGGCCCGGTGCGCGCGAACGGCCAGGCCAGCGCCGAGGCCAGGAAGCAGGACAGCGCCATGGCCGGCAGCATCGACACCGCCCGCGCGCGGCGGACCAGCACCATCATCAACGCGAAGATCAGGGTCATCGCCAGCGCCAGCAGGTCGCCGGCCAGGCGCCCGCCGCCGAGTGCCCCGCCGGTGGTCAGCGCCACGCCGACCAGCGCCACGACGCTCGACGCCAGCACGCGCCAGCCTTCCCGTTCGCGCAGCAGCAGCCATCCCAGTGCCGAGGCCCAGAACGGCAGCGTCGCGTAGATCACCGCGACGTCGGCCACCGTGGTGTTGCGGAACGCCGCCAGGTAGAGGTACGAGGCGACCACCGACAGCCCAGCCACGGCGAGGCCGGGCGCCCCGATGGCGCGGGTCACGGACCATGCCGCGCGGCCGTGCTGGGCGACGATCACCCCCACGAGCGCCGCGCCGGCGAAGATGCCGCGCCAGAACAGCAACGTCATCACGTCGAGCGGGATCAGCCGTGTGAAGTAGCCGGCCAGGCTGTAGGCCACCGCCGATGCCGCCAGCAGGATCGCGCCACTCATCCGCAGTGTTGACCCGTCATGGTTTCACGGGCGGTATAGGCCGACCCTGCTGACAACGTGGTGTCAGCAGCGGAAGCGACACCGCGACCGGAGGCACCGATGCGCCGGGCCGACCGTCTGTTCGACATCATCCAGTTGCTGCGCGGCGCGGCGCGGCCGCTGACCGCCTCCCGCATGGCGGGCCGGCTGGAGGTGTCGCCGCGCACCGTCTATCGCGACATCGCCGCCTTGCAGGCCAGCGGGGTGCCGGTCGATGGCGCGTCCGGGCTCGGCTACGTGCTGCGCCCCGGCTACGACATGCCGCCTCTGATGTTCACGGCGGAGGAAGCGCAGACCATTGCCGTGGCGCTCGACCTGGTGCGCCGCACCGGCGATCGCGGCTTGCAGGATGCCGCCGGACGGGTGCGCGCCAAGATCGCCGCCGTGTCGCCGACCCGGCCGTGGGCGCCGTTCCACGTCTCGTCGCACGGGGCGTACGTGCCGGACATCGTCTGCATGAGCGAGGTGCGCGACGCCATCCGGAGCGCGCGCAAGCTGCGCATCCGCTACCTCGACGGCCATGGGCGGCACAGCGACCGGGTGGTCTGGCCGCTCGCGGTCGCCTACTTCATGGAGGCGACGCTGATCGGCGCTTGGTGCGAGCTACGCGGCGACTACCGGCATTTCCGCGCCGACCGCATCCAGGCGGTCGAAATACTGGACACGTTCTACCCCCCGGATCGACCGGAGTTGCTGGCCGGCTGGCGCGCGCTGCACGGGCCGGCCGCATCCGCAGAGTGATCCTCGGCCTAGCGGCTGTCCGCAGTGACCCCCGGTTTGAACCGGTTGGCGACCCAGCGCAGCGGCGCCGTCATCCGCCAGCACTTGCTCGACTGCATTTCGGCCACAACCCGCTGCAGGTTCACGACGTCCGGGTCAGGTGCTGCTGCGATGGTCGGCGGCGGTGGCAGCGCTGCCGGAGGCGCCAGATCTAGCGGCAAACCCTCGCTGTCCGCCCCGCTGCCGAGAAAACCGGCGATCATCCGGCGCGCGGCGGCGGTGTCGGCGACCTCCGCCCGCTTGACCAGGACGAGGGCGATCTCGTTGCCGCCGAACTCGACCGTGTGGAACCGCTCGATGTCGAACGGGAACAAGCCAAGGTCGAGCAGCCCGTCCATCAGGCCCAGCAGCGAGCGGGCGGTGAACACCGAGCAATGGCTGTCGTAATAGTTGCCGGCGCAGCTCTGCTGCGCCAGGTGCATGGCCCCGGCCATCGTCGAGTAGTGCCGCAACGCTTCGGGGCGGGGCATCGCGGTCCAGGCGGTCGGCGCGTCGAGTTCCACCGCGTTCACGTTGAAGTCGAACACCTGCAGCGGCGTCGGCCGCCGCGCGCCGCGCAGATGCGCGTCGACCAGTTCCGCGAGGCTGGTCTCGCGGCGCAGCACGTCGAAGGTGTAGCGGCGGTCCGGGATCGCCAGGACCAGCCGGCCGCCCGGCCGCAACACCGCGCTGACTTCCGCCAGCCAGCCGATCACGTCGGGCACGTGCTCGATCAGGTGGCTGGCCAGCACGTAGTCGAACAGCTCGCCCGGGAAGCACTCGGCCAGCGTCCGGTCGCCCCAGATCGCGTCGACAGGGACGATCTTGTCGATGTCGACGTTGAGATCGGCGCGGTACTTTTCCCGCAGCGTTTCCTGGTCGGCGTGGTCGACGTAGCGGATGTTGGCTTCCGGCGGGCGCAGCAGCGGCGTGGTCAGCGCGCCGATCTCGATGCCGCGCGTGTTGGCGATGTCCAGGCCGCCGAGCAGCTTCTCGTTGCGCGTGTATTTGCTGTGCATTGTCAAACGATTGTCACCGACACCTCGACTATATTCGCCTCCCTCGCTTCGATGCGCAAGGCGATGCGGCTGCCGGCGGGCAGCGCCGCGGTCGCGAGTTCGACGACGTGCAGTCCGATGCCGATATCGGCCGTGGCGACGGTCTGCGCCGGCCCGTCCGCCGACCAGGTGACGCGGGCGCTGGCCGGCAGGTCGAGCCGCAGCGCGCGGCCGTGGCGCAGCGTCTCCGCCCGCCAGTCCGGCCGCCACGGCTGCACCCGCGCGGTCGCGCGATCCACTTGGTAGCGCCGCGCCGTCTGCGGCGGCATGTCGAACACCGCGCCGTCTGCCAGCGAGCGGCACAGCTTGACGTGCTCGCCATGTGCCCACACCAGCGGCATCGCCGAGCCGCTGGGCCGGCCGAGTTCCAGCTCGCGCTCCGGCACCGCGCCCGCGTCCCAGACCTGCTCGGGGATCAGCCGGCCGTCGCTGGTCAGGCGCTCCAGCGTGTCGAGCAGGCGACGCGCCTCGGCGGGACGGCCAGCGGCCAATTCGTAATGCGCCCGCTCGCCGGTCATCAGCGGCCACAGCCGGCCGATGCCGGCGCCGTCGAACGGGCTGCCGTCGGCGTGCTCGCCGTAGCCGTCCATGTTGTAGCGATACCAGCACGGACCCTGCGGCAGCTCGCGCTTCAGCACGTGGTCGATCACCGCGACGGTGGCGACGACGCGCGGGTCGTCCGCGGCGCGCAGGCCGAACCGCACCAGCGCCAGCGCGTCGGGGCTCACGATGGCGTCGGCCGGCAGGTCGGCGTCTGCCTCGGCGCGGTTGCGGATGGTGACGGCGCCGTGCAGGTCGGACGCGGCGGTGCCGTCGCGCGCGGGGGCGATGCGCACGTAGTGGCCGGCGACGCCGGCTTGCGTGGCGAGCGCGCCGCCGGCGGCGAAGCACCAGCCTTCGATGGCGTCGTTCCAGGCATCGGCGGTGTCGCGCAGCAGGGTCGCCAATGCCGGCTCCCGTGCCTCGTCGGCCAGTTCGGCGGCGACCAGCAGGCCGGAGATCTCGACCGCCAGCGTGAACGGCGAGTAGCCGCCGTCCTCTTCCCAGCGGTCCTGGCCAGTGACCGGGCCGTGGCACAGCAGGTAGCCGGCGGCGGCGCGCGCCATCGGCCAGTAGTCGGGCACCTCGCTGGCGGCGAGGGCGCCGTGGCGGCGGGCCATGTCGACCAGGACAATCGGGAACGCCGTCTCGTCGAGCTGCACGCCGCTCCAATACGGGGTGCCGTCGAGCCAGCAGTTCTGCGGCCAGCCGCCATCGCCCTGCTGCGTCGCGCGCAGGTAGTCGAGCACCCGCCGCGCCTCTGGCAGCGCGCCCATCGCCAGCAGGCCGCCGGCCGTCTCGACCAGGTCGCGCGGCCAGACCAGGTGGTAGCCGCCGAGGTCGTCGTCGCCCTTGCTGGCGCCCCACGGGATCGACAGGCTGGCGATGGCGCCGCCGGGGAAGTTCGGCGTCTCGTGCGCGCGCAGCACCGCGGCGCTGATGCGGTAGGTGTCGTGCGTGGTCGACGCGCCGCGCAGCGGCCGCAGCCCGGCCTGCCAGTCGCGCCAGGGGGCGACGTATTCTTCCTGGGTGGCGCTGAAGCGGCGCTGCAGGCTGCTGCGGGCGCGGTAGCCGGCCTCCGCCCAGCCGCGCCCGAACGCCAGCGCCAGCACGATGTCGCGGCCGGCGGCCAGGTCGATCTCGGCGGCCAGCGCCACGTTGCCGTCGGCGGCGCGCGCGGACTGGTTGGGCAAGCTGCCGTGCCGCCGCAGCTCCTGCCAGCCGTCGCTGGCGCCCACGAAGCCGGCCGAGCGGGACAGCCACGGCGCCGAGCAGCCGAGCGCCAGGACGCTGCCGTCGCCCTCGGCGAACAGCATCGGCTGGTCCTTGTAGTCGCCCAGCCAGGCGGTGTTGTGCGCGCCGCCGTTGACCAGGTGCGGCGACAGCAGCGCGAACAGCCGTAGCGGCGGCGATCCGGCCGGCGACAGGTCGGTGAACGCGACGTGCTGCAGCACGACGTCGTGGCGCGGGTCGCTCAGCACGCATTTCTCGATGCGGAAGCGCCCCTGGCGGCAGGTGTTGACCAGCCGGTAGGCCGGCACGCCGTCCTCCAGCATCGCCACTGTCCCGGTGGTGTCGCGCTTCTCCTCGGCGAAGAAGCCGCCCGGTCGGCCGTCGGTCACGATCAGGCCGAAATCGCGGGTGCAGGCCTGGTCGACGCGCGGATAGTAGACCTCGTTCAGGATGCCGTGGCTGATGGTGAACCATACCCGGCTCAGCGCCGACAGCGCGGTGCCGACGCCCGACTTGTCGCTCGACGTCCAGCGCGGCGACAGGCCGGGGCCGCCGGGCGCGTTCGGGGCGTTGGCCGCTGGCGCGATGTCGTTCATGGGGGCAACGTACAGCAGGCCCCCCGCCCGCGAAAGGACACCACGATGACACCACCAGAGGCCGAGATCGACGTGGCGGCGCTGCTGTTCGACATGGACGGCACCCTGGTCGGCAGCCGCGGGGCCGGGGCTTGGATATTTTGGGGGTGGGGGGGGCGGCACGGCATCGAGCTCGAAGAGCTGATGCGCGTCTCGCACGGTCGCCGCTCGGCCGAGGTGGCAAGTCACTACGCCCATCTCGGCTTCGACATCGCGGCCGAGACGGCGTGGATGGTGGAGCAGGAGCGCAGCGATGCCATCCCGATCGTGGAGATTGCCGGCGCCGGCGCGCTGCTGCGCAGCTTGCCGCCGGAGCGCTGGGCCGTGGTGACCTCGGCCGACCGCGTCCTGGCGCTGCAGCGGCTGCGCGCGGCCGGGCTGCCGCTGCCGCGCGTGCTGGTCAGCGCCGACGACGTGGCGCGCGGCAAGCCCGACCCGGAGGGCTTCCTCGCCGGCGCGGCAGCGTTGGGCGTCGCGGCGGCGGACTGCCTGGTGCTGGAGGACGCGCCGGCCGGGCTGGCGGCGGGGCAGGCGGCCGGGGCGCGGGTGCTGGCGCTGACCACCACGCTCAGCGCCGCCGAGCTGGCGCCGCTGCCCAGCGTCGCGGACTATCGCGGCGTGTCGGCGCGGGTTGAGGGCGGCCGGGTGGTGCTGCGCCTGCCGGGCTGATAAAACGGCGATGCCAAGCGGGAGAGCGGGGATGGGCTACAGGGTCGCGGTTGCGGGCGCCACCGGCGCGGTCGGGCGCGAGATCATCAAGACGCTGCACGAGCGCCGCTTCCCGGTCGACGAGCTGGTGGCGCTGGCCTCGGCGCGGTCGGTCGGCCAGGAGATCTCGTTCGGCGACAAGGCCGTGCTTAAGGTGCGCAACCTCGACACGTTCGACTTCAAGGGCTGGGACATCGGCCTGTTCAGCCCCGGCGCTGCCGTCTCGGCGGTCCACGCGCCGCGCGCGGCGGCGGCCGGCTGCGTGGTGATCGACAACACCAGCCAGTTCCGCATGGAGCCGGACGTGCCGCTGGTGGTGCCGGAGGTGAACCCGCAGGCGCTGACCCGGATGCGGCGCGGCATCGTCGCCAACCCGAACTGCTCGACCATCCAATTGGTGGTGGCGCTGAAGCCGTTGCACGACCGCTTCCGCGTCAAGCGGGTGGTGGTGGCGACCTACCAGAGCGTGTCCGGCGCCGGCAAGGAGGGCATGGACGAGCTGTTCAGCCAGACCAAGGCCAGCTTCGTCAACGACCCGCCGCGCCAGGAGATCTTCACCAAGCCGATCGCCTTCAACGTCATCCCGCACATCGACCGCTTCATGGACGACGGGGCGACCAAGGAGGAGTGGAAGATGGCGGTCGAGACCCGGAAAATCCTCGATCCCGACATCAAGCTGATCGCGACCTGCGTGCGAGTGCCGGTGTTCATCGGCCATAGCGAGGCTGTGAACGTCGAATTCGAGCTGCCAGTTGACTTGGAGGAGGCGCGCCACGTGCTGCGCGAGGCGGCGGGGGTGCAGGTCTACGACCGTCCCGAGGACGGCGGCTACATCACGCCGCTCGACTCGCAGGGCGAGGACGCCACCTATGTCAGCCGGTTGCGCCTCGATCCCACGGTCGAGCACGGGCTGGCATTCTGGTGCGTCTCGGACAATTTGCGCAAAGGCGCGGCGCTGAACGCGGTGCAGATCGCCGAAACGCTGGTGGCGCAGGGGGCGTTCAGGAAGGCGGCGTAGCCGCTGCGGCCAGTTTGGCGCCGAGGTCCACGAGGTCGCCGGCGAGCAAATTCTGAAGTGTAAAGGGGCATGCTTCTGGCAGCGGTGCCGGGCTGCCAGTCACATCCATGGCTTCCCGAGCCCGTCGGAGGGCCTTGGCATATAAAACGCCAAGATCGATGTGCTGCCGCATGGACGGTGCAAACCTTTGCTCGGCATCGTCCAGGAACACTGCCGCCTCGGTCTTCCAATGCTCGACGGAGTGGCTGGAGGGCCAGGCATGTAACTTGAGCAGGTGAACCATCGCCTGTTGCAGCATGCTGCAACAGGCACGAAGCAGCGATTGGCCCACGTCCTGCACCTCCTCGATCACGTTGGGCCAGTCCACCGCCTCGTTCAGCCGCTCGCCGGCGGCCAGGCGGCGCAAAAGGTCGGCCTGTTGCTCGGACCAGGCCAGGGCGTCGACGTCGTAGAGGCTGTCCATCCGGTTTTCCTCTGCTTGCAGTCTGCCAGTCCACTTATTCGGGCAGGAAATCCTCGTCGAGCACCTGCTCGGGCGAAAACGGGCAGTCGACCGGGAAATTGTGGTCATCGAGGCGAGTTTCATAGACCGCTTTCCGCTTGGCTCGCGGATAGCTCTCCATGACCGCCTCGCCGACAACTCCGCGCAAGCTAGGGCTGTCTTTGAGTACGGCCTCGATACGGTCCCGCTGTTCGTCAATGGTCCTGTTCCAGCCTGACGACCTTCGTTCCGGCTGCATCTGCCATTTCAAAAGGTGCAGCAGCACCACCTGAATCCGGCTGAACAGCTGACGACGCTCGCTCCGGCTCACGCCTTCGATCTCCTCGGCCAGGTTCTCGATGTCCAGTTCCGCCCACTCCCCCGCGCGCAGCAGTCTCGCCTGCTCGCCGAGCCAGCGCACAAAGTCGGCCTCATACAACGTGTTGCTCACCGAACCATCCCCTCTGGCTCCTGGCCGTGGCGTGCTTATACACCGAACACGCACCAAGGCTGGCGGCCGCGATAGTTGCCGCAGCGCATTTCCGGCTTATGTTGCGGTGCAAGCAATCTCGGGATGCTGCCGGATGGAGGACGCACGCGACGCGCTGATGGTGGCGCGCACCACTGACGGCCGTCTGGTGCGCCGGCCGCTGTCGCCGCACCTGCAGGTCTACAAGCCGCAGATCACCTCGGTGCTGTCGATCATGAACCGCGCCACCGGCATCGCGCTGTCGGCCGGGACGTTGCTGTTCGTCTGGTGGTTGGTGGCGGCGGCCAGCTCCGACAAGGCGTACGCCACCGTCTCGGCGGTGATGCGTTCCTGGGTCGGCCTGCTGGCGCTGTTCGGCTGGGTCGTCTCGCTGTGGTATCACTTCTTCGCCGGCATCCGGCACCTGGCCTGGGACAGCGGCTACGGCTTCGACCTGGCGACGACCCACCGTTCGGGCTGGGCGGCGGTCGCCGCGACCGGGGCGTTCAGCCTGCTGACCGTGATCGCCATGATCGTGGTGCTGTGAGATGAGCAAGGCGGGTGCGACCGTCGAGGGCGTCAACGTCGAGGTGCTGCGCACCCAGCTCGGCCGCGCCCGCGGGCTCGGCGCCGCCGGCACCGGAGCGGCAGTATGGTGGACAGAGCGGGTGACGTCGGTGGCGTTGGTGCCGCTGACGCTGTGGTTCGTCTATGTGGCGCTGCACTTGGCGGGACGGCCGCGACAGGCGGTCGCGCACTTCGCCGGCCACCCGCTCAACGCGGCGCTGTTGCTGGCGTTGGCACTCATAACTTTCCATCATATGGCGATAGGCTTGCAGGTGGTCATCGAGGACTATGTGCATGTGGAACGCATCAAGATGCCGGCGTTGCTCGCGGTGAAGGGCGCCGCCGGCCTCATGGCGTTGGCCTGTGCCGTCTCGGTGCTGAAACTCGCCTTGGCGGGCTGATCCCCGCCGCAACCCGGATGCTCCTGCCATGAACGCGATGTCCAAGCCAGCCGCCCGCGCCTACCCGATCGTCGACCACACCTACGATGTCGTGGTCGTGGGTGCCGGCGGCGCCGGCCTGCGCGCGACCCTCGGCATGGGCGCGTCCGGGCTCAAGACCGCCTGCATCACCAAGGTGTTCCCGACCCGCAGCCACACCGTCGCCGCCCAGGGCGGGATCGGCGCCTCGCTCGGCAACATGGGCGAGGACGACTGGCGTTGGCACATGTACGACACCGTGAAGGGGTCGGACTGGCTGGGCGACCAGGACGCCATCGAATACATGTGCCGCGAGGCGGTGCCGGCGGTCTACGAGCTGGAGCATTACGGCGTCCCGTTCAGCCGCACCGAGGACGGCCGCATCTACCAGCGCCCGTTCGGCGGCCACATGAAGGAATACGGCAAGTCGCCGGCGATGCGCGCCTGCGCCGCGGCCGACCGCACCGGGCACGCCATCCTGCACACGCTGTACCAGCAGTCGCTGAAGCACGAGGTCGAGTTCTTCGTCGAGTATTTCGCGCTCGACCTCATCATGGATGAGGACGGTGCCTGCCGTGGCGTCATGGCGTGGTGCCTGGAGGATGGCTCGATCCACCGCTTCCGGGCGCAGAGCGTGGTGCTGGCGACCGGCGGCTATGGCCGTGCTTACCAGTCCTGCACCTCTGCGCACACCTGCACCGGCGACGGCGGCGGCATGGTGCTCCGCGCCGGGCTGCCGACGCAGGATATGGAGTTCGTGCAGTTCCACCCGACCGGCATCTTCCCGGCCGGCTGCCTGATCACCGAAGGCGCCCGCGGCGAGGGTGGCTACCTGACCAACAGCGAGGGCGAGCGCTTCATGGAGCGCTACGCGCCGACCGCCAAGGACCTCGCGAGCCGCGACGTGGTGAGCCGCTCGATGACCATGGAGATCAACGAGGGGCGCGGCTGCGGCCCGGACAGGGACCACATCATGCTCCATTTGGAGCATCTCGGGGCCGCCATCCTGCACGAGCGGCTGCCCGGCATCAGCGAGACGGCGCGGGTGTTCGCGGGCGTCGACCTGACGAAGGATCCGATCCCGGTGCTGCCGACCGTTCACTACAACATGGGTGGCATCCCGACCAACGTGCGCACCGAAGTGCTGCGCCCGACCCCGGACGATCCGGACGCCATCGTGCCCGGCCTGATGGCGGTGGGCGAGGCGGCCTGCGTGTCGGTGCACGGCGCCAACCGGCTCGGCACCAACTCGCTGCTCGACCTGGTGGTGTTCGGCCGCGCCGCCGCGCACCGGGCGTCGGAGGTCATCAAGCCGGGGGCCAGCCAGCGCCCGTTGCCCGCGGATGCCGGCGACAAGGCGCTGAACCGCTTCGACCGCATCCGCAACAGCAGCGGCGCCACCCGCGTCGCCACCCTGCGCGGCGAGCTGCAGAAGACCATGCAAGCCCACGCCGCCGTGTTCCGCAACAGCGAGAGCCTGCGCCAGGGTGTCGCCAAGATGCACCGGCTGTGGGGCGGCTTGTCCGACGTGACGGTGACGGACCGCAGCCTGATCTGGAACAGCGACCTTGTCGAAGCGATGGAGCTCGACAACCTGATGGGGAACGCGATGACCACGATGGTCAGCGCCGAGGCCCGCCCGGAGAGCCGGGGCGCCCACGCCCATGACGACTTCCCGGACCGCGACGATGCCGACTGGATGAAGCATTCCCTGAGCACCTGCAGCGAGGCAGGCGAGGTCGCGCTGAGCTACCGCCCGGTCCGCATGCAGACGCTGACCAACGAGGTCAGCGTGTTCCCCCCCAAGAAGCGAGTATATTGACCATGTCCCGCCGTCCTTGCCGCGCCAGAGCCGCCGTCCGCGACGGCCGCGGTGCAACCATCGCGCAGGTGACTCTTCTCACCGCCGGCATCGCCGCCGGGCTGCTGCAACTGTTGTTGGCGTAACTGTCGTATGGCGGAAAAGCGCAGCGCCTTCCGCCGATCCGGCACGCTCGGAAGCTGCGGAAGGCGCTATCGCTTTTCCGCCCTACGTCTTGACTCAAGGACCATCATGGCAGAGTTCACCCTTCCGGCGAACAGCAAGATCAAGCCGGGAAAGGCGCATCCGGCGCCAGCCGGGGCCAAGCGGTCGCGCACGTTCAAGGTGTACCGCTGGAATCCCGATGACGGGCAGAACCCGCAGACCGACAGCTACCAGCTCGACATGGACAGTTGCGGCCCGATGGTGCTGGACGCGTTAATCAAGATCAAGAACGAGGTCGATCCGACCCTGACCTTCCGCCGTTCCTGCCGCGAGGGCATCTGCGGCAGTTGCGCCATGAACATCGACGGCACCAACACGCTGGCCTGCTTGAAGCCGATCGACGACGTGAAGGGCGACATCCGCATCAACCCATTGCCGCACATGGCGGTGGTCAAGGACCTGGTGCCCGACCTGAGCTTCGCCTACGCGCAGTTGCGCAGCATCGAGCCGTGGCTGCAATCCGACACGCCGCCGCCGCCGGACGCCGAGCGGCTGCAGAGCAAGGGGGAGCGCGCCAAGCTCGACGGCATGTGGGAGTGCATCCTGTGCTTCTGCTGCACCACGTCCTGCCCGAGCTACTGGTGGAACGGCGACCGCTATCTCGGCCCCGCCGTGTTGCTGGCGGCATATCGCTGGATCGCCGACAGCCGCGACGAGCGCACCGGCGAACGGCTCGACGCGCTGCAGGATCCGTTCAAGCTGTACCGCTGCCATACCATCATGAACTGCACCCAGACCTGCCCCAAGGGCCTGAACCCGGCGCAGGCGATCGGCAAGATCAAGCAGTTGATGGTCGAACGCCAGGGCTGACGGGGCGGGGCTGACGTGTACGACGGCGACCTGGCCACCAGCCGGGGCCGCGCCTGGCGCGAGAGCCTACTCGTCGACCATGCGGTGTTCCGGCTGTTCTGGGGCAACCTGGCCGAGGTGGTGCCGGGCAGGCTCTATCGTTCGAACCATCCGACCCCGGCGCGGCTGGCCGAGGCCAAACGGCGACTGCATCTGCGCACGCTGGTCAACTTGCGCGGCCACCGCAAATGCGGCTCCGATGCCTTGTCGCGCGACGCCGCGCGGCGTCTTGGCCTGCAGCACGTCGACATGGCGTTCGAGAGCCGGGGCGCGCCGCATCGGGACCGTATCCTGCGCTTCCACGATATCTATCAGACGCTGACCACGCCGGCGCTGATGCACTGCAAGTCTGGCGCGGATCGCGCTGGCCTGGCCTCCGGGCTGGCACTGCTGTTCGAGGGCGGCAGCGCGGCGCAGGCGTTGGCGCAGTTGTCGTGGCGGTTCGGCCACTGGAAGACCAGCCGCACCGGCATCCTCGACGCCTTCTTCATCCTCTATGCCAAGACCGCCGAGGGAAGGAAGCCGTTCCTCGACTGGGTCCGCCACGAGTATGACGAGGACCGGCTGCGCGCCGACTTCCACGCCCGCGGCCTCGCCAGCTTCATCAACGACCGCATACTGCTACGGGAGTAGCCGGAACAGCGTGACCAGGCGTTCGGTATGGTCCTCGAGTTCCACCGTGGTCGGCACAGCATGGTGCGCGACGATCTCGATGTTCTCGCGCGGCGCGTAGGCGCGGCTCGGGTCGGCCATCAGCACCGTCGCCTCGCGCGCCATGCGCCGCAGCCAGGGCAGGATGTGCCCGGTCATCGGCGCCTCGTAGCAGACATCGCCGCACAGGATCACGTCCCAGCGGCACGCCGCGCCCACGACGTCCCCGAGCATGGCTGCGACGGTCGCGCCATTGAGCGCCGCGTTGAGTTCGATCGCCGCCACCGCCAGCTCGTCGATTTCCGCCGCCTCGACCAGCGCCGCACCGGCCCGGGCGCAGGCGATCGCCGCGAGCCCGCCGCCGGCGGCGAAGTCGAGCACACGACGGCCGGCGACCGATCGCGGGTGGTCGAGCACATGGCGGGCGAGGCTCTGGCTGCCGGGCCAGGCGAATGCCCAGAACGGCGGTTCGACGTTGCGGGCGCGCAGCCAGGTCTCGGTAGCCTGCCAGATCGGGGTGATCTCGGTCGCCAGGTGCAGCGCCACTTCGGGCACCAGGGCCGGGCGGGCGATCTCGGTGTTGGCTCGGATGAACGCCTTCACAGCCGGCCGAGCGCCACGGCCAGGCCGACCAGCAGACCCACGTCGCGGTTGGATTGGAACAGCGCCAGGCAACGCGCCGGGTCGCCGATGTCGAGCCTTGCGACCTGCCGCGCCAGCAGCCAGGCCGGCGCCAGCAAAGCGACGAAGAACGGCCAGCGCAGCCCGGCCGACGCGCCGGCCACGACCAGCAATGCCAGCATCGCCGTGTAGCAGGCCGCCAGGAACGGCCGCGTCCGCTCGCCGAACAGCCGCGCGGTGCTGCGCACGCCGACCAGCGCGTCGTCCTCGCGATCCTGGTGCGCGTACACCGTATCGTAGCCCAGGATCCAGCAGAATGCCGCAGCGTACAGCGCCAATGCGCCCGCATCGAGCCGCCCGGACGCGGCCGCGAACCCCATCGGGGCCGCCCAGCCGAACACCACGCCCAGCATCGCCTGCGGCCACCATGTCACCCGCTTGGCCAGCGGATACAGCGCCACCAGCAGCAGCGAGGCGACACCCAGCGCCCGCGCCAGTCGATCGAGCTGCAGCAGGATCAGCAGGCTGGCCGCCAGCAGCGACGCCAGGAAGGCCGCCGCCTGGCGCATCCGCAGCGCGCCCGAGGCCAGCGGCCGACTCGCGGTTCGACTCACCAGGCGGTCGAGGTCACGGTCCCACATGTCGTTGACCACGCAGCCGGCGCCGCGCATCAGCACGGCACCCAACGCGAACAGCGCCAGCAGCAGCAGCGTCGGCCGCCAGGCGGCCCGCGCCAGCAGGATCGACCACAAGCCGGGCAGGAACAGCAGCCAGGCGCCGATCGGCCGGTCGAGGCGGGCCAGCAGCGCGTAGCCGCGCCAGGACGCCGGCAGCCGGGCCACCCAGCCATGGGCGGCGATGTCGGTGAACGCTGGGGCGTCTGCTTTCGGCATGGCGCAGGTTTAGCGCATGGCCCAGGCTTGGCGCATAACGTTGTGCGCGCCACGTTCTTCGGGCAGGAACGGCGCTTGCCCAGCCTCGGGCGCGCAGCCACGGAACCCCGATGTCTAATCCCGGAGACGACGACACCACGCCGATCCGCTCGGTCCGCCAACTGGCCGAGCACATCGCCGAGGGCTGCAAGCCGCCCGAGCGCTTCGCGATCGGCACCGAACACGAGAAGTTCGGCTTCCGCCGCGCCGACCTGACCCCGCCGCCCTACGCGCCCGACGGTATCCGCGCCGTGCTGGAAGGCATGGCCGGCGACGGCTGGACGCCGATCCTCGATGCCGACCAGCCGATCGGGCTGAAGCGGGGCCATGCCTCGGTGTCGCTGGAGCCGGCCGGGCAGCTCGAACTGTCGGGCGGCACGCTGGCCGACCTGCACCAGACCCGCGCCGAGATCGCGGCGCATTACCAGCATGTGCGCAGGGCGGCGGACCCGCTCGGCCTCGGCTTCGCGCCGCTCGGTTTCCACCCCACGATGCGGCGCGACCAGATGCCGTGGATGCCCAAGGGGCGCTACGCCATCATGCGCCGCTACATGCCGCAGGTCGGCAGCCTGGGCCTCGACATGATGGCGCGGACCTGCACGGTGCAGGTCAACCTCGATTACGCGAGCGAGGCCGACATGGCGCGCAAGCTGCGCGTAAGCCTAGCGTTGCAGCCGGTGGCGACGGCGCTGTTCGCTAATTCGCCGTTCACCGAGGGCCGGCCGAACGGCTTCCTGTCCTATCGCGCGCACATCTGGAGCGACACCGACAACCGCCGCAGCGGGATGCCGCCGGCGTTCTTCGCCGAGGATTTCGGCTTCGAGCGCTATGTCGAGTGGCTGCTCGACGTGCCGATGTACTTCGTGAGCCGCAATGGCGGCTACCTCGACCTGGCCGGGCGCTCGTTCCGCGAGTTCATGGCGGGCGGCATCCCGGAGGCGGGCGCCGCCACGCTGGGCGATTTCGCCGACCACATGACCACGGCGTTCACCGACGTGCGCGTCAAGCGGTTCCTGGAAATGCGCGGCTCCGACGCCGGCAGCCTCGACATGATGGTGGCGCAGTCAGCGCTGTGGGTCGGGCTGCTCTACGATCCGGCGGCGCTCGACGCCGCCGACCGGCTGGTGCGTCGGTGCCCGGCCAGCGATTTTATGGCGTTGCGCGCTCGCGTGCCGCGCGAGGGGCTGGGGGCGGCGTGGCGGGGCGGCACCTTGCGGGACCTGGCGCGCGAGGTGGTCGCCATGGCGTCGGACGGTTTGCGGGCGCGGGCGCGGCACGACGCCGATGGCCGGGACGAGCGCCGGCACCTGGCGCCGTTGGCGGACATCGTGGCCGGCGCGCCGACCCAGGCGGAGCGCTGGCTGCAGCGCTACCGGGACGACTGGCAGGGTGACGCCGGGCGGATCTTTGCCGAGGCCGCCATTTAACGTTGCTCTTGCCGATGGCGTGATAATGGGACAAAAGTCAGCAGTGTTAATCTCGATGAGTGATTATCACGACGATGATCCGTTCTTGCGCTATAACAAGTTCATGCAACACGACCAAGACAGTGAAGTCGCCCTCTTGCCCCCGCAAGCGGTGATCGTGCGGTTGCGCCTCATCGGCCAGATGGAGGCGTGGACCCTGACCAGCGAGAGCGTGCTGCCGACCGGGCGAAAAACCCGCGCCTTGCTGGCGATCGTGGCGCTCTCGGCGCCGCGGCCGGTGCTGCGCGGCAGGCTGGCCGAGCTGCTCTGGAGCCGCCGCCCCGAGGAGCAGGCGCGCGCCTCGTTGCGCCAGGAGATCCACCGCCTGCTCGACGCGCTGGACCCGGTGGGCAACCAGATCCTCACCATCACCCGCGACCACCTGGCGCTGCGGCCGGGCGTGGTCTGGGTCGACGTCGACGAGGTGCAGCGCGCCACCGCCGCCAAGCCGGCCGGGCTCGGCCTGTTCGACGGCGACCTGCTGGAGGACCTCGACGGGGTCGACCCGGCGTTCGACGCGTGGCTGTCGGGCGAGCGCGAACGGTTGCGCGACCGCGCCCGGCTGCTCGCCGAGGCGCTGCTCGGCGACCAGAACGAGCCGGACGCGATGATCCTCGCGGCGCAGCAGCTCATCAAGATCGACCGCACCCACGAGGGCGCCTGGCGCGCGGTGATGCGGGCCTACGCCGCGCGCGGCGAGCGCGGCATGGCGCTGCAGGCGTTCGCGCGCTGCAAGACGGTGCTGCTGGAGCAGCTCGACGCGCAGCCCTCGGCCGAGACCCTGCGCCTCGCGAACGAGTTGCGTTCGAGCGATCGGGTGGGCGGCCAAGCGGTCGACGAAGCGCCGTCCAACCTGTCACCCTCGGGCCTGCCGCCGTCGCTGTTGGCCGAGGAGCCGGCGGCCCCGCCGGAACCGCCGCCGCGGCCGGAGCCGCGCGAGGCCCGCGAGCCGCGTGCCGAGCCACGCGAGGCGGCCCGCTCG
>CAXUHK010000038.1:22320-27873 GCA_964250775.1 uncultured Acetobacteraceae bacterium | reverse complement strand
CCCTTGCAACCGGCTGGATCAGCCGGCGGCGGCTGGCTGGTACAGGTAGGCAGGGTCGAACCCGCCGGCCCGCTTCAGCTCGCGCCAGTTGCGCACCGTCAGCATCCCGCCGCCGAGCTCGATCAGGCCCTCGCCGCGGAGCCATTGCAAGGTGCGGTTGACATGGACCGGCGTGAGCCCGAGCGCGTCGGCCAGCTCGATCTGGGTGAGCGGCATCTCGCAGGCGAGGGCCTGCGCCCGGCCGGCGGCGCGCATCCGCAGCGTCAGCTCACACAGCAGGTGCGCGGTGCGCTGGTAGGCGGTGCGGCGCCCGACATTGACGATCCACTCCCGCGCCACCGCGGCGTCGACCAGCGTCGCCCGCCACAGCAACTGGCCCAAGGCGGGATGCTGCCTGGTCCAGTTGAGCACGGCGGCGTGCGGGATGAACGCCACCCGCGCGGTCGTCAGCGTGCCGATGCTGTGGTCGAGCTTGCGCAGCAGCAGGCCGGTCAGGTCGCACAGGTCGTTGGGCACCAGGAAGGCCATGATCTGCCGCTGCCCACTCTCCAGCGTGCGATACCGGCAGGCGAAGCCGTCGAGCAGAAACGGGCAGTGCAGCAGCCGCTCGCCGACGCGGGCGATGTCCTGGTCGCCCTCTACATTGCGCACCACGAACGAAGTCGATTCGACGAGGCGGCGTTCATCCCCAGATAACGGGCCGAACTGCTCAAGCTTACGGACGAGAAACCCCGCCGGGCTCGTTTCGATGTATTTCTGTTCGACTGACATCCAGGCATAGTTGTGGTGCTGATCGAACATAGGTCAAGAAACATTGGATGGATGTCGGACATATTCGTCACATGAACTTTATGCTATCGTAAGGAACCGTTACAGTTGCGGCACCCATCAGTCGAGACTGGAGTTTCTAAAGGACTTTTACAGTAATCATTTGATCGCAGAGCAGAACATATCTATCCATAGGAATGATCGTCCAGACTTACGTCGCAGGTTGCGCCACAAGTTCGCGCGAGCCGTCCTGTTCGCCGGCGCTCGACCGCTCCGCCTCGAACAAGTGCCGCAGGATGAGCTGGCACACCTCCACCGCCTCGATCTCGGGGCCACGCATCAACGCGGCGGAGCGCGTGGCCACCAGCGGCGAGACGTCCCGTCCGGCTCCAGTCCGGCCGTGCGAGCCGCGCACCAGGCCGGCATCCAGCGGGATCACGTCCATGACGGTGCGGAAGCCCAGCCGCTTGCGCGCCAGGATACCGGCCACCTTGAGCTGCGGCAGCCGGATCGCCGGGTCGACGAACAGCTCGACCGGGTCGTAGCCGGGCTTGCGGTGGATATCGACGGTGCGGGCGAAGTCCGGCGCGCGCGCGTCGTCCAGCCAGTAGTAATAGGTGAACCAGGCATCCGGCGCCGCCACCGCCACGAGGTCGCCGGCGCGGGCGTGGTCCAGCCCGCGCGCCCGCTTGCCGGCTTCACCCAGCACGCACTCGACCCCCGGCTCCGCCGCCAACAGGGCGCTCACCTCGTCGAGCCGGTTGGCGTCCTGCACGTAGACGTGGGCGACCTGATGGTCGGCGACCGCGAAGGCGGCGCTGGCGCCGGCGTCGAGCAGCTCGCGCCCCATCTCCTCGCGCGTGGCCAGCAGGCCGTGGCGGCGCAACACGCGGTTGAGGTGGACCGGACGCGACGCGGGCGTCACGCCGTATTCCGACAGCAACAACACCTGTACCCCGCGTTCCTCGTAGAACGCGATCAGCGCGCCGCACAGCGCGTCGAGCTCGGCGAGGTCGCGCGGCAGGCGGGGGCCGTCCAGCCCCTCGCGCTGCAGCACGTAGTCGAGGTGCGGCAGGTAGACCAGCGACAGGCTCGGCGCCTCCGCGAGCTCGACGGCGCGCGCCGCGTCGGCGATCCATCGGCTCGAGCGGATCGTGGTGCGCGGCCCCCAGAACTCGAACAGCGGGAAGCGGCCGAGCTTCTCCTGCAGCGTGTCGCGCAACCCGGCGGGGTTGGTCCAGACGTCGGGGATCTTGCGCCCGTCGGCCGGGTACATCGGCCGCGGCGTCACCGTGATGTCGGCGCCGGCGTACATCGCGAACCACCAGAACAGGTTGGCGCAGGTGAACGATGGGTCGGCGGCGCGCGCCATGTCCCAGACCTTCGGCGCCTGCACCAGATGGTTCGATTGCCGCCAGAAACGCACCTCGGCGGCGTCGCGGTCGTACCAGCCGTTGCCGACGATGCCGTGGCCCGACGGCGGCAGGCCGGTCAGCATGGTGGCCTGCGCCGCGCAGGTCACGGCCGGCAGCACCGGGCGCATCGACGCCATGGCGGCGTCGGCCAGCCAGCGGCTCAGCTTGGGGGTGTGCGGGCCGAGCAGGCCGGGCGTCAGCCCGACCACGTTCAGCACGGCGGTGCGCCGGATCACGCGGCGTCCGCCATCTGCATGGCATCGAGTGCCCAGCGGTACTCCCGCAGCAGCGACTGCGGCAGGTCGAGCCGCATCGCCGGCGGCAGCACGTCCCAGGTATAGGTCTCGATCTCCACATGGTCGCAGAACGGCCGCCGCAGCAGCGCGTCGAGCGTGGCCTCCAGCTCCGGCCGGGTGGTGGACAGGCCGCCCAGGTCGGCGGCGAAGATCGGCACATGGAAATGCACCCGCCATTCCGCCGCCTCCGGGTCGCCGATGCGCTTCAGCGCGGTCCCGAGGTCGCGATGGCGGCGCAGCGTGCCATCGGCGCGGCGTTCGACTACCTGATGCAGGTAGGTGCCTTCCGCGAACGGCTGCAACCGGCGCTGCAACGCCCGGCGCTCGGCCGGGCCGCCCAGCGGCGCCCGCAATGCCGAACTGAGCTGTAGCTTGCCGACCGCGATGCCGTGCGCCGCGAACCGCGTCAGGGCATCGGCGGTGGCCTCGAACTCGACCGCGGCGTGGCAGGCGTCCCAGCACACGCGCAAGTGGCGCAGCACCATGGCCTCCTCGCTCGGGGCCGCCCGGCGACGCAGGCGCCCGAACAGCGCCACGGTCTCGGCCGCGTCCTCCAGCAGGCAGTCCGGTTCCGGCTCCAGGTCGAGGTGGATCACCCGGCCGGTCTCGCTCGCCAACCGCGCCAGCATCCGAGCCGCGTCGAGCAGGCGGTCGGCGCCGGAGTCGAACGCCGCCTCGCGCGCCGCCTCGGTCGCGTGCCAGTGCTTGTAGGAGAGGGGCACGGTGGAGATGCCGCCCTCCATCCCCGCCGGCAACAGGCGCGCCAGGACGCGGGCGAGCCGCGCGGTGTAGTTGAGGCGTTCGACCCGGGTCCAGTCCGGGGCATAGACGCGGTCCTTGACCTCGACCCGGTGGAAGCTGCCGTACGGGAAGCCGTTCAGGGTGAACACGTACAGCCCTTGCGCGTCCAGCCAGGTGGCGAACCGCTCCAGCCGGTCGGTTTCGAGCAGCTCGCGCGCCGCCCGGTCGGACAGCCGCAGGCCGACCCCGAACGGCTCTTGCGGCGACAGCGCGGCCTTCAGCGGTGGCAGGTGGCGGGCCAGTTCGGCCCAGGTCTCGGCCCAGTCGTCGCCGGGATGGACGTTGGTGCAATAGGCCAGGTGAAATTGGCCGCCGGGTCCGCTGCGCATGGTCAGGCGATCAGCGCCGGGTCGCGCACCTCGATGCGCGGTGCCTGCCCCCGCAGCACCGAGTTGCCGCCGAACAGTTGCCGCTGGTCGATCGGCAGCGGGTCGAGCCAGTCGGCCTCGGCGATGCGTCCGCTCTGCGCATAGGCCGCCAGCGCGTTGCCGTAGCAGGTCGCGCGGACGGCGGCGGGGTCGATGCCGCGCGCCAGCATCAGGCCGGCGGTCTTGGGCACCGCGAGCGGATCGGACGCGCCCCAATCGGCCGAGCTGTCGACGATGATGCGCTCCGAGCCGTACTGGCGCACCACCTCGACCATGCGCTCGTTGCCCATCTTGGTGCGCGGGTAGATGGTGAAGCCGGCCCAATAGCCGCGGTCCAGCGTCTCGCGCACCGTCTCCTCGTTGTTGTGGTCCATGACGACGCGCGACGGCAGCAGGCCGTGCTCCTCGCAGAGGTCCATGCTGAGCCGCGAGCCTTCGGTCTTGTTGCGGTGCGGGGTGTGGACCAGCACCAGCATGTCGAGCTCGCGCGCCAGTTCGAGTTGCGCGCGGAAGGCGTGGTCCTCCGCCGGGGTCATGTCGTCGAAGCCGATCTCGCCCACCGCCACCACGCCGTCCTTGCCGAGGTAGAGCGGCAGGGCGTCGAGCACCTCCTCGGCGAGACGCTCGTTGTTGGCCTCCTTCGAGTTCAGCCCCAGCGTGCAGTAGTGCCGGATGCCGAACTGCCCGGCGCGGAACCGTTCCCAGCCGAGCAGGCTCGCGAAATAGTCGCGCATCGAGCCGATCGAGGTGCGCGGCTGCCCCATCCAGAAAGCTGGCTCGATCACCGCGACGATGCCGGCGTCGCGCATCGCCTCGTAGTCGTCGACGGTACGCGAGATCATGTGGATGTGCGGGTCGATGTAGCGCGGCGCCGCGAAGGCTTGGGGCGGCATGGTCTGGTCGGGCATCGATCGCTCCTGGTCGGTCAGACGGTGGTGGACGAGGGCAGCGTCACGGCGCCGATCCCGGCGGCGGCGCTGGCATTCTGCTGGAACGCCGCGCCGATCGCCGACAGCGCGCCGGCCGGCGCGCTGTCGGAACCGGCGGGCGCCAGGATCGAGCTGAACAGCGTCTGCAGCGCCGCTCCCGAGTTCGCGTCGGCACCGCCCTGCAGGCCGGAGAACAGGCTGGCGGCGTCGGCGCTGCTCAGCGTCGCGAACGGGTTGGCTACGCCGGTGAACAGGCTGTTGAACGCGCTCTCGATCCCTTGCACACCGAGCGTGCCGAGCAACGGCGCCAGCGGGCTTTGTGCCAACAGGGAGCCGATGTCGGCGCTGTCGGACGATCCGCCGAACGCCGAGGACACGAAGGCCGGCGTCGCCGCGACATCGACGCCGGGAGCGGCCGTGGCACTTCCAGCGCTGTCCGCGCTGCCGGTTGCCGGTCCCCCTGGCGGCCCGCCGGCCGCGAAGGCGGAGAACAAGGTGCCCAACTGCGCGCCGCTTAGGCCCGCGAACGGATTGCTGGCGCCGCCGCTGCCGCCCAAGCCGCCGAAGATGTCGATGAGGCCCTGCGCGCCCACGAGGCTCACCAGCGGCGCGAACGGGCTTTGTTCCAGCAACGCGCCCAGCGTCGCGGAGTCCGGCGCGGTCCCGGACGCCGCGGCGGCGGTGAGGCTGGCCACGGCGGCGCTCACCGTGTCACTGCCGCCCGTCGGCGCCGCGGCACCGGCCGAGGCGGTGTCGAAGCCCGGTCCGGTCGACGCTCCACCGGAAAAACTTGAGATCAAGGCGGAGACTTGCGAGCTGCTCAGATCGGCGAACGGGTTGGCGCCGGCGCCGGCGCCCGCGCCGCGCGGCGGGTCGGCCCCGGCCGCACCCTGGTGCTGTGCGGCCCCGGCAACAACGGCGGGGATGGCTACGGCGCCGCGCGGCTGCTGGCGGGCTGGGGCTGGCCGGTCCAGGT
>CAXUHK010000038.1:12402-22310 GCA_964250775.1 uncultured Acetobacteraceae bacterium | reverse complement strand
TGCCAGCCCGGGGGCGCCTGGCGCGCTGCCCTGTGCGGCGCCGGGGGGGGCGCCGGCGCCGGCGCCGGCGATACCGCCGAACGCGCCCTCCAGGCCCTGCACGCCCATCGTGCCGGCGATCGACGCCAGCGGGCTTTGCGCGATCAGGGCGTCGAGCGTCTGGGTGTCAGGGCCGGCCGAAGCCGAGCTGGCGCCCGGAGCGCCGATCAGCGCGCCGAATGGGCTGCTGCCCAGCAACGAACTCAGGTCGATGCCGCTTGCGGCGAACGCCGAGGCGAACACCGAGCTGTTGTCCGCCGCCGGGGCGGCGGCGCTGTCGGCGGGCGGCGGCGAGCCGTAGGCGACCACGAAGTTGTTGCTGTCGCCGGTGACGGAGACCGGGTTCGTGCCCGGTCCCGACACCGGGGGATACGCCTCGACGGCGATCGGGTCGAGCACCGTGACCGGGGTGCCGGCTACCGCGTCGCCGCTGGTGATCGTGGAATTCAGGTTGGCAACGACGTACTGGTTGCCGTCGCCGGAGATCGACGCGGCGCTGCCGCTCGACGGCGTGCCGTCGCTCGCCGCCGGCTGGTTGTCGGCGACCACGAACTTGTTCGTGGCGCCATCGACGGTGACGGCGTTGGAGCCGGTCGGCACGTTGTCGCTGGGCGCCGGTTCGTTGTTGGCGACCACGAACTTGTTGCTGTCGCCCGTGACCGTGACCGGGCTGCCGGTCGCGGCGTCGCTGCCGCTGGCGGGGGAGTCGTTGTAGGCGACGGCGAAGCTGTTGCCGGCGCCGTCGACCGCCACCGCGTTGTTGTTCGCCGCGGACGGATCGGCGTAGGCGACGACGAACTGGTTGTCCGCTCCGTTCACCGCGACCGAGTTGCCGCCGGCCCCGGGATCCTGGGTGTTGTAGGCGACCGCGAACTTGTTGCCGTGGCCTTCGACGTCGATGGCGTTGCCGCCCGACGCTCCCGCCGGGAGCAGGTATTGCACCACGAACGGCTGGCCGTCGCCATTGACCGTGAGGTCGCCGCCGCCGCTGGTGACGGTGTAAACCTTGGCGCCGTTCTGCGCCGCCAGGGTGCCCGCCGCGTCGGAAGTGGGCGTCCCGTCCGCCGCAACGGTGGTGTAGACGACGGCGAACTGGTTGTCGTTGCCAGTCACAGTCAGGACGTCGTTGCCGCCGGCGGTGTCGGTCACGTTCCGTAATCCCTCTGTTGCACGCGGTACAGTTCCGCCCGCGCGTGAATTCGGTTTTGGGCGTCGGCGCACCGCTCGTCGCGGTCGATGCCGGGCGCGATCAGATGGCTTCTGTTATTGGTCCGCCAAGAGATACGTCAATATAATCCAGAAGACCACGAACAATCTCAGGGCTCGCTGTAACGTACGCTACAATGTATAAAACACGCATTAGCCTTTGATTGGCAGCAGAGTGGCTAATCGACTTGCGAGACGGCGATCGGCCGCCGCTTGTATGCCTGCCCGGCCCGGATCACCTCGCGCCGCACCGTACTGGCGCTCTCGAAGCGGGCGAGCAGCGTGTCGGCCTCGTCCCAGCGGATCGCCCGCTGCAGCGCCACCAGGTCCTCGATGTAGCGGCCCACCACCTCCAGCACCGCGGTCTTGTTGTGCAGGAACACGTCGCGCCACATCGTCGGGCTCGACGCGGCGATGCGGGTGAAATCGGTGAAGCCGCCGGCGGCGTATTTCAGGATCTCGCCCTTCAGCACGCCTTCGAGGTCGTCGGCGGTGTTGACGATGTTGAACGCCAGCAAATGCGGCAGGTGCGAGGTGATCGCCAGCACCTTGTCGTGGTGCTCGGCGTCCATCAGCTCGACCCGCGAGCCGACCGCCTGCCACAGCGACGCGACGCGCCGCACGGCGAGCGGATCGACTTCGGCGGACGGCGTCAGGATGCACCAGCGGCCGTCGAACAGGCGTTCCAACGCCGCCGCCGGCCCCGACCGCTCGGTGCCGGCGACCGGATGGCCGGGCACGAAGCGGCGCATGTCCAGGTACGGCGCCACCAGCTCTGAGACCTTCGCCTTGGTCGAACCGACGTCGGTGACGATCGCATCGGCGCGCAAGCCCGGCGTCATCGCCCGCGCCGCCTCGCCGCTGGCGCCGACGGGCACGCCAAGCACCACCAGGTCGGCGTCGCGGACGGCGGCGGCGGCGTCCGGCGTCGCTTCGTCGACCAGGCCCAACGCGCACGCCTCGTCGAGCGTCGCCTGCCGCGGGCTGGTGGCGACCAGCCGGCCGGCCAGGCCCAGCCGGCGCACGTCGCGCGCCAGCGAGCCGTTGATCAGGCCGATGCCCACGAAGGTGATCTGCCCGAACAGCGGCTCCGCCGTCGGCGATTGCAGCATGAGGTCGCCCGGTCCGAACCGCCCGGGCGGGGGCGTGTCGTTCAGGACACCGCCTCGCTCCGGTCGGCTTTGCGGTGCTGGCGCGCCAGCTTCAGCCGCTCGGCGACGAGGAACGCCACCTCGAGGCTTTGCTGCGCGTTGAGCCGCGGGTCGCACTGGGTCTGGTAGCGGGTGGACAGGCCAGCATCGGTGATCGCCTGCGCGCCGCCGGTGCATTCGGTGACGTTCTGGCCGGTCATCTCGATGTGGATGCCGCCGGGATGCGTGCCCAGGGCGCGGTGGACGTCGAAGAAGCCCTCGATCTCGGCCATGATCTGGCGGAATGGCCGGGTCTTGTAGCCGGACTCGGCGCGCACCGTGTTGCCGTGCATCGGGTCGCACGACCATACCACCTGCGCGCCTTCGCGCTGCACCGCGCGCACCAGCCTCGGCAGGCAGGCCGTGACCTTGTCGTGGCCCATGCGCGCGATGATGGTGAGGCGCCCCGGCTCGTTGCCCGGGTTCAGCACCGCGCACAGGCGGAGCAGGTCGTCCGGGTCCATGGACGGGCCGGCCTTGAGGCCGATCGGGTTGGCGATGCCGCGCATGTACTCGACATGGGCGCCGTCGATCTCGCGCGTGCGGTCGCCGATCCAGGGCAGGTGGACGGCGGTGTTGTAGCACTCGCCGGTGGTCGAATCCTCGCGGGTCAGCGCCTGCTCGAAGCCCAGCAACAGCGCCTCGTGCGAGGTGTACAGCTTGGTCGAGGCGATCGCCGGGACGGTCGCGTCGGTGACGCCGCAGGCCGCCATGAAGGCCAGCGCCTCGGTGATGCGGCCGGCGATCTCCTCGTATTGCTTGCCCTGGGCGGACTGCGCCACGAAGTCGAGGTTGTGCTCGTGGACCCGGGTGAGCGACGCATAGCCGCCGTCGGCCAGTGCTCGCAACAGGTTCAACGTCGCCGCCGACTGCGAGTAGGCGCGGATTTGCCGCTCGGGGTCGGGACGTCGCGCCTCGGCGGTGAACGCGGCGCCGTTGATGATGTCGCCGCGATAGCTCGGCAGCTCGACGCCGCCTTCGCTTTCATTGTCCGCCGAGCGCGGCTTGGCGAACTGGCCAGCCATGCGGCCGACCTTCACCACCGGGGTGCCGGCGCCGAACGCCAGCACCGCCGCCATCTGCAGCAGCACGCGCAACGAGTCGCGGATGTAGTCGGCGTGGAACTCGGCGAAGCTCTCGGCGCAGTCGCCGCCCTGGAGCATGAACCCGCGCCCGGCCGCCACCTCGGCCAACTGGCGTCGCAGCTCGCGCGCCTCGCCGGCGAACACCAGCGGCGGGAACGTGCCCAGCCGTTGCTCCACGGCGGCGAGATGGGCCGGGTCGTCGTACGAAGGCTGCTGCTTGACCGGGCGGGCGCGCCAAGAGGACGGCGACCAGGACGTCGCGATGTGGTCGATGGTGAGGGCGTCGGCGGCGCGGGCGCCCCGGTGCATGAAGTCGGCCATGGTGTTACCTGTCGTTGGACGGTCCGAACCGGCCAGGCGCGCGCGATGCCGCCGGCGATCGGGACGAGTGGGTAGGAAAAGTTGGCGACATCAACTCGCCATTCCGTAGGCGGCCTGGCCGTAGGACGTCTGGGGCGCCACGCCGATCTCGGCGAAGCGCAGCGCGTCCTCGGCCGCGTGCAGCAGCGCCTTGGCCTTGTTGCAGGACTCCTGGAACTCGGCGTCGGCGTCGGAATCGGCGACAACGCCGCCGCCGGCCTGTACGTACAACATGCCGCCTTTCACCAGGCCCGTCCGCAGCCCGATGCAGGTGTCGAGGTTGCCGTCGGCGCCGATGTAGCCGATGCCGCCGGCATAGAAGCCGCGTCGGGTCGACTCCAGCTCGTCGATGATCTCCATGGCGCGGATCTTAGGGGCGCCGGAGACGGTGCCGGCCGGGAAGCCGGCGCACAGCACGTCGAGCAGGTCGGCGCGTTCGGTGTCTAGCTCGCCCTCGACGTTGGAGACGATGTGCATGACGTGCGAGTAGCGCTCGACCACCATCTTCTCCGTCACCCGCACCGTGCCGACGCGGGCGACCCGGCCGACGTCGTTGCGCCCCAGGTCAAGCAACATCAGGTGTTCGGCCAGCTCCTTGGGATCGGCGAGCAGGTCCTGCTCCAGCGCCAGGTCTTCGAGACGGGTTTGGCCACGCGGCCTGGTGCCGGCGATCGGGCGCACGGTGACGGTGCCGTTGCGCAGCCGCACCAGGATTTCCGGCGAGGAACCGACCAGGGCGAAGTCGCCGAGGTTGAGGTAGAACGAGAACGGCGACGGGTTGAGCCGGCGCAGCGAACGGTACAGCGCCAGCGGCGGCAGCGCGAACGGCAACGAGAACCGCTGCGACGGCACCACCTGGAACGCGTCGCCGGCGCGGATGTACTCCTGCGCCCGCTCCACCATGGTCCGATACTCCGCCTGGGTGCGGTTCGAGGCCGGCGCCGCAGGATGCAGCCGTTCGCGCGGCGGCGTGTGGAACGGCAGGCTACGACGCAAATCGGCCACCACGTCCGCCAGCCGTTCGCGCGCCCGTTCGAACGCGGTGGCGGCGGAGACGTCGGGTGTCGGGTAGGTGGGCGTCACCACGGTCATGCGGTCGAGCACGTTGTCGAACACCACCACGACGGTGGGACGCATCAGCATCGCGTCCGGCAACCCCAGTTCGTCCGGGTTGGCCGACGGCAGGCTTTCGATCAGCCGCACGAAGTCGTAGGCGAAGAAGCCGATCAGGCTGGCGCTGCCGGGCGGCAGGCTGGGCGGCAGCTCGATGCGGCACTCGGCGATCAGCGCCCGCAGGCTGGCCAGCGAAGGCAGCGGCTGCGGCTCGTAGCGCTCTTCGCCCAGCCGGACGGCGCGGTCGATCTCGGCCCGCTCGCCATGGCAGCGCCAGATCAGGTCCGGTTTCAAGCCGATGTAGGAATAGCGGCCGCGAATGGCGCCGCCCTCGATGGATTCCAGCAGGAAGCCGAAGCGCTGCCCCTCGGCCAGCTTCATCATGGCGGCGACCGGGGTTTCGAGGTCGGCCACGAGCGTGGTCCAGGCGACTTGCGGCTGGCCGGCGCCGTAGGCAGCGACGAAATCGGTGCGTTGGGGAGAGACGTGCATCATGGTTCCTCAGGGTGCCGGTGTCGCCGACAGCTCCGGTTCAGCGTATGGCGGCGTGCCGGTCGGACGCGGCGCGCGGGCCGTGCTCGGCGAGCAGCGCGCTGGTGGCGGCGGCCACGTCGACCTGGCGCATCATGCTCTCGCCCACAAGGAAGCAGGACGCGCCCGTCGCGTGCATCCGCACCATGTCGTCATGGCCAACGATGCCGCTCTCGCACACCAGCAATCGCCCATCCGGCAACAGCCGCGCCAGGCGCTCGGTGGTGGCGAGATCGACTTCCAGGGTCTTGAGGTTCCGGTTGTTGACGCCGATCAACGGCGAGCGCAGGCGCAGGGCACGCTCCAGCTCGGCCTCGTCATGGACCTCAATCAGCACGTCCATGCCCAGGCCATGCGCGCTGTCCTCCAGCTCCGCCAACTGCGCGTCGGCCAGGGCGGCCACGATCAGCAGCACCGCATCGGCCCCGATGGCCCGCGCCTCGACCACCTGATACGGGTCGAGGGTAAAATCCTTGCGCAGCGCCGGCAGGGTCACGGCGGCACGGGCGGCGACCAGGTATTCGTCCGCACCCTGGAAATACGGCACGTCGGTCAGCACCGAAAGGCAGGTGGCGCCGCCGTCGGCATAGGCCCGCGCCAGCGCCGCCGGATCGAAGTCGGGCCGGATCAGGCCGCGGCTCGGGCTGGCGCGCTTGATCTCGGCGATCAGGCCGAACCGCCCCGCCGCGACCTCGCGCCGCAACGCGGCGACGAAGCCGCGCGGCGCCTGGGCCGGCAACATGGCTTCCAGTTCGCCCAGCGGCAGCCGCGCCCGGCAGGCTGCGACGTGCTCGCGCTTGGCGTCGCAGATTTCGACCAGCTTGTCGCTCACGACGTCATCCCTCACGCAAAAACCGCGTTGCTGGCGCGCACCAGCGCCTCCAGCCGCGCCACGGCGGCGCCGGAGTCGATCGCCTGGCGCGCCAGCTCGGCGCCCTGCTCCAGCCCGGCCGCCTTGTCGGCAACGAGCAGCGCCGCGGCCGCGTTCAGCACCACGATGTCGCGGTACGGCCCGGCGCCACCGCGCAACATCTCGCGCATCGCCGCCGCGTTGTCCTGCGCGTCGCCGCCGCGCAGGTCGTCGAGCGTGGCGCGGGCGACGCCAGCCTGCTCGGGTACGATGTCGAAGCGGTTGATCTCGCCATGGCGCAGCTCGGCGACCGACGAGTGCGTCGTCGTGGTCAGCTCGTCGAGCCCGTCGCCGCCATGCACCACCCAGGCGCGCGAGGAGCCCAGCTCGCGCAGCACCTCCGCGATCGGGGTCAGCCATTGCGGCCCGAACACGCCGAGAAGTTGACGCTCGGCACCGGCCGGGTTCGACAGCGGGCCGAGCAGGTTGAAGATGGTGCGCACGCCCAGCTCGCGCCGCGTGGTGCCGACATGGCGCATCGCCGCGTGATGCCGCGTCGCGAACAGGAAGGCGACCCGCTCCTCGTGCAGCGTGCGCGAGAGCGTGTCCATCGGCATGTCGAGGTTGACGCCCAACGCCTCCAGCACGTCGGCGGCGCCCGACTTGGACGAGGCCGCGCGGTTGCCGTGCTTAGCGACCGCCACCCCGCATGCCGCCACCACGAACGCCACCCCGGTCGAGATGTTGAGCGTGCCCGAGGCGTCGCCGCCGGTGCCGCAGGTGTCGATGGCGCCGGTGGGGGCGGCAACTGGGGTCATCCGCGCCCGCATCGCCCGCGCGGCGCCAGTGATCTCGTCGACCGTCTCGCCGCGCAGCCGCATCGCCATCAACATGCCGCCGACCTGCGAGGGTGTCGCCTCGCCCGCCAGCATGACGTCGAACGCGGCCTCGGTCTGCTCGGCGGTGAGCGTGGCACCACCGGCCAGCAGCGCCAGGAACGGGCGCAGATCCATTTGGCGGAGGTCCCGTTGGCCGAGGTCTGGCGTCAAGCGGAGACCCTGGCTGGCACGAGGTTCAGGAAGTTGCGCAACAGGTCGTGCCCGGCGGCGGTCTCGATGCTCTCGGGATGGAACTGCACGCCATGCACCGGCAGGCTGCGGTGACGCAGGCCCATGATCAGCCCGTCCTCGCTCCAGGCGTTGACCAGCAGATCGGACGGCAGGGTTGCGCGCTCGACGATCAGGCTGTGGTAGCGCGTCGCGCGGAACGGGTTGGGCAACCCGGCGAATACGCCGGTGTCGTCGTGGTGGATGTCGCTGACCTTGCCGTGCATCGGCACGGGTGCCCGGATCACCTTGCCGCCGAACACCTGGCCGATCGCCTGGTGGCCGAGGCACACGCCCAGCACCGGGCAGACGTCCAGCGCCTGCTCGATCAAGGCGAGCGAGATGCCGGCGCGGTCGGGGTCGCACGGCCCCGGCGAGATCACCACCGCGTCACAGCCGAGCGCCAGCGCCTCGGCCGCCGAGAGCGCGTCGTTGCGCCGCACCTCGATGTTGGCGCCCAGCTCGCCCAGGCGGTGGTACAGGTTGAAGGTGAAGCTGTCGTAGTTGTCAATCAGCACCAGGCTGGTGACGTTGGCTCGGACGTCGCGGTCGCGCGGCCGCTCCAGGGTGGCCGATAGGGTCGCGCTCATGCCGCCTGCTCCGCGATGTAGCTCATGCCACGGTTGAACGATTGTAGGTTGCCGGCCTTCTGCTCGAGCCGACGCTTGAGGCTCATGCTCTCGGCGCCGTAGTCCTCGATCTGCAACTTGCCGTGCCGAGGCATCGCGCCCTTTTCGAAGAACGCGATCCGATGTTGCACGCAGCCCTTGGCGTTGGGGTTGCCGAACGCGTACGAGCACGGGATCAGGATCATGAGGTTGCGCTGGGTCCAGTCCGACTTCGGGTAGTGGTGCTCGAACTCGATGATCATGTACTGGCCGAGGTCGTGCTTGCGCGCGGTCACTTCGACGCGCTGGTCGTACTCGTCGGTGAAGCTGCCCTGGTCCGCGCCGACCTCGCCTTGCGGGTGGATCGACATGCCCCACTCGCCCAGGTTGCGCAGGTCGCCAAGGTAGCTGGTGGCGAGTTCGAGCGGCGCGTCCACGAAGATGGAGTCCGCCTGGATCTCGTGGCGGCCCTGGATGGCGTGGTCGAGCCCGGCCTTGCGCTCCAAGGCGCCCTTCAGTGAGCGGATCTCGGCGGTGTGGACCAGGTGGATGCCCTGCATCAGCATCTGCGTGCGGCGCTCGGGGCCGACGAAGGCCAGCCAGTGGAAGTATATGCCCGGCTCGTCGGACCCCAGGTACTTGGCCGGGAGGATCAACGTCGGATAGCATTGGAAGTAGTTCTTGTATTCGTAGCCACAGTGCCATTCGACGCCGCGGAACAGCGGCGTGTCGATGGTGCGCACGTGGTAGAACAGGTCGTGCTGGTAGCCCGACGCGGTGCCGCGCCAGGTGTCCGCGTCCATCTGTTCGATCATTCGGCTGGCCAGCGTCCACTCGTTGAGGTTGCGCAGCTCGCGGATATACTCGAACGCCGCCTCGGGCGAGGTCTCGATGTAGCTCGATGTCGAGTAGGTATTGCTTTCCATGGGTGCCGGGCTCCTCAGTTGGCGGCGATGACGGGGAAGCTCATCCCCTCGGCGCGCTCGGCTGCGCTGCGCTGGCCCGCCTCGCCCTTGATCGTGCGGACCGGGCGCAGGCCCTCGTTGCGGCCTTGGGTGGGTGCGAGTTGGTCGGCGTCGATCAGCACGTCGATCACCACCGGGCCACCGGCATCCAGGGCTTGCGCCAGCGCTGCGTCCAACTCGTCCTCGCTCTCGACCCTCAGGCCGGTGGCCCCCATCGCGCGGGCCAGCATCGCGAAATCGACCGCGGGGAAGCAGGCGTCCGCGAGGTCGGCCATGTCGAGCGCCGCCATGCCCTGGTAGCACATATTGTAACGGGCGTCGTTGAGCACGATCCACACCGCCGACAGGCCGCGCTTGACCGCCGTGTTGACCTCGCTGTTGTTCATCAGCATGGCGCCGTCGCCCACGATCGCCACCGCCTTCCCGCCCGACTTGCCGTGAGCCATGGCCGCGCCGAGCACGCCGGTCGCGGCGTGGCCCATGGAGCCGAGATTGGTGCTGACGCGGTAGCGGCCAGGTTGCGCGAAGCGCAGGTAATGCGTGGCCCAGGTGAAGGCGTTGCCGGATTCGGCCAGCACGATCGCGTCGCTGTTGTCCACCGCGACACGCTGCACCGCCGCCATCAGTGCGCCCGGGCGCACCAGCGACGAGGCCACCGGCTCGGGATGCGCCGGGTGCGGTCGCGGCAGGTGCAGCGCCGCCGGCCGGGGGGGCGCGCGGGGGGCGGGGGGGACCCCCGCCCCGGCGGGGGTGGGGGCGGGGGGGGCCCCCGGCGCCCGGCTCGACGCCGCTGCGCGGGACGGCGTGCCCGCGCACCTGACTGTGCTCTACCCATTCCTGCCGCCCGGCCAGCTC
>CAXUHK010000038.1:0-12392 GCA_964250775.1 uncultured Acetobacteraceae bacterium | reverse complement strand
CCCGCCGCGGCGCCCCGGGGGGGGTGTGGGGGGGGGGGGGGGGGGGGTTGGGCCCGCGCCGCCGCCGTCGGAGCCGCCGGCGGCCATGCTGCCAACAGCTCCCGCAGGAAGTCGCCGACCTCCGCCTGCACGCCGAACGTCGGCGCCTGCGGGAAGGCGACGCCTGGCACCTTGGGATCGACGTCGACATGCACGAAGCCGTCGACCGGCACCAGCATCGGGTTCCAGAACGAGGTCGGCTCGCCCAGCCTGGTGCCCAGCACCAGCGTCCGTCGCGGCGCGTCCTCGCGCATGTAGAGGCTGGCCACGACCACGCCATGCCCGCCCATGCCGGTGACGCCCACGAACAGCGGATGGTCCTCGGGGAAGATGCCCTTGGCACGCGGCGAGCACATCACCGGGGCCCCGGCCCGCTCGGCCAATTCGAGGATCTCGGCGGCGGCGGCTCGGGCGCCGAAGCCGAGCCAGATCGCGAACGGCCCCTCCGCCAGCAGCGCCGCCGCCTGCGCCACGGCGGCGCGGTTCACCACCGGGCGGGCGCCGACGCTGCCCGACAGGTGGACGCCGGCATCGCCGAGCTTGGGCAGCGGCTGCGGCAATGTGGCGCCCTGCACCGCGTTCGGGATGCTGACATGGGCGACGTAGCCGCCCGGACGGCTCAGCCCGCTCTCCATCCGTCGCAGCACCTGCGGCAACTGCTCCGGGGTCTCCAGGATCACCGCGTCGTCGAACCACTGGCCGGCCTCGAACAGCGCGCTGGTCGGCATGGTGTAGCCGCTGGTCTCCTGGATGCCGCCGCGTCCGCGCCGCGGCGCCGAAGCGTAGGCGGAGACCAGGATCACCTTGGCCCCCTCGCTGCGCGCCGCCAGCAGGCCGGTCAGCGCGTTGGTGATGCCCGGCCCGGTGGTGGTGAACACTACGACCGGGCGGCCGCCGGCGAAGTGCGCCTCGGTCGCGGCGAACGCGGCGCCGCACTCGTGACGGAAATGCAGCAGGTCGAGGTGCTTCGACAGCGCCGCCCACAGCAGCGCCTGCGCGCCGCCGCACACGCCATAGGCATGTCGCACGCCCAACGCCCGCAGCGCCTCGGCCAAGCCTTCGGCGACCGTCGACGGCGCCACGGCGGCGACGCTCCCGGCATCGCGGTCGAGCACGAGATCGGCCGGGCCGCTCAACATTGCCGCGCTCATGCCGCCAAATCCGTCGCCGCTAAAACCGGGTCCTTCGAGCAGGCAAAACCGGCGTCCCGCGACGTCTCGGTGAATAATTTAATCAGCATCATTTAATTCTTTCCAGCGTCGTGTAGCGGTGGAACGCAAGCAGCACAGGTGCAATACTTATGCAATCAGAACTTTAACGTGCTTCCAATGTCCTGATAAGGCAACGCTCGCGTCAATCCACATACAGTGATTGTAGTAGTCCCAAGCTTCTCACAAAAACTCAGCTTTGAAGAGCCTTTCGTGTTCACAGAGTCTCGTGGTTTGTTGCTATAGGATGGTGAATTGTGCGTTTTCATCCGTTGCAACGCCAGGGTCACGCCTGCATCGGTCCTCACCCGCTCAGGTGACGGCGAACAGGCGCGCCAGGCCCAGCGAAACCGGCCACAGCGCCAGCACCGCGGCCGCGTAGAGCGGGCCGGCGAACGCCGCCGCCAGCGCCGCGTCGAGCAGGATCAACGACAGCACGCCGGCCCGCACCGCGGCCCCGATCAACTCCGGGCGCGGCCGCCGCGCCGCCGCCACGAACGGCGGCAGCACGCGCGCCGCCAGCAGCGCCATGAACGGCAGCACCGCCCAGGCCGGCCGCGTGCCTATCCAGGTGATCGCCAGCAGCGCCGCGAGGACGCCCGTGACCAAGCCCACCGCCAACCAGCCGACGCGCCGGCCGCCGCCATGCACCTCGCCACGGCTGATCGCGGTGATCGCGGCGATGTAGGCGATCGGCAGCAGCGCCAGCGGCCACATCGGCCCGACCAGCGCCGGCGCCACGCTGACGCCCAGCATCAGGTTGAGCCCGCGGCAGGCGCCCATCGCCAGCGGCCCCGCGAGCGCATGGTGCTTCGCCCAGGCATCGTACAGCAGCACCATGCCGGCGACCGCCGCCGCCACCGCCATGCTGGCGAGCGAGACGCTGCCCGCCGCCGCGACGCCCAGGACCAGCAGCCCGCCACCCAGGGCGGCGGCCCCGGCCCGGCTGGCCCGCCCGTCGGGGATCGGCCGCTCCGGCCGCTCGACGGCATCGAGCGCCGCGTCGAACACGTCGTTGAGCACGACGCCGCCGGCGTACAGCGCCGCCGTGGCCAGCAGCAGCCCCGGCAGCCCAACCAGGGCGCCCGCCGCCGCCGCGCCAGCCAGCACGTCGGCCAACGCCGTCACCACGTTCGCCGGCCGCGTCATGGTGAGATAGGCCCAGGCGCGCCCGCTGCGGGGCAGCCGCCGGCCCAGGGTCGCTGTCTTCACGTCGCCGTCTCCCTCACACAACTTCGCGCGTCGCGCGGCGTTCTGCCCGCACATGGCACATGAACAATCGGCGGATCCCGATGCCGGCGTGGCGCGAGCCTTGCGCCAGGCGCTCGCAACGCAGGCGGACACCGGCCTCGCCTGGCTGGACGCGGCGACGGCGGGCCTCGCCGATGCCGCCCCGGACCGGACGCTTTTCGCCCTGTTCGCGGCGGCCCCGCGGCAGGTCGGGCGCGACGAGCTGCCGGAGCCGCATCCGACCGCCCCCATCTCCCTGCGCGGCTGGACGCGCGACCAGGCGGCGCGACTGCTGCTGCTGCTGGCACGGCCGCGCGACGCGGGGTTCCAGCCGGCACTCGACCGCCTGTTCGCCGCCGCCGACCTGGCGGAGCTGGTCTGCCTCTACCAGGCGCTGCCCTGGCTGCCGTCCCCCGAGCGGCACGTGGCGCGCGCGGCGGAGGGCGTGCGCAGCAACATGCTGCCGGTGTTCGAGGCCATTGCCATCGGCAATCCGTACCCGGAACGCTGGTTCGACGACGGTTCGTGGAACCAGATGGTGCTGAAGGCCCTGTTCGTCGGCGCGCCGCTGCATGGCATCGAGGGACTCGACCGCCGTGCCAACGTGTCGCTGGCGCGGATGCTGGTCGACTACGCGCGCGAACGCCGTGCCGCGGGGCGAACGGTGCCGGGCGATCTTTGGCGTCCGGTCGGCCCTTTCGCGTCCAACCAGCGGACGCTGGACGAGGTGCGGCACGCGTTCGCCGATCCCGACACGGTGCGCAGCCAGGCGGCGGCCCTGGCTTTGGCGGCCAGCCCGCACCCGGAGGCGAAGTCGCTGCTGTCCGGCCGGCCGGAGATCGCCGAGGCGATCCACGACGGCCGGCTGTCGTGGCAGTCGCTGGCCGCCCGGCAGGCGGAGTTGCGCGCGGCGGCCTGACCTCACGCCGCCCTCCGCCAGGACGCTGCGTAATCGTCGATGAACCGGTGCAGGGTCGTGGGCGGGCGACCGATCATTTGCGGCAAGTCGGGCGTCACGGCTGCCGCCAACCCGAGCCGGGCCGCGGTGTAGACGCCGGTCATCACCCACCCGACCGCGAACGGCCGACCGGACGCCCGCATATGCCGCAGGAAGGCTGGCACGCCAGGGTTCCGGTAGACGATCCGACGTCCCAGCACGGTGGTCAGCATGTCCGCGACGTCGCGCAGGTCGCATGCCCTAGCGCCGGTCAGGGTATAGGTGCGCCGGTCGTGTCCCTGCCCGGTCAGCGCCTGCACCGCCGCGTCGGCCACGTCGCGGGCGTCGACGAAACTGGTGCGCCCGGACCCTGCGGGCGCCCAGATCGCGCCGGCATCGCGGATGTCCGCCTGGTGGACGGTCGCGAAGTTCTGCATGAAGTCGTTCGGCCGCAAATGCGTCCACGCCATGCCCGACCGCTCGAGCAGGCGCTCGATCCGACGGTGCGGCAAAAACGGGTTGCCGGCCGCGCCGCGCACCGACAGGAACACGATGCGAGCGACGCCGGCCGCACGCGCCGCCGCGACGAATGGCGCGAAATCGTGCCGCGCCCACGCGAGCCGCGGCGGTCGCAGCAGGAAGACGCGGTCCACGCCACGCAGCGCCGCCGGGAAACTAGCCGGATCGAGGAAGTCGAACCGCACGCTCTCGACCGGGCTGTCGCCGTCCGGCGTGTGCAGCCCGAGTCGCGCGGGCGCCACGCCGGCCAGCCGCTTGGCCACCTCGCGGCCGACCGTGCCGCCGGCGCCGGTCACTAGGATCAACCCTGTGGCCCCGCGCCGCCGGTCCGTGGCCTAAACCTGGGTCACATGCCGCCGGTGCTGCTGCCCTGGGTCGCGGCCAGATAGTCGTTGGTGACGAGCGTGCCGATGCTGGCGAACGGGTTGCCGCCATACGGCGCCGCGGCGCCGCTGCCGCTGGTGCTCTCCAGGGCGGCGAACGGGTTGCCGCCGCTGTAGTTGGCGGGGTTGACGTTGCTGAACAAGTTCGCCGCGGTGACGCCGGGAAGGTTGAGCAGGGCGCCGAACGGGCTCTGCGCGATCAGGGAAGCCGCGTCGCCGCCGGCGCTGTCCGCGCCGCCTGCCGCCGGCGCGCGGGCCGCTGCCGCCGGGGCGCTGCCGCCCGGCATGAACGCCATCCCGCCAGCGCTGCCACCGGCCGCGACCGCCTGGGAGAAGGCCGTGAAGTCGTAGGTGTAGTCGGTCATTATGCGTGATCCCTGTGTTTGCCTGCCGGCATCGAACTCGCCTCGGCAGCCATCGATGACGTCGCGGGGCCGCCCACAGTTGCAATACGCTCGACAACACGTGCAGCGCAATACACACGATCACTTGACCAATCCGCAAGCCCGCGCACTAGTTTGTAAAAGATAAAATGTTTTGTTCGTTTCCGAACAGTATTTCTCGGTATTTGTACTTGATTCGGAATGGGCCAGCCGGATGGCTCCGCGACCGCGGCCGCACCCTCCCTCGGCCGCCCGGATGCGGTATGCTGTCTGGGTCATGAACCCGGGACGCACGATGCCCGACACGGCCATCCCCGACACCGCCAGCGGACCGGAGCCCACGCCGCTCGCCGCTTGCCTAGCGCGGGCCGAGCGCGCCTGCGGGCCGTTGCGCGCCGCCGAGCGCGCCATGCTCGAAGCGCTGGCCGAGGCACGGGTCGCCGATGTCGGCGGCCGGGAAGTCCGCGCGGCGCTGCTGCAATTCGCCCTGCTCGATTCGGGCCTGGCCGGGCAGGTTCGCGCCATCGCCGTCAGCCGGGCGCGGTTCGTGGGGCCGCTGCCGCTGCGCGAGGCCCGCGTGGCGCTGCCGCTCGAACTGGTCGGCTGCGACCTGCCGGACGGCATCCAGGGCTACGGCATGACCATCCCGCGCCTGACCATCTCCGGCGGGCACGTCGGCGCCATCGAGGCCGGGCGGGCGGAAGTGCGCGGCGAGCTGGCCATCACCGGCGAGGCAGTCTGCGAGGGCGGCCTCGACCTGCGCGGGGCCAATCTGGGCGCGCTGCTGTTCCAGGGCTCGCGCGTCGTCGAACCGGATGGCGACGGCGCGCCGCGGCCCGGCTGGCTGGCGATCTGGGGCAACAACCTGCGCGCCGGCGTGGCGCTGATCGAGGCCAGCGACGTCGGCGGCGAGATCCGCCTGCCCGGCTGCGCCATCGACAGCGAGCTGAGCTGCGCCGGCTCCCGCCTCGCCTGCCCGCAGGGCGACGCGCTGCTGCTCGACGGCGCGCGGATCGGCGGGCGGCTGAACCTGGCGCGGCTGCACGCGCGCGGGCGGGTCAGCGTGCAGGGCGCCGAGATCGGCCTCGACCTCGATGCCAGCCAGGCGATGCTGCACGTCTCCGCCGCCCGGTCGGCGGCTGGCGCGCTGGCGTTGTCGCGCAGCACGGTGAAGGGCTCGGTGCTGCTGTGCCGCGGCTTCTCGGCGACCGGCGCGGTGCTGGCGCGCGGCGCCCGCGTCGGCGGCGATTTCGACTGCAGCCGGCAGGCGAGCTTCAGCGCCGCGCGCGACGCGCTCTCGCTCAGCGGCAGCGAGATCGGCGGCGACTTCAAGGGCAGCCAGAGCCTGCGCGTCGAGGGCACGCTGCGCATGTCCGGCGCGCGGGTGGCCGGGCAAGTCGAGCTGTTCGGGGCGACGCTCGACGGCGCCGAGGCGTGGGTGGCGCGCGGCCTCGTGGCGCAGCGCTCGATCGGCTGCCGCAACATGACCGCCACCGGGGCGGTGGTGCTGGTGGCGGCCCAGGTCGGGGCCGACCTCGACCTGCGGCAGTCCCGCATCGAGGGCACGCTGGCGCTGGACCGGGCGCGCGCGGGCGTGCTGATCGACGACGCCGCGAGTTGGCCGGCGGCCGGCCGGCTGTCGCTGCGCGGCTTCACCTACGAGGCCCTGGGCGACGGCACGCCCGCCGACGCCGCGACGCGGCTGCGCTGGATCGCGCGCCAGGCGCCCGGCGCCTTCGACAGCCAGCCTTACGAGCAGCTCGTCGCGGCGTTCCGGCGCACCGGGCAGGAGGACGACGCGCGGCAGGTGGCCATCGCCAAGCAGCGCGCCCTGCGCCGGAGCGGCCAGTTGGGCGCGCCCGGCCGGCTGTGGAGCCTGTTGCTGGACATGGCGGTCGGCTACGGCTACCGGCAGTTGCGACCGGTGCTGGTGCTGTGCGCGCTGCTGCTGGCCGGGACCGGGGTGTTCTGGCGGGCGCGGCACGAGCGCGCGATCTGCCCGGCGGCGACGTTCGAGGCGCCGTTGCCGGGTTGCGGCGTGCGCCCCGGCCACGCGCCGTTCGCGCCACTGGTCTACTCGTTCGAGCTACTGCTGCCCAACCCGGATCTCGGCCAGCGCAGCGAGTGGTCGCTGCAGGGGGGTCCCGGCACCTGGGGCTTCTGGCTGTACCGCTGGGCGCACACGCTGCTGGGCTGGGCGTTCGCGATCCTGCTGGCGCTGTCGCCGACCCGGCTGCTGCGCAAGGACTGACGGCGCGAAGCGGAATCCGCTACGCTCGCCGGCGTGCTGGAGGAGTGCCGCCGATGCGTCGTCGTGTCATGTTTTGCGTAATCGCCTCGCTGGCGGCCCTGCCGGTCGTCGGACACGCCCAAGGCATGACGCTGTCGCAGGCGGTGCGGGCGCCCGATCGCAGCGCCGCCTTCGTCGCCCGCGACGTCGCGCGCCATCCGCTCGAGGAGCTGTCGTTCTTCGGTGTCGACGCCCGGGCCAGCGTGGTCGAGATCTGGCCCGGCGGCGGCTACTGGACCGAAATCCTGGCGCCGCTGCTGCGCCAGTCCGGCACCTATCGCCTGGCCTTGCCGCCGGCCGCGGACCCGAAGCTGGCCGGCAAGCTGGCCGCCGACCCGGCGACCTATGGCCGCGTCGTGCCGACCGTGCTCGGCCCCGGCCAGTACGAGGTGGCGCCTCCCGGCAGCGCTGATTTCGTGCTGACCTTCCGCAACCTGCACAACTGGATGAAGCAGGGCGACGCGTCGCAAGTGCTGGCGGGATTCTACCGGGCGTTGAAGCCGGGCGGCATATTGGGCATCGAGGAGCATCGCGGCAGCGCCGCCCGGCCGCAGGACCCGAAGGCGCTCAGCGGCTACGTGCGCCAGGACTACGCCACGGCGCTGGTCGAGGCGGCCGGGTTCAAGCTGGTCGGCGCGTCGGAGATCGACGCCAACCCGCGCGACACGACGGATTGGCCGAAGGGCGTGTGGACACTGCCGCCCGACCTGCGCATGGGCGAGGTGGACCGCGCCAAGTACCTGGCGGTCGGCGAGGCCGACAACTTCGTGCTCAAGTTCCGAAAGACGGGCGGCGAACCTTAGAATAGCCTCAATGTCAAGGCTTGCTGCGGGCGAAGGTAGAGGACCGCTCGCGATGCGCAAGTTCCCGGTGGCTGTTGGGCTGGTCCTGCTCTCGTTCGCGGGATGCGCGCCGGGCGAGGGCCTGTACGCCGCTTCGGCTCCCGGCTATGTGCCGGGATACGCTCCCTACGATGCGCCGGGTTATGCCCCGTTCTACGCGCCGGGTTACGCCCCCGCGTATGGCTACACCTTTGCCGCGCCTTCGTACGCGCCGCCGGCGCCGCTGTTCGGGAACGCGTTCGGGTTCCAGTTCGGCGGGCGCCGCTACGACCATGACCGTGAGCGTGAGCGTCATCGCCACGGCGAAGGCGACCGCAACAGGCGCGATTAGGCCGAGGCCGCGCCGCGCCGGCGTTGCGCCGCCAGCAGCGTGTTCTCGAGCAGGCAGGCAATGGTCATCGGGCCGACGCCCCCCGGCACCGGCGTGATCCAGCCGGCCACCGCCAGCGCCTCGGCATAGGCGACGTCGCCGGCCAGGCCCCCATCCGGCATCCGGTTGATGCCGACATCGATCACCGCGGCGCCGGGCGCGATCCAGTCGCCGCGCAGCATCTCCGGACGACCCACGGCGGCCACCAGGATGTCGGCCCGGCGGCACTCGGCGGCGAGGTCGCGCGTATGCGAATGCGCCAGCGTCACGGTGGCGTCGGCGGCGGTCAGCAGGGCGGCCACCGGCTTGCCCACGATGGCCGAGCGCCCGAGCACCACCGCGCGCGCCCCGCGCAGCGTGACGCCGGCCGATGCCAGCAGCCGCATGACGCCGAGCGGCGTGCAGGGCGCGAGCACCGGCGCGCCGTCGTGCAGCCGGCCGACATTGGCCGGATGGAAGCCGTCGACGTCCTTGGCCGGGTCGATCGCCTCGATCACCGCGCGGGCGCGGGCCTGCGGCGGCAGCGGCAATTGCACCAGGATGCCGTCCACCGCTGGGTCCGCGTTCAGGGCGGCGACGGTCGCCAGCACCTCGGCCTCGGTCGCGGTCTCCGGCAGGCGCACGGTGCGCGCGGCGATGCCGGCGGCGGTGGCGGCGCGGTCCTTGTTGCGCACGTAGACGGCGCTGGCGGCGTGCCCGCCCACCAGCACCACGGCGAGGCCGGGACGGTAATCGAGCCCTGCCACCCGCTCGGCCACGCTGTCGCGCAGCCGCAACGCCAGGGCGCGGCCGTCGAGGATGGCGGCGGTCAGAGGAACAGGCCCTGCACGTCCCCCGTCATCACGGCCGCGTAGACCCGGGCCAGCAGCATCTGCGCCACGCTGACCAGCAGGATCAGCACCAGCGGGCTGAGGTCGAGGCCGCCGAAATTGGGCAGAATGCGGCGGATCGGGCGCAATGCCGGCTCGGTCAGCCGATACAGGAAGTCTCCCACCGTCCAGACGATGCGGTTGCGGCTGTCCAGCACGCCGAACGAAACCAGGGTCACGACGATCGCCGCCAGGATCACCACCCAGCGGTACAGCGACAGGATTTCCATGGCGACGTCGAACAGGATGGTGAGCACACGCTGATCCTTCTGCGGCGGCGGAACCTAGTGCGGGCGGGTTGTGTCCGCAATCCGGCCAACCGGCGCGCTTGACGCGGCCCATGCTTGACGCAAAGGGAACCCGTCGGCATTTTGCCGCGGCGCAGGGCGGGGCTGTAGCTCAGTTGGGAGAGCGCCTCGTTCGCAATGAGGAGGTCAGGGGTTCGATTCCCCTCAGCTCCACCAGCCGCCCTGCCCTCAATTCCGACGCGCCTTGGAGACCTCCAGTTGCAGGCCGCGCGGGGTCATGCGCCCGGCGGTGACGATCACCTCGTCGTCTGCGATAAGGCCGAGGTCGACGTCGCGGTCGGGCAGGATCACCACGGCGCGGCGGCCGACATACACCACCACCTGCCCGCGCGCCGCCACCGCCTGTCGGCTCCATGCCTTGAGCTGCGCGTAGTACGGCGCGCGCCGCCAGGCGTCGGGGCGGCTGGTGTCGACATGCGCCACGATGCGGTTGCTGCCGGCCTCGCACACCAGCACGATCCGGCTGCGCCGCGGCTCCCAGGCCGGGTCGAGCTTCGGGTCGACCAGGTAGCTGCAGTTGAACGTGCCGCACTCGGCCGGCCGCGCGCCGTAGATCTTGCAGCTCTGGCCCACCACGCAGTTCGGGCACCACTGGCCCTGAGGCTTCCGCAGCTCGGCGATCTCCAGCACCTTGCAGCACAGCGTGCAGCCATCGCAGGTGCGGATCGTCATGGCGCCCCCCGGTCGAACAGCGTCAGCGCCACGCGCCGGCCGATCGCGTAGTCGACGCCATAGATGGTTCCCCACGCCCGCGCCTCGGCCCCGCCGGGCGCCGCGCGGAACGCCGTCAGCGTGCTGGCGTCCACCGCCACGACGCGACCCGGCGCCGCGGCCAGGAACGCCGCCGTGGCCGGCGGGTCGAGCAGCCGGGTCGCGGTGCCGACGCTGAACACCAGGCTCGGCTCGGCGTAGCCGGATACCGCGAACCCGCCCTGCGCCGGATGCCGGCGCAGCGCCGCCGCGACCTGTGGCCCGATCCACAACGCCGCGAGGCGCGGCAGTTCCACGCCCAACGTGGCCCAGTACAGCAGCGGCACGCAGGCAAGGCCGCCGAGCACCGCGCGCCGCGTGTCCCGACCGGCGCGCAGCACCGCCACCAGCACCAGCAGCGCCGCGAGCGCCGTCGGCACGCCGAGCAGGCTGGCCCAGGACACCTCCGGCAGCACCTCCAGCGGCAGCACGCCGCCGATGCCGCCGAGCAGCGTCGCCGCCGCCACGAACAGCAGCGCCGAGCCGATGGCCAACCAGCGCGGCGTGCGCGCGGCGGGGTCGAGCACCCAACGTGCCGCCAGCAGGCACAGCGCCGGGTACAGCGGCAGCGGGTAGTGGATCAGCTTGGTCGGCGTCGCCTCGAACACCAGCCAGGACGGCACCACCCAGGCCAGCAGGAACCGCGTCGCCGGTTGCCGTCGCGCCGCCCAGGATTGCGGCAGCGCCCGCAGCGCCGCGAAGCCCACCGGGAACAGGCCGAGCGACAGCGACAGCAGGTGGAACCCGGGCGGCTGGCCGTGGCTGTCGTCGCCGCCGGCGAGCTTGCCCGCGAGGTCGCCGCCCACCGCGTCGCGGAAGAACGCGCCGTGCGTCGCGAAACCGATCGCCACGAACCACGGCAGCACCACGGCCAGCAGCAACGGCACGCCCCAGCGCCAGTGCAACCCGCGCAGCCACGCCGCGCGGCGGTCCGCGACCACCAGCGCCAACGCCGTGAGCGCCTCGACCATCGGCGTGATCGGTCCCTTCAGCAGCACGCCCACCCCGGTCGCGAGCCAGAACGCCGCCGCCTGGGTCCGGCTGAGGCCGCGCTCCAGGTAGGCGCGCGCCAGCAGCGCCATCGCCAGCGTGGTGGCGCCGAGCAGCGCCGCGTCGGTCTTGGCGAGGTTGCTCTCGACCGCGAGCAGCGTGCCGCCGCCCAGCATCGCCGCCGCCAGCAACGCCGCCCGCGGGCCGAACAGCCGCCGGCCGATGCCATGCGTCGCCAGCACCGCGACCACGGCGCCGGCCAGCGACGGCAGCCGGTACGGCCAGATCGGGTTCTCCGTGGCGATGCCCAGCGCCCGCGCCATGGCGGCACCGGGGAGCTGCAGCCAGTAGATGCCGATGGGCTTGCGGTTGCGCGCCTCGGAGCCGTTGCGGATGTCGACCAGGTCGCCGCTCTCCAGCATCTGCTTGCTGGCCTGGGCGAACCGCGCCTCGTCGCGGTCGGTGGCCGGCAGGGTGAAGAACCCTGGCAACCAGCACAGCAGGCAGTAGCCGACCAGCAGCAGGCGGGGCCGGCGCGTCGACAGCGATGACAGGGCTGCGTTCACCCGAGCTTTCTAGGCGAGGCGCGGCGTGGCAGAAAGCCGGGTGCCCAGCCAATCCCCCGCCGACCCGACGCGCGCGGCCGCGTTCGTCCTGCTCTCGGGCGTGCTCGACCGCCACCGCCCGCTGGAGGACGCGCTCGACCTGCTGCCCGCCATGGAGCCGCGCGACCGCGCCGCCGGGCACCGCCTCGCCGCCAGCGTGCTGCGGCGGATGGGCAGCCTGGACGCGGCGCTGGAGCCGTTCCTGCAGCGGGCGCCGCCGGAGCCGGTGCGCCATGTCCTGCGCATCGGCGCCGCCGGGCTGCTGCTGCTGGGCACCCCCGCCCACGCCGCGGTCGGCACCGCCGTCGACCTGGCGCGGGCGCAGGGCCTGGCGCCGTTCGCCAAGCTGGTCAACGCCGTGCTGCGCCGCGTCGCCGATCTCGGTCCCGCCGTGCTGGAGGCGCTGGACGGGCCGCGACTCGACACGCCGGCCTGGCTGTGGACCGCCTGGGGCGTGCAGGCCCGCGCCATCGCGCTGGCGCACCTCGCCGAGGCACCGCTCGACCTGGCGCTGCGGCCGGGCGCCGAGCCGCCTCCCGGTGGGGTGGCGCTGCCGACCGGGGCCTGGCGCTACCCGGCCGGCACCCGTGTCACCGACCTGGCCGGGTTCGAGGACGGCGCGTTCTGGGTGCAGGACGCGGCGGCCGGGCTGCCGGCGCGGCTGCTGGG
>CAXUHK010000037.1:14789-27950 GCA_964250775.1 uncultured Acetobacteraceae bacterium | reverse complement strand
CCTCCGCCGGGTTGGCGTGCTGCCGATGCAGCTCGCCGGCACCAACCCGGCGGAGGCGCACCTCGCGACCGGCCTTGCCGACGAGATCACCGCCGCCCTGGCGCGGTTCCGCTGGATGTTCCTGGTCTCCTCCAGCTCGCTCGCCCGCTACGCCACCCAGACCCGCGACGAAAACGCGATCCGCCGCACCTTCGGGCTCGACTTCCTGCTCGACGGCACGGTGCAGCGCGCCGGCGAGCGGCTGCGCGTGACGCTGCGCCTGCTCGACCTGCGCGCCGGCAACCAAGTCGTCTGGTCGGGCCGGTTCGAGCGCGACGCGTTCGACCTGCTGACGCTGCAGGACGAGGTGGCGGCCGAGGTGGTGGCGCAGATCGACCCGGAGATCCTGCTGATCGAGAGCCAGCGCGCCAGCGCCCGCCCGTTGGCCGACCCCAGCGCCTACGACCTGTTGCTGCGCGCCCTGGCGCTGATCGGCCGCATGGAGCGGCCGCTTTTCATGCAGGCCGGCGACCTGCTGGCGCGCGCCATCCAGCTCGAACCGGACTACGCCGCGAGCCATGCCTGGTACGCCTATTGGCACCTGTTCCTGGTGGGCCAGGCCTGGACCGACGACCCCAAGGCCGGGATGCTGGAAGCCGGGCGCCTGGCCGACCGCGCCATCACGCTCGACCCGCAGGACGCCAAGGCGCTGACCATCGCCGGCCACGTCCGCGCCTCGATGCGCCACCGGCTGCGCGAGGCGCTGACCATGCACGAGCGGGCGTTGACGCTGAACCCGAACCTCGCGATGGCCTGGAACCTGTCCGGCATGGCGTTCGCCTATGTGGGCGACCTGCCGGAAGCGGCGCGCCGCATCGCGCGCTACAAGCAGTTGAGCCCGCTGGACCCGCAGGCGTTCTTCTTCGACACCGCGCGCATCGTAGTGGCGCTGCTGTCGCGCGACCATGCGGCGGCGGTCGAGATCGGCCGCGAGGTGACGGCGATGAACCCGGCGTTCAGCGATTCGTGCAAGCCGTTCCTGGCGGCCTTGGGCCATCTGGGCGAGCACGCCGAGGCGGCGCTGGTGCGCGAGCGGCTGCTGGCGCTGGAGCCCAACTTCACCATCCGCCGCTTCCTGGCCGCCAATCCATACGAGAAGCCCGAGCACAGCCAGCACTTCGTCCAGGGACTGCGCCTGGCCGGCATCGCCGATTAGCGCCGCCGCAGCCGCAGGCTGGCATCGTTGAGCGGCCGCAGCAGCGACGGCTCGGCCACGATCCGTCGCGCCACCGCGACCGCCTCCGCAAGCTGCGCGTCGCTGAGATGACGCACCGCCGGGCGCCGCACCAAGCTGTCCCACCGCGCGCCGAGGGCGGCGTCCAGGCACACCCGCATGAAGCAGTGGTCGAGCCGGATCGGCCAGCGTTGCGCCGCCGCCATGCCTGGCAGGGTGTCGCGGGTGAGCGTCAGCCACTGCGCCAGCAGCGCCGATCGCGATGCCGCCGCTGATCTTGACGCTGACGCTCGATCCGGTGTCGCGGGGCTTCTTCGAGCGTGAGCGGCAGCGCTGGTTCCCGTCATCGGCCAACCTGGTCCCGGCGCACGTCACCCTGTTCCACCATCTGCCCGGCGACCGGTCGCCACGGGTGCAAGCCGACCTGGCGAGCCTGTGCGGCGAGGAGAAGCCCGCTCCGTTCGAAGTGGCGCGCGCGGTGTTCCTGGGCCGCGGCGTCGCCTACGGGCTCGACGCCGCCGGCGTCGGCGCGTTCCGGGCGCGGCTGCTGGCGCTGTGGCAGCGCGGCCCCGAGAAGCTGGCGCTGACCGCGCAGGACCGCCAGCCGTGGCGGGCGCATGTCACGGTGCAGAACAAGGCCGAGCCGAGGCAGGCGCGGGCGCTGCACGCCCGCCTGTCGCAAGACCTGCAGCCGTTCTCCGGTGTCGCGACCGGGGTGACGCTGTGGCGCTACCTGGGCGGCCCGTGGGAGCACGAGGCGGACTTTCCGTTCTCGGGGTGATCGGTGCCGTGCGAGCGCCTCGGGACGTCAGGCCGCCTGCTGCTCGACCAGTGACTTGTATAGGTCCAGCGTAGTCCGCGCGATGACGTCCCAACTGAAACTGGCGACGGCGCGCTCGCGCCCGGCCTTGCCGAACCGTTCGCACAACGCCGGGTCGTGCGCCAGGCGGTTGATGGCGGACGCCAGATTGGCCGAGAAGGCGGCCGGGTCGGCCGGCTCGAACGTGCCGGGCACCAGGCCCGGGTCGACCAGCAGCCCGGTCTCCTCCGGCACCACGACCTCGGGGATGCCGCCCACCGAAGCGGCGACGACGGCGGTCTCGCAAGCCATCGCCTCGAGATTGATGATGCCGAACGGCTCGTACACCGAGGGGCAGCAGAACATCGCGGCGTGGGTGTAGAGCTGGATGACCTCCGGGCGGGAGATCATCTCCTGGATCCAGATCAGGTTCGGCCGGCTCGCCGCGACCTTGGCGACACCCTCGGCCATTTCGCGGCCGATCTCCGGCGTGTCGGGCGCGCCGGCGCACAGCACGACCTGCAGCGACGGGTCGATGTCGGGGATCGCGCGGACCAGGTGGATGATGCCTTTCTGCCGGGTGATGCGGCCCACGAACAGCAGGAACGGCCGCGCCGGGTCGATGCCGTATTTCGCCAGCGCGCCGGTGTCGGGCGTCGGGCGGTACTCCTCCGGGTCGATGCCGTTGTGGATCACGTGGACCCGCTCCGGGGACACGTCGAACAGGCGCAGCACGTCCGCCTTGGTCTCGCGCGAGACGGCGATGATGGCATCGGCCTGTTCGATGGCGGTGCGCTCCATCCACGCGCTGAGGTGGTAGGCCCGGCCGAGCTGCTCGACCTTCCAGGGACGCAGCGGCTCCAGCGAGTGGATGGTGAGCACGCAGGGGATGTCCCAGAGCTGGGAGGCGATGATGCCGCTCAAGTCGGTGTACCAGGTGTGGCAATGCACCACCTGCGCATCGAGCCGATCCTTGGCCATGGCCAAGGCGCGGGCGAAGGCGTCGATGGCGCCGACGAAGCGCGGGTCGCTGCCGACCTTGGTCTCGTCCCATTGCGGGTAGCCGCGCACCACCAGGGCGCCGTCGTCGACGGCCTGGTCGCCGAACGAGCGGACCTCGACTTGCAGCAGCTTGGCCAGCGCCAGGCTGAGGTATTCGACGTGGACCCCGGCGCCGCCATAGACGTAGGGCGGGTATTCCTTGCTGAACAGCGCCACCTTGGTGAGCGGGCGTTGGCTTGGGTTCGCCATGGACCGGACCTTTCCTACACGCTCACGCCAAGCCGCCGGATCGCCCGGCCACCATCTGGTGCGCCGCCAGCGTCGCCATGTCGACGATCTGCGACACCGAGCTGTCCATCGACACCAGTTGCGCCGCGTGGGTCAGGCCGATCAGCAGCGGGCCGATGGCGCTGCCGCCGCCCAGGCGGGGCGCGAGGCGCGAGGTGATGTGCGCCGAGTGCAGGCCCGGCATCACCAGCACGTTGGCCGGCCCGGTCAGCCGGCAGAACGGGAACAGCGCCCGGTAGGAAGCGTCGAGCGCCACGTCCGGGCTCATCTCGCCGTCGTACTCGAAATCGACGCCGCGCGCGTCCAGCGCCGCCACCGCGCGGCGCATGGTGTCGCCGGTGTCGTGCATCGGGTTGCCGAAGGTCGAGAAGCTGAGCATCGCCACCCGCGGCTCGTGCCCCAGCCGCCGCGCCGCCGCCGCGGCGCCGACGGCGATGTCGGCCAGTTGCTCGGCCGTGGGGCGGCCGTGGATCAGCGTGTCGGCGATGAAGATGGTGGCACCGCGCTCCCCCACCATCAGCGTGAGGCCGAACGCGATGCTGCCGGCCTCGGCGTCGATGGCGTGGCCGATGTCCTCGATGCACACCGAGGGCGCGCGGGTGAGGCCGGTCACCATGGCGTCGGCGTCGCCGGTCGCCACCATGCAGGCGGCGAACACGTTGCGGTCCTGGTTGACCATGCGCTGACAGTCGCGCAGCAGGAAGCCGCGCCGCTGTAGCCGTGCGTAGAGGAACGCCGCGTATTTGGCGTTGTTGTGGCTGAGCCGGGCGTTGTGCACGTCCACGCCCTCGGCGCCGCCCAGGCCCAGCCGAGCCATGGTCGCGCGCACGCGATCTTCCCGCCCGATCAGCACCGGCGAGCCGTAGCCGGCGCGCTGGAAGGCGATCGCGGCGCGGACGATCTTCTCCTCCTCGCCCTCCGCGAACACCACGCGCTTGGGCTCGGCGCGCACGCTCTCCATGATCGCGTCGAGCGCGTTGGCGGTGGGGTCAAGGCGGCCGGACAGCTCGCGGGCGTACTTGCGCAGGTCGGCGATCGGGCGGCGCGCCACCCGGCTGTCCATCGCGGCGCGTGCCACCGCCGGCGGCAGCCGGCTGATGAGGCGCGGGTCGAACGCGTTGGGGATGATGTATTCCGGGCCGAACTGCAGCCGGCTGCCGCTGCCGGCGGACGTCACCTCGTCCGGCACGTCCTCGCGCGCCAGATGCGCCAAGGCTTCGGCGGCGGCGATCTTCATGGCCTCGTTGATGGTGCTGGCGCGCACGTCGAGCGCGCCACGGAAGATGTACGGGAAGCCCAGCACGTTGTTGACCTGGTTCGGGTAGTCGCTGCGCCCAGTGGCGATGATCGCGTGCGGGCTCACGGCGCGCGCTTCCTCCGGCGTGATCTCCGGGTCCGGGTTGGCCATGGCGAAAATGATCGGCCGGTCGGCCATGGCGCGCACCATGTCCTGCGTCAACGCCCCCTTTACCGACAGGCCGAAGAACACGTCGGCCCCCTCTAGCGCGTTGGTCAGCGATCGGGCAGGGGTGTCGACGGCGTGGGCGCTCTTCCACTGGTTCATGCCGGCGGTGCGGCCGCGGTAGACGACGCCCCTTGTGTCGCACAGCACGACGTTGCGCGGCTGCATCCCCATCGCCTTCAGCAGCTCGACGCAGGCGATGGCGGCCGCCCCGGCGCCGTTGACCACCAGCTTGGTGTCCCGTAGGTCGCGGCCGGTCAGGTGGCAGGCGTTGATGAGGCCGGCGGCGGCGACGATGGCGGTGCCGTGCTGGTCGTCGTGGAACACCGGGATGTCCATCAGCTCGCGCAGCCGGTCCTCGACCATGAAGCACTCGGGCGCCTTGATGTCCTCGAGGTTGATGCCGCCGAAGCTCGGGCCGAGATAGCGCACGCATTCGACGATCTGGTCGACGTCCTCGGTGTCGAGGCAGAGATCGATGCCATCGATGTCGGCGAAGCGCTTGAACAGCGCGACCTTGCCCTCCATCACCGGCTTGGACGCCAGCGCGCCGAGGTTGCCCAACCCCAGTACCGCGGTGCCGTTCGAGATCACCGCGACCATGTTTCCCTTGGTGGTGTAATCGTAGGCGAGCGACGGCTCGGCCGCGATGCGCAGGCAGGGTTCGGCGACGCCGGGCGAGTAGGCGAGGCTGAGGTCGCGGGCGGTGGCGATCGGCTTGCTGACGCGGGTCTCGAGCTTGCCGGGGCGGCCCTGCGCGTGCAGCGCCAGCGCCTCTTCCGCCGACACACGGGCGCTGCGCGGTTCGTGGATGCCGTCGGCCATGGCTGGCCCCTCCTGGAGCGTTTCCTGGTCGTATGGTGGGCCAGGGAACGCTCCAGCCGCAAGGCGCAGCTAGGCGGTTGCCGCCTTCCAATCCACGCCGGCCTCGAACGCCGCCGCCGCCTGGTAGATCGTCGCCTCCTCGTACATGCGGCCCACCAGCTGCAAGCCTACCGGCAAGCCGTCGACCATGCCGCAGGGTAGGCTCATCGCCGGGTGGTGGGTGCAGTCGAACGGCGCGGTGTTGGGCAGCATCTCGAACGCGCGCGCCAGGATGTCGCCCACCGGCGCGTCCTCGGCCGGGAGCGGGGTCGCGGTCATCGGCACGGTCGGCATCAGCAGCAGGTCGTAGCCGCCCAGCGTCGCGTCGTAGGCGGCGCGCAGGCGGCGCACCAGGTTCTGCGCCTTGGCGTAGTAGTGCCCGCGATAGTGCTTCACCATGTAGTGGCCCAGCAACATGGTGCTCTTGAGCGTGTCCGACAACTCGTCGGCGCGGGTGCGCCAGGCGCTGTGGAAATCGAGCATCGAGGTCACGTACAGACCCTGCCAGTTGAAGCCGAAGCCGTTGCCCAGCATCATCTGCATCGTGGCGCCCTCGGCCGCGACCGGCAGCCAGATCGCCGCCCCCATGCGGTGCAGCGGGACCGAAACGGTGTCGACCACCGCGCCCAGCTTGCGGAACCGCTCGGCCGCCAGCCTCACCGCCTCGTCGACCTGCGGCATCGATTGCGGCCAGCCGAAACCCTCCTCGACCACCGCGATGCGAAGCCCGGCGGCGCCCTTGCGCAGCGACTCGCGATATGGCTGCGACTCGCCGCCGTATTGCCGGGGGTCGAGGCCGTCCGGGCCGGCCAGCACCTCCAGCAGCAGCGCGTTGTCGGCGACATTGGCGGTGATCGGGCCGGTGTGGTCGATGGTCAGCTCGATCGGCATGATGCCGGTGTACGGCACCAGGCCATGCGTCGGCTTCATGCCGTAGGTGCCGCAATAGGCCGAGGGCATCCGGATCGAGCCGCCCTGGTCGCCGCCCAGCGCCATGTCGACCTCGCCCAGCGCCACCAGGCAGGCGCTGCCGGACGACGAGCCGCCGGCCGAAGTGCCCACGCGGTGCGGGTTGTGGACCGGGCCGGTGGCGCTGGTGTGGCTGCCGCCGGAGAAGCAGAAGTACTCGCACACCGCCTTGCCCATGATGGTGCCGCCGGCGTCCAGGATGCGCTGCGCCACGGTGGCGTCGACGTCCGGCACGTAGCCCTGCATGGTGGCGGCGCCGTTCATCATCGGCACGCCGGCCAGGCAGATGTTGTCCTTGAGCGCCACGCTCTTGCCTTCGAGCTTGCCGCTCGCCGCACCCTTGACCACTGATTTCACGTACCAGGCGCCGTGCGCGTTCTCCTCGGCGGGCGGGCGCGCGCCGGGCGTGCGCGGCCAGGTCACTGCGGGCTTCTCGTCCGCCATCCGGTCGACGATGTTGTAGGCCGCGATGTTGGCGGTGAACGCCGCCAGGTGCGCCGCGATCTGGGTGTCGTCGAATGCCATGCCGAGATCGGCGGCGACCGCGCGCAACTGCGCCTCGGTCGGCATCTTCACGGACCCTGTCGTCATGCTGGCCTCCTCTGTGCGGCGCGTCAGGCGCCGATGAACGCGTCCTCGAGCGAGCGGTCGCGCACCGCCTCGCCGGTCAGCTCGCGGCCGATGCGGCCGCGATGGATCAGCAGCACCCGGTCGGCGAGGCCGCGGATGAAGTCGAGGTTCTGCTCGACCAGCAGCACGGCGATGCCGCGCCGGCGCCGCAGCTCGCCGATGCGCTCGACCATCGCCTGCACGATGGATGGCTGGATGCCCTCGGTCGGCTCGTCCAGCAGCAGCAGCGTGGGCCGGCCGCACAGCGCGCGGGCCAGCGCCAGCAATTGCTGCTCGCCGCCCGACAGCCCGCCGCCCAACCGGTCGAGCAGGCGGGCCAGCTCGGGGAACTCGGCCAGCGCCTCGGCTTCCGCCCGCGCGCGGTCCAGCCCCTTGGCGACGGCCGCGAAGTGCAGGTTCTCGCGCACCGAAAGGGTAGGGAAGATCTGGCGCCCCTGCGGCACGCTGCCGATGCCGGCGCGGGCGCGCAGGTGCGCCGCCTCGCGGCCGACCTCGCGGCCGGCGAAGCGGACGCTGCCGGACCAGATCGGCAGCAGCCCGGCGATCGCCTTCAGCAGCGTCGACTTGCCCATGCCGTTATGGCCCAATATGCCGACGCACTCACCGGCCGCGACCGCGAGGCTGACGCCGTCGAGCACGCCGATGCGGCCGTAGCCGGTCACGAGGCGTTCGACCGCGATCACGCCGCCACCTTGCCGAGATAGACGTCGCGCACCCGGGGATCGGCGAACACCGTGCCGGCGGCGTCCTCGATCAGCACGCGGCCCTGGTGGAACACCGTGACCTGGCTCGCGATGGCGCGGATGAACTGCATGTCGTGTTCGACCACGACGATGGCGTGGCTGCGGTTCAGCGTGCGGATCACCTCGACCGCCGCCAGCGTCTCGTCCGCACTCATGCCGGCGGTCGGCTCGTCGAGGATGACGAGTTCGGGTTCGGGTGCGACCACCATCGCCAGCTCGACCAGTTGCCGCTGCCCGTGCGCCAACAGGCCGACCCGGCGCGTCGCCAGGTGCGCGATGCCGAGCCGCCGCAGCACCGTGTCGGCGCGCGCGCGGGCGTGGCGCTCGCCGTGCCGGCGGCGCAAGGCCAGCACCACGCCCTCGCGCACGTCGAGGCCGTCGAACAGCGACGGCACCTGCGTCTTGATGCCGACGCCGAGGCGCGCGATGGCGTGGCTGTCGTAGCCGGTGACGTCGGTGCCGCGCCAGAAGATGCGCCCGGAGGTCGGTTGCAACTGGCCGGTCAGGCACTTGAAGAACGTGCTCTTGCCGGCGCCGTTGGGGCCGATTAGGCAGCGCAGCTCGCCTTCCTCGACCGACAGCGAGACGCGGTCGACCGCGACCACGCCGCCGAAGCGCATGGTCAGCTCCTCGGTCCACAGCAGCGCGGTCATGCCGGGGCGCGCCTGAGCCTGCGCAGCGCCGTCCAGGCGGTCGGCAGCAGCCCCTGCGGCACGCCGAGCACCGCCAGCATCAGCACCACGCCCAGGACCAGGTTCGGATCGACCGAGGAGAGCGTCCCGGCGTAGGTGGTCAACGCCTGCACCAACATGCAGCCGACCACCGGGCCGACCAGCGTGCCGAGACCGCCGACCAACACCCAGATGATGACCTGCCCCGCGTACGACAGCGAGAACAGGGTCGGGCTCACGAACACGCAGTTGGCGAACAGGATGCCGGCCAGCCCCGCCATCGCGCCGCCCAGCGCGAACATCCCCAGCTTGTGCAGCCGCACGTCGTAGCCGAGCAGCTCGGCGCGCAGCTCGTTCTCGCGGATCGCCACGGCGACGCGGCCGAACCGGGTCAGCAGCACCAGCTTCGCCACCGCGTAGCAGCCGGCGAGGCAGGCCGCGGCGACGGCGAACACCTGCGCCGGCTCCAGCGGCACGTCCGGGTGGAAAGGCAGGTTCAGCGGCGGCGTGTTCGGCATCCCGTTGAAGCCGCCGAGCGCCGCGTTGCCGATGGTCCACTGGTCGCCCGCGGTCGAGTTGGCGAAGGCGAACAGGATCAGCGTCACCGTCAGCGTGATGACGCCCATGTAGACGTCGCTGACGCGGCCGAAGAACATCAGGTAGCCGAGTGCCGCCGCCACCAGCGTCGGTGCCGCGAGCGCCACCGGCACCGCCCAGGTGGTGTCGCCGAAATTGAGCGCGCTCACCGCGTAGGCGTAGGCGCCGAGGCCGAAGAACGTGGTCTGCCCGAAGCACAGGATGCCGCCGAAGCCCCAGATCATACCGAGGCTCAGGGCGAGCACCGACAGGCTCACGAACACCGTGGCATTGATCAGCGCGAACAGTTCCAGAGTGCGCGGCAGCACGGTCGCGGCGAGTGCCGCCAGCGCGCAGGCGGCGGCGATCTGCAGCAGCGTGGCCTTCACAGCGCCCGCCGCAGGAAGCGCCCGGTGATGCCGCGCGGCAGCAGCCGCAGCAGCACGATCGCCACCAGCAGCAGCGCCACCTCGCCGAACACCGGCGTGGTCAGGAAGCTGCCCACCGTCCAGACGCTGCCCAGCAGCACCGAGGCGCTCAGCGTCCCGGCCAGCATGGCGGCGCCGCCGGTGATGACGGTGATGAACGCCTTGGCGATGTAGGCGGTGCCCATGGTCGGCACCACGCCGGACAGCGGCGCGATCAGGCCGCCGGCCAGCCCGGACAACGCGGCCCCGGCGGCGAACGTCGCGGCGTAGACCCGCTCCGGCGCCACGCCGAGGGCCGCGGCCATCGCCGGGTTCTGCATCGTGCCGCGCGCGATCAGGCCCGCGGTGGTGAAGCGCAGCACCGCCCAGATGCCGCCCGACAGCGCCGCCGCCGCCAGCACGAGAAACAGATCGTAGACCGCGACGTGGAAACGTCCGATGGCGATGCTGCCGAGCGGGGCCGAGAAGCCGCTGACCGAGTTGCCCAGCGTCATGCTGACCAGGCCGATCAGCGCCAGCGACAGGCCCCAGGTCGCCAGCATGGTGTCGATCATGCGGCCATACAGGTTGCGGATCAGCAGCCGCTCCACCACGACGCCGACCAACCCTACGACCAGCGGCGGCACCACCAGGATCGCCAGCCAGACGTTGACGCCGTGGCCATACGCCAGCACCGCGGCGTAGCCGCCCAGCATCAGGAACTCGCCATGCGCCAGGTTGATGACCCGCATCATGCCGAACACCACCGCGAGGCCCAGGCTCACGATCACCAGCGTGGCCACGCCGGTCGCGATTTGCAGCCCGACGACGGCCGCGTAGTCCAACGCCTCACATCCTGACGTCGACCACGTACTGCTTGTTCTCGGTCGGGTGCGCGGCGAGGTCGCACACCGAGGCGGTGTCGAGCGGCGGCTGTTGCGGGAAGCTCTGGATCACCTTGAAGCCGTGGTTCGCGACCTCGGCCAGGAACACGTCGACGGTGGTGTGGTGGGTCTTGGGGTCGAGCACCGTCCTGCCCGCCGGGGTGTCGAGCGCGATGCCGCCCTCCAGCGCCTTGATCACCGCCATGCGCTCGACCGATTTCGCGCGCTTGACGCCCTCGGCCCAGAGATGGAAGCCGACATAGGTGCGCATCGCCAGCTCTGCCCCGAGATAGGGAGCGCCCGGTCCCAGCTTGGCGTGGAACTTGTCCAGGAACGCCTTGTTCAGCGGGTTGTCGATCTCTTGGAAGTAGCTGAACGCCGAGACGATGCCGTCGCCCTCCTCGGGCGACAGCAGCAGGCTCTCGTTGCCGCCGCCCAGCGTGGTCGAGGCCATCGGGATCTGCGCCTTCATGCCCGATGCCGCCCATTGCCGGTAGAACGAGACGTGCGCGCCGCCGACCAGGGCGGAGATCACCACGTCCGGCTTGGCCGCTTGGATCTTGCTGATCGCCGGCCCGAAATTGGTCACGTCGAGCGGGAAGAAGTCGACGGCCAGCACCTGCCCGCCGGCGTCGCGGGTGTATTTGGTGATCCACTTGCTCGTGATCTGGCCGTAATTGTAGTCGGCGGCAACAATGTAGACCTTCTTGCCCCATTTCTGGGTCACGTAGGGCACCAGCTTGTTGACGTTCTGCGCCGGGGTCGAGCCGCAGCAGAAGGTGTTGCGGTCGCACACGCCGCCTTCGTACTGGGTGTTGTAGAAGTATAGCGTGTTGAAGCGGTGCAGGATCGGCCGGATTGCCTCGCGCGACGCCGAGGTGATGCCGGCATGGACCACCGCGGCGCGATCACGCGTCGCCGCCTGGATGGCGAACTGGGTGTACAGCTGGATGTTTGATTGCGGGTCGTAGTTGATGAGCTGGACCTCGCGCCCGAGCAGACCGCCGGCGGCGTTGGCCTCCGACACCGCGAAGTCGAGGCAGGCGATCATCGGCTTGCCGTAGATGTCGAGCCCGCCGGAGGCGTCGTGGATGCCCACGACCTTTATCGGGTCGGCGCCGAGCGCCGCGTGGCGCATGATGGCCGGCGCCGCGAGCGTGCCGCCGGTCGCCAGCAGCATTGCCTTCAGCGCGGCACGTCGATTGACCAGCATCGTTACGACTTCTCCGCAAAATGACGATCTCGTCCGAGTATCTGCAAAAACCAGGCCATGTTGCGGGTATGGAATGATTTGGGCTGATCCGAAGATCTATCCACTTGGATTAGGTCATACGAGGGTTGTCTTGGCGGCGGACATCGCGGATACGTTTACCCAACGTGTTATTTACGCCGCCGCACCCTTCCGGAAACAACAAGATCAATGCTGGCATGGCCTGGTGTCGGCGAGGCCGGGGTGCCGCCGGCCCGATGCGGCCAGGGTCGCCTAGTGCCCGGTCCTGACAAGGGATTTTGGCCGCCATCCACGCTCGCATGGTCGCTCGGGGTTGCCGCCCTGGCGCTCGGCGGCGTGTTTCTGGGCGCCGCGTCCGTCCGCCACGATTTCGCCAGGGTCGGTCACGGGCTGCTGCGGGCGCTGTGGGTGGTTCCGGGTCTCGTCTGCCTGCATCTGGGGCAGTTGCTGCTGGCCGGCGCGGCGTGGCGCAGCCTGTTCGCGGCCGGCCGGCCCAGCCTCGGCACGTTCTATCGGCTGCGCATCGTCCGCGAGGGCATCGATTCGTTGCTGCCGGTGGCGCAGGTCGGCGGCGAGATCGTGGGCGCGAGGCTGCTCGGCCGTGCTGGCGTGCCTCCCATCCAGGCGGCGGCGAGCGTGATCGTCGACGTCACGTTCGAGCTGCTGACCCAGATCGCTTTCCTGGCGTTGGGTCTGTGCGCGCTGGCCTGGCAGTCGGCGGTTTGGCAATCATCCGACGCGGCGCCCTGGGCCGGCGTGGCATTGGCCGGCGTCGCGGCGACGGCGGGGCTGGTCCTGGCGCAGCGCTTCGGGGCGCTGCGCGCGCTGGAGGCGCTGCTGCGCGGCATGGCGCGGCGCTGGCCGGCGCTGGCCGGGGCGTCGCTCGACGGGCTGCACGCGGCGGCGCTCGCCTTCTACCGCCAGCCCAGCCCGATGCTGCTGCGTGGCGTGGCGCTGCACCTGCTCGCCTGGGCGCTGGGCAGCATCGAGACCTGGGCGACCCTGCGCGCACTCGGCGTCCCGGTCACTTCGCTGCAGGCGTTCACGGTCGAGAGCCTCGGCATGGCGGGCCGCAGCGCCGGCTTCGCGATCCCGGCGGCGCTGGGCGCGCAGGAAGGCGGCTTCATGCTGGCCGCCGCCGCCGTCGGCCTGCCGACGCTGCCGGCGCTGTCGCTGTCGCTGGTCAAGCGCGTTCGGGAAACCCTGGTCGGCCTGATCGGCCTGGCGCTGTGGCGTGAGTCGCGGTGATGGGCGTGCTCGACCTGCTCGCCGGGCTGGCGGCACTGCTGACCGGGTGCGGGCTGCTGGCCGTGGTCGCCGGCGCAATGGCGGTGCGGCGATTCGCCGGCCGGACGCCGCAGCTCGCGCGACATCGCCCGGCTGTCACCGTGCTGAAGCCGCTGTGCGGCGACGAGCCGCTGC
>CAXUHK010000037.1:0-14779 GCA_964250775.1 uncultured Acetobacteraceae bacterium | reverse complement strand
GCACTGACGGGCGCTGAGCCGGCGGCAGCGCCGCGGCGGTGGTCAACGCCAGCGAGGCCATCCCGTAGATCCCGGCGTCACCGGAGGCCACCAGGGCCACGCGGGCGCCGTCGGGCGCGGCGCGGGCCGCGGGGTGCCGCCAGACCTCCCCGGAGGGCCCGGGCGTTTCGGCCCCCCGCCACGCGCACGACCCGGCGCTGCTGGTGGTGGGCCGGCTGCGCAGGCGCTTTCCGGCCTGCGACATGGTGGTCGTGACCGACGCCGCCGCCTACGGCGCGAACCGCAAGGTCAGCAACCTGATGAACATGATGGAAGCGGCCCGGCACGAGGTGCTCGTCATCTCCGACAGCGACCTGCACGTCGCCTCCGACTACCTCGAGCGCATCGTGGCCGCGATGGAGGCGCCGGGGATCGGGTTGGTGACCACCGTCTGCCTCGGCCTGCCCACGGCGCGCGGGCTGGCGGCGCGGCTGGGCGCCACGATGATCAGCCACTCCTTCCTGCCCGGCGCGTTGCTGGCGCGGGCGTTGGGTCGCGAGGACTGCCTTGGCATGACGATGGCGCTGCGCCGCGAGACCCTCGCGCGGGTCGGCGGCTTCGTCGCGCTGGTCGGCCATCTGGCCGACGACGCCGTTCTCGGCCGGCGGGTGCTGGGCCTCGGGCTCGGCATCGGGCTCGCGGACACCGTTCCGATGACGGCGGTGGCGGAGCGGTCGCTGCGCACGCTTTGGCAGCACGAGCTGCGCTGGTCGCGCACCATACGCGCCCTGGAGCCGGTGCTGTTCGCGCTCTCCGCGGTGCAGTTCCCGCTGTTCTGGGCCGGCGCCGCGCTGCTGCTGAGCGGAGGCTGCGCCTGGTCGACGAGCCTGTTCGCGGCAGCCTGGGCGATACGGGCCATCGCGGCCCGCAGCACCGACCGGGCGCTGCTGGCCCCGCGGGCGGGCCATGCCGTCCCGGTCTGGCTGCTGCCGCTGCGCGAATGCCTGTCGGTCTGCCAGGTCGCGGCCAGCTATCTCGGTGGCCGGGTCGTGTGGCGCGGGCAGGTGATGCGTGCCGACGCCGGCCGGGTTCAGCCGCTGACTCCCGCGATCGTGCCGCGCTCGCCGCACCGGGCGGACGCTTGAGCGGACCGGAGGCCTCGCCGGTTCCTGAGGCGCCGCTGGCGGCGCGCGGCCCGGCCGGCCGCCGCCGCCGGCAGCCCTGTCAGCCGCTGACCACCAGGATCGTTCCCCGCTCGTCGCAGCGCGTCGGATAGACCCGGATGTCGCATTCGCCCACGACGGCGGCGCCGCTGCGCAGGTCGTAGACCCTGTCGTGCAACGGGCAGACAACCGATCGGCCATCGGTCAGCCCGTCCGCCAGCGGGCCGCCGCGGTGCGGGCACTCCGCCTGGGTCGCGAACACCGCGCCGTCGCGGCCGTGGAACACGGCGATGCGCAACGTGCCCAGCGCGAAGGTGCGGCCCTCGCCGGCGGGGATCTGCGACAGGTGCGCCACGGCCCGTTCCATCTCAGGCCTCCGCCGGGATGAGCGAGGCGAACTGGTTGGCGGTCTTGGGCGCCGCGCGCTCCTGCCACGGGTCGCGGACCGAAGCGCAGGACGCGTCGACCGCCGCGTCGAGCGCCGCCGCGACGCCGTCGCTGTCGTCGACTACCACGGCGCGGACGCGGTCGATCCCGACCCGTTCGATGAAGCTGTGAGTGCGCTCTTTGTACTTCGCGTGCTCGCGGTAGTATTGGGTGAACCGGCCGGTGATCCGCAGCACCGCGTCCTCGCCGTCGACGGTGCATAGCACGTCGCCCTTGCGCACCGCCGAGCCGGCCGCGCCGCCCACGTAGATTTCCCATTTGTCGTTGCCGATGGCGACCGCGCCGATGTCCTTCACCATCGCCTCGGAGCAGTTGCGCGGGCAGCCGGCGGTGGCCAGCTTCAACTTGCCCGGCGTGTCGATGCCCCTGAACTTGGCTTCGATCTTCTTGGCCAAGCCCATGCTGTCGCCCAGGCCGAAGCGGCAATAGTCGGTGCCGATGCAGCTCTTGCAGGTGCGGTAGCTCTTGCCCCAGGCCCAGCCCGCCGGCATGTCGAGGTCGGCCCAGACCTTCGGCAAGTCCTCCTTGGTGATGCCCACCAGGTCGATGCGCTGCCCGCCGGTGAGCTTCACCAGCGGCACGTCGTACTTGATCGCGACCTCGGCGATGCGGATCAGGTCCCGCGGCGTGGTGACGCCGCCCGGCATCTCCGGCACCACCGAGAAGGTCGAATCCTTCTGGATGTTGGCGTGGACGCGGTCGTTGATGAAGCGCGCGTCGCGCTCGTCCTCGTATTGGTCGTCCCAGAGGGTGATGAGCAGCGACGCCAGCGCCGGCTTGCTCGCGGCATCCGGCTTGCTATCCGAGGCGAGTGCCGCGAACACGCTGGAGACCGACTTGAGGTTCAGCTCGCGAACGGCGCGCACCAGCTCCGGCTTGGCCATCGGGATGCACGGCACGTAGTAGTGCATCGACGGGTCCTCCTCGACCTCGCCGCCGCAGAACCACTCGACGACCTCCTGCACCAGCCCCTTGCACGAGCCGCAGCCCATGCCGGCGCGGGTCGCGGCCATCACCGCCTTGGGCGTGCGCCGGCCAGCCTCGACACAGGCGCCGATCGCGGCCTTGGTGACGCCGTTGCAGTTGCACACCTGCGTCGTGGCCGGCATTTCGTCGAGCGTCACCTTCTGTGGCGGCGTGCCGAGGTCGAACAGCAGGCCCAGCCGCTCCTCCGGCAGCGGGCTGTCGCGGTCGAACGCCTGCATCAGGTAGGCGGCCTTGCCGATGTCGCCCATCAGGATGCCGCCGACCAGGCGGCCATCGCGCACGATCAGCTTCTTGTAGATGCCTCGCTTGGCCTCGGTGAACTGGATCACCTCGTCGCGCTCCTCGACGGCTTCTGTGATTCCCATGGAGGCCAATTCCACGCCCATCACCTTGAGCTTGGTCGCGAGCTTGGAGCCGTGATAGGCGGCCGCGGTGTTCCGGCCCGTGACGTGCTCGGCGAACACGCGCGCCTGGTCCCATAGCGGCGCCACCAGGCCGTAGACCTTGCCACGGTGCTGCGCGCATTCGCCGACCACATAGACGTGGGTGTCATCGACCGAGCGCATGTGGTTGTCGACCACGATCGCCCGCTCGACGGTGAGGCCGGCGCCGTGGCCGATCTCGGCGTTCGGCTTTATCCCGGCCGAGATCACGACCATGTCGCAATCGAGCGTCGAGCCGTCCTTGAACCGGATGCCGGCTACCCTGTCCTCGCCGAGGATTTCGGCGGTGGATTTGCCGAGATGGATGGTGACGCCCATCCTCCCCATGGTGGCAGCCAGGATCGCGCCGCCGGTCTGGTCGAGCTGCGCGTTCATCAAGTGCTGGCCGAGGTGGATCACATGCACCTCGCAGCCATGGTTCATCAGCCCGCGCGCCGCCTCCAGGCCGAGCAGGCCGCCGCCGATCACCGCCGCGCGCTTGCTGCGCTTCGCGGTCGCCATGATGCCGTTGCAGTCGTCGATGGTGCGGAAGCCGAACACGCCCGCGCGCAACTGGCCATGGGCGTCGCGGGCGCCGTCGATCGGCGGGATCAGGGCGCGGCTGCCGGTGGCGATCAGCAGCTTGTCGTAGCCCGCTGTGACGCCGTTGGCGGCCCGCACCCGGCGCGCGGCGCGGTCGATCCGCGTCACCCGGCTGCCGGCGTGCAGCGTGACGTCGTTCTCCTCGTACCAGGCAAGCGGGTTGATGAAGATCTCGCTCGCGTCCTGGATGCCGCTCAGGATGTTGGAGAGCATGATGCGGTTGTAGTTGCCGTACGGCTCGTCGCCGAACATCGTGATCTCGAATTGGTCGGCGCCGCCGAGGGCGAGCACCTCCTCGACCGCCCGCGCGCCGGCCATGCCGTTGCCGATGACCACCAGTTGCTGCTTCATGGTATGTTCCGCGCTCAGATTTCCAGGATGCCGACGTCGAGCACGATGGTCCCGCGGGTGCCCGCCGCGGCGGAGCAGAACACCTCGATCCGCGTGTCCGGCTGCAGGTCCTCGACCACGGCCAGCGGCACGTGCACGCTGGCGCGGGCGCCGACCGGGAAGATGCGCGCCACTTGGTCGTTCTGCATCAGCGTCAGCGCCACCAGCTCGCCGCTCGAATTGCCGGCGCGCAGGTAGATCATCTGCGCCCGCCGGTCGCGCGGCACGACGTAGACCAGCGTCGAATCCAGCAGGCTCGGCTTGTCGTAGCCCTCGCCGGTGAAGGCGAACGCGCCGTTCAGGAAGCGCGGCGTGGAATCGATCATGGAACCTCGGCTGGTTCGGGCTGCGGGACGGCGTTGGGCGTGGCGGGCGACGCTGGCGGCGCGATCCGCTCGGCGCGCACCGCGCACGCCTTGAACTCCGGGATCTTCGAGATCGGGTCGAGCGCCGGGTTGGTCAGCAGGTTGATCGTGGCTTGGCCGCCCCAGTGGAACGGCGCGAACAGCACGTCCAGGCGGATGTCGCGGCTGAGCCGCGCGCGCACCACGGCCTCGCCGCGCCTTGTGGTGAGGCGAACCTCGTCGCCGTCGGCGATGCGCAGCCCCCGCGCGGTGTCGGCGTGGATCTCGACGAAGCCATGCGGCTCGGCGGCACGCAGCGAAGGCACGTGGCGGGTCTGCGCGCCGGTCTGGTACTGCGCCAGCACCCGGCCGGTGGTCAGCACGTAGGGGAACTCGGCGTCGGGCTGCTCGGCGGTGCCGTGGAACGCCACCGGATGGAAGCGGGCGCGCCCGTCCTCGGTCGCGAAACGATCGAGGAACAGCCGCTTCGTGCCGGCGTGCGCGTCGGACGGGCAGGGCCAGAACACCCCGTCCTCGGCGGCGATGCGCGCGTAGCTGATGCCGGAGTAGTCGGCGGCGCCTCCGGCGCTGGCGCGGCGCAGTTCCTCGAACACGTCGCCGGGCTCGCGGTCGAAGGTGGCGGCGCAGCCCAGCCGGCGCGCCAGCCCGTGCATGATCTCGGTGTCGCTGCGCACGCCAGGCGGCGGCTGGGCGGCGCGGCGGCGCCGCAGCACCCGGCCCTCGAGGTTGGTCATGGTGCCGTCCTCCTCGGCCCATTGCGTGACCGGCAGCACGATGTCGGCCAACTGCGCGGTCTCGGACAGGAACATGTCGGCGACCACGAGCAAGTCGAGCCGGTCGAGCCCGCGCCGCACTCGCCCCGCGTCCGGCGCCGAGACCACGATGTTGGACGCCATCACCAGCAGCGCCCGCACGTCGCCGCCCATCCCGTCCAGCAGCTCGCAGGCGCTGGGGCCGGGGGCGGGCAGGCTATCGGGGTCGACCTGCCACACCTTCGCCACGGCGGCACGGTGCGCGGGATCGGCCAGCGGGCGGTAGCCGGGCAACTGGTCGGCCTTCTGGCCGTGCTCGCGCCCGCCCTGGCCGTTGCCCTGGCCGGTCAGGCAGCCGTAGCCGCACGAGACCTTGCCGGCCTTGCCCAAGGCCAGCAGCAGGTTGATGAACGCCTGCACGTTGTCGGTGCCGTGGCTCTGCTGCTCGGTGCCGCGCGCCGACAGCACCATGGCGGTCGCGGCCTCGCCCATGACGTGCGCCGCGCGTTCGACCTGTCCCGCCGGGATGCCGGTGATGCGCTCCACCCTGTCGGGCCAGAACGAGGCGCACACGCGGCGCACCGCCTGGAAGCCGTTGGTGCGGGTCTTGATGAACGCCTCGTCGAGCAGCTTGTCGCGGATCGCCACGTGCAGCAGGCCGTTGGCCAGCGCCGCGTCGGTGCCGGGGGCGAGCTGCAGGTGCATGTCGGCCAGCTTGGCGGTGGCGGTGCGGCGCGGGTCGGCCACGATCAGCGTGCCGCCGCGCCGCCGCTGCGCCTCGAAGTACTGCATGATCGGCGGCATCGTCTCGGCCGGGTTGCCGCCCGCGATCAGCACCGCCTCGGCGCCGGGGATGTCGGCCAGCGGGAACGGCAGGCCACGGTCGAGACCGAAGGCGCGCAAGTTGCCGTTGGCGCCGGAGCCCATGCAGAACCGGCCGTTGTAGTCGATGTTGGCGGTGCCGAGCGCCACGCGGGCGAACTTGCCGAGCAGGTAGGCCTTCTCGTTGGTCAACCCGCCGCCGCCGAACACCGCCACGGCGTCGCGCCCATGCGCCTCCTGCGCGCGCTTGAAGCCTGAGGCCGCGCGGTCCAGCGCTTCCTCGACGCTGGCCGGCCGCAGCTTGCCGCCCTTATGGTCACGTACCAACGCGGTGGTCAGCCGCTCCGGCGCGTGCAGCAGCGACCCCGCGGTCCAGCCTTTCTTGCACAGTTCGCCCTTGTTGGTGGGAAAGTCGCGGGCGGTCACGGTCCAACGCTCCCCATCGTTGGTCAGCGTCATGCCGCATTGCAGGGCACAATACGGGCAATGCGTGTCGGTCGCCGTCATATTGGGCGCAGTTACCTTGCTCACGCCGCCTCCGGCAAGTGGCTCGCCCATAGAAATTCGGCATCTGCACTGAGATTAGGCAATCCTGCCGCCCGCGATGCATCTTGCCGCGAAACGTTTCTCGACCCGTGTGGCTCGGCGCCGGTCAATCCGACGCCAGCTGGCCGTCGGGCAACAGTGCCGCTTCCCGCCTTGCGGTTTGCGCCCGTCCCCAGCGCCCGACCCAGGTGCGGGTCCACTTGCGCTGGAACAGCATCAGGCCGCCGAGCACCAAGGCGGAGAATGCCGCGTAGAACAGGAAGCCCCAGGCGAACGTGCCGGTCAGGCTCTTGGAGAAGCCCATCGCGTTCGGCAGGATGGCGCCGCCCAGGGCGCCGATCTCGCCGATCATCGAACCGGCGACGGCGGTGCTCATCGGCCAGCGCAGCGGCACCAACTGGAACAGCGCGCCGTTGCCGGCGCCCAGCGCCGCGAAGCAGGCCATGAACAGGATCGTGGTCAAGACCAGCGACGGCTGCGCCGATAGCAGCGTGAAGGTGCCGATCACCGCCAGCAGCACCACCGCCAAGGCCGCGATGCCGCCGACCCGGTCGGCCCAATAGCCGCCCACGGCGCGGATGCCGGAACCCATGATCGCCGCCAGCATGGTCAGCCAGGACGCCTCGACCTTGGTGACGCCGAACTCGCTGAAGAAGAACGACGGCAGGAAGGTGGACAGGCCGATGAAGCCGCCGAAGGTCACGACGTAGATCAGGCTGAACGCCCAGCCGTCGAACTCGCGCAACGGCGCCAGGTGCTCGCGCAGGCTCTGGTGCTGGATGTCGGGCGGCTCCTTGGCCATGAACACCATCACCGCCAGCGGGATCAGCATGACCACCGCGGTCCAGCCGTAGACCGCGTGCCAGCCATAGGCCTGCGCCACCGGCGGCGCCACCAGCAGCGCCACCACCGTCCCGGCGTTGCCGGCGCCGGCGATGCCCATGGCCAGGCCCTTGTGCTCCTGCGGGAACCAGCCGGCGCCGAGCGACAGCGCCACCCCGAACGACGCCCCGGCGATGCCGAGCAGGACGCCCATGGCGAGCACGTCGTGGTAGGTCTCGACGAACAGGTAGCCGTAGATCATCGCCACGATGATCAGGCCCATCTCGACGATGGCGGCGTTCTTGCGGCCGATGTATTGCGACAGCACGCCGAGCGGGAAGCGCATCAGGGCGCCGGCCAGCGTCGGGATCGACACCATCAGGCCGGTCTGCACCGGCGTCAGGTGGAAGCCCTGGGTCAGGAACGGCCCCATGGCCCCGTTCAGCACCCAGACCGAGAAGCAGAAATCGAAGTAGAGGAAGGCGGCGAACAGTGTCGGCGGATGGCCCGACTTCAGGGCTTGTCGCAGGGTTGCCATGCACGGGGCCTTTTGGTCGCGCGGTTGCACACGAACCCCCGCCCGCGGCCGGAGGTTCGTGTGCAGCGCAGCAAGCCACGTGCCAGCGCCGCGCTACATCTGGATCTCGCTGCCGTCCTGGGACCAGCGGACGTGGAAGCTGCCCGCCTTGTCGATGCGCCGGTAGGTGTGGGCGCCGAAATAGTCGCGCAGGCCCTGCAGCAGGTTGGACGGCCCGCGCGCCCGGCGCAGACCGTCGTAGTACGCCAGCGACGAGGCGAACGCCGGCACCGCGACGCCGTGCTGCACCGCCAGCACCACCACGTCGCGCCAGGCCTGTTCAGCGCGCAGCACGGCGTCGCGGAAATAGTCCTGCAGCAGCAGGCTGGGCGCGTCGGGATGCGCCTCGTAGCCCTCGCGGATGCGGTCGAGGAACGCCGCCCGGATGATGCAGCCGCCGCGCCAGATGGTCGCGATGGTGCCGAGGTGGAGCTTCCAGCCGAACTGCTCGGAGGCGACCGCCAACTGCTCGAATCCCTGCGCGTAGGCGACGATCTTGGAGGCGTAGAGCGCGTCGCGGATCTTGTCGATCTCGGCCTGGCCGGCATCGCGGGAGCCGCCGCGCAGGCCGCCCAGCGCCGCCTCCGCCGCCTGGCGCTGCTTGGGGCGGCCGGACAGGGCGCGCGCGAACACCGCCTCGGTGATGACGGTGATCGGCACGCCGAGGTCGAGGGCCGATTGCGCGGTCCAGCGCCCGGTGCCCTTCTGCTCGGCCTCGTCGACGATCATGTCGACCAGGGCGGCGCTGCTGTCGGGGTCCTGCTTGGCCAGCACGTTGGCGGTGATCTCGATCAGGTAGGAATCGAGGTCGCCGGTCTTCCAGCCGGCGAACACCCGGCTGATCTCGCGGGCGCTGCGGCCATACACCGTGCGCATCAGGTCGTAGGCCTCGGTGATGAGCTGCATGTCGGCGTACTCGATGCCGTTATGCACCATCTTGACGTAGTGGCCGGCCCCGTCCGGCCCCATCAGCGCGCAGCACGGCACGCCGTCCACGCTCACCGCCATCTTGGTGAACATCGGGGCCACCCGGTCCCAGGCTTCCTGGGCGCCGCCCGGCATCATGCTGGGGCCGAGCAGCGCCCCTTCCTCGCCGCCGGAGACGCCCATGCCGACGAAGCGCAGCCCGCGCCGGGACAGCATCGCCTCGCGCCGGCGCGTGTCTTCGAACAGCGAGTTGCCGCCGTCAACGACGCTGTCGCCCGGCGCCCGGGGCTGCCCCCGCTCGGCGCTCCCGTCGTCGCCCCGCGTGGCCGCCGTGACCATGATCAGCACCACGCGCGGCTTGGCGAGGCTGGCCACGAACTCGGCGATGTTGCTCGCGGCGACGAACCGGCCCTCGTTGCCATGGTCGTGCAGCAGGCGCTCGGTCTTCTCGTTGCTGCGGTTGTGCAGCGCCACGCGGAAGCCGTTGCGGGCGGCGTTACGCGCGAGGTTGGCACCCATCGTGGCCAGCCCGGTCACGCCGAGATCAGCAAGTTCCGCCACCATTCCCTCCTGTTTTTCCGCACCGTGCAGTGCGCGAACACCGGTGTTCCAAGGGACTGTTGACCCATTCGCGGGCCAGCGTCTACGGCGCGGCGCATCTGGACATTTCGCCGCGACAGGATCGTTATAGCGGCACGGACATAGCGGGCGGGAAAGCGGATGAACCAGCTTCCGGGCGACCTCAGCCTGTTCGAGCAGCTCTACCCGGCCGAGCAGAAGCTCAGCGTGGCACTGGCGCCGTTCGGGCTGGCATTCTCACCCGTCGCCATCACCGGCGACGTGGCCCGCCCGGGCATCGTCAATCTCCCGTCGCTGCGACCGCACACGACGGTGTCCGCGACATACGCGGCGGGCGGCATCCCGGTCAGCGACGCTTACACGGGCAGCACGTTGTGGAACCTGCTGCAGACCACGGCCGGCGGCGTCGACATGACCGCGGCCAAGAACGACATCCTGGACAAGTACGTCATCGCCACCGGCGCCGACGGCTACCAGGCGGCCTTCTCGCTGGGCGAGCTCGATCCGAAGTTCGGCAACCAGCCGGTGCTGGCGGCGTACTCCGACACCGCCGGCCAGCTCGGCCCCACCGGCAGCGACGGCCTGGCCCGCATCGTCGTGCCGGGCGACCAGGCCGGCGGCCGCTACGTCTCCGACCTCGTGGACCTGCGCGTGGGCAGCCTGCCCGAGCCGGGGCCGTCGGGTGCCGGCGGCGTCTCGCCGCAACTCGACCTGACCGGGGCATTGGCGCATCCGGGCAGCTTCACGCCGGTCAGCCTCGCGGCATTGAACCAGTCCAGCAGCGAAACCGTGAGCTTCCTGGCCGGCGCCGGCAGCGTCACCGACAGCTACACGGGCGTGTCGCTGTGGACGCTGATCCAGGATGCGGGCCTGCTCGCCGACCCTGCGATCAAGAACGACGCGCTGCGCTTCGGCGTGGTCGCGACCGGCAGCGACGGCTACCGCGCGCTGGTCTCGCTGGGCGAGATCGATCCCGCGTTCGGCAACCAGCCCGATCTCGTGGCCTATGCCGACAGTCACGGCCCGCTCGGCACCGCTGGGGCGATGCGCCTGGTCGTCCCCGGCGACTTGGCCGGCGGGCGCTACGTGTCCAACCTCACCAGCCTGCAGGTGGTGGACTTGACCGCGCATCCAAGCTGACCGGAACGCGCTTGCCGGGTCTAGGCGAGAGGCCTAGTATTCGGCATCAAGCCCGATAAGGGTTCTGCAAAGGGAGTTGAAGATGGTCGAGAAAGCACTGTCGGACCTGTCGAGCCAGATCGCGCTGCGGTCGCACTACGACAACTGGATTGGCGGCAAGTGGGTGCCGCCGGTGCGCGGCCAGACCTTCGACAACCCTTCGCCCGTCACCGGCAAGACCATCAGCACCCATGCCCGCTCGACCGCCGAGGACATCGAGCTGGCGCTCGACGCGGCGCACGCCGCCCGCGAGGCCTGGGGCAACACCTCCGTCGCCGACCGCTCGCGGATGCTGAACCGCATCGCCGACAAGATCGAGCAGAACCTCTCGACGCTGGCGTTGATCGAGACCATCGACAACGGCAAGCCGATCCGCGAGACCACGCTGGCCGACCTGCCGCTTGCGGTCGACCATTTCCGCTACTTCGCCGGTTGCATCCGCGCCCAGGAAGGCACCAGTTCGGAGATCGACCACGACACCGTGGCCTACCACTTCCACGAGCCGCTGGGCGTGGTCGGGCAGATCATCCCGTGGAACTTCCCGCTGCTGATGGCGGTGTGGAAGCTCGCCCCCGCGCTGGCCGCCGGCAACTGCGTCGTGCTCAAGCCAGCCGAGCAGACGCCGCTCGCCATCCTGGCGCTGATGGACATGATCGCCGACATCCTGCCGCCGGGCGTGCTCAACGTCGTCACCGGCTTCGGAGTCGAGGCCGGCAAGCCGCTGGCGCAGAGCCCGCGCATCGCCAAGATCGCCTTCACCGGCGAGACCACGACCGGCCGGCTCATCATGCAGTACGCGTCGGACAACATCATCCCGGTGACGCTGGAGCTGGGCGGCAAGTCGCCCAACATCTTCTTCGCCGACGTGATGAGCGAGGACGACGCGTTCCTCGACAAGGCGCTCGAAGGCTTCACCATGTTCGCGCTGAACCAGGGCGAGGTCTGCACCTGCCCGAGCCGTGCCCTGGTGCATTCCAGCATCTATGACCGCTTCATGGAGCGCGCGATCGCGCGCGTGGGCAAGATCGTGCAGGGCAACCCGCTCGACATGAGCACGATGATCGGGGCGCAGGCGTCCAACGACCAGCTCGAGAAGATCCTGTCCTACCTGGACATCGGCAAGCAGGAAGGCGCCAAGGTGCTGATCGGCGGCGAGCGGGCGCATCTGGAAGGCGAGCTGGCCGAGGGCTACTACGTGCAGCCCACGGTGTTCGAGGGCCACAACAAGATGCGCATCTTCCAGGAAGAGATCTTCGGGCCGGTGCTCTCGGTCACGAAGTTCGATTCGGACGAGGAGGCGCTGTCGATCGCCAACGACACGCTGTACGGCCTGGGCGCCGGGGTCTGGACCCGCGACGGCAACCGCGCCTACCGCTTCGGCCGCGCGGTGCAAGCCGGGCGGGTGTGGACCAACTGCTACCACCTGTACCCGGCGCACGCGGCGTTCGGCGGCTACAAGGCGAGCGGCATCGGGCGCGAGAACCACAAGATGATGCTCGACCACTACCAACAGACCAAGAACATGCTGGTCAGCTACAGCCCGAAGGCGCTGGGTTTCTTCTAGACCATGACGGTCGAGCGGGTATCGATCACCGAGGCGGCGGCGGCGGTGGTCCGCCGCCTCGAGCAGACGCACGGCGCGTTGCTGTTCCACCAGTCGGGGGGCTGCTGCGACGGCAGCTCGCCGATGTGCTTCCCCCGCAACGAGTTCCGGGTCGGGCCGCAAGACGTGAAGCTGGGCGAGATCGCCGACGTTCCGTTCTACATCAGCGCGTCGCAATTCGACTACTGGCAGCACACCCAGCTCACCATCGACGTGGTGCCGGGCTGCGGCGGCGGCTTCTCGTTGGAGGCGCCGGAAGGGGTTCGGTTCCTGACCCGCAGCCGCGTGTTCTCCGATGACGAGGACGCGGCGCTGCGGGCCGGCGGACCGCTGCCGCGCGGTGACGCCTGATGGCGCCGCTCACGCTGCGCGAGATGGCCGGGCTCGGCGGCGATGCCCCGACGCTGCGCGACTCGGCGCTGGTGCTGATCGACTGCCAGAACACCTATCGGGAGGGCGTCATGGCGCTGGTCGGCGTCGAGGCGGCGCTGGTCGAGGCGCAGCAATTGTTGGCGCGCGCCCGAGACGCCGGCGCGCCGGTGTTCCACGTGCGGCACGATGGCGGCGAGGGGTCGCCATACGACCTGACCACGCCGGTCGGCCAGATCAGCGACGAGGTGGCGCCCCGCGACGGCGAGACGGTTATCACCAAAACCTACCCGAACGCGTTCGTGCAGACCGATCTGGAGCAACGCTTGCGCGCAGCCGGCATCATGAACGTGGTCTTTGCCGGGTTCATGACCCATATGTGCGTGAGTTCGACCGCACGCGGCGCGTTCAGCCTCGGCTTCCAGCCGACAGTGGTTGCTGCCGCGACCGCGACCCGCGACCTTCCCGGTGATGGTGGCAACACCGTGCCGGCCGCCGTGCTTCAAAAAGCCAGCCTGGCGGGGCTGCGCGACCTGTTCGCCGTCGTGGTCCGCGACACGGCCCAGCTCGGCTGAGCTACTCGCCCGAGAGTTCGCGCCGCCGGCGGTCCAGTTCCTCGCTGTAACGGCGCAGCGCGTGCTGCTCGGTGAGCAAGCCGATGACCTTACGGGTGTCGGCGGCATCGACCACCGCCAACGCGTCGGCTTCGGCACGCTCGAACGTTTCGATCGCCTCCTTGACCGTCATCTGCGGCAACAGCACGTTCTGCGCGTCGTGCAGCACCTCGCCGAGCTTGGTCGCGGGGTCGAGGTCGACGGCGTGCGCCTCGGCCACCGGCACGATGCCGGCGTAGCGGTCGGCGGCGTCGACCACCACCACGCGCGAGTTGGAGCCGAGCGGGAAGTCGCGCCGGAAGCTGGTCAGCGTCATGTCGGCGCGCACGCTGCGCACCTCACGCCGCATCATCCGCCCGACCGTGAGGCTGCGCACCCAGCCGACGTCGACCGCGCTGCGGATCGCCTCGCCGCGCAGGTGGAAGCGCCAGGTCGCGAACGAGTAGCCGAAGGTGCGGCGCACGGTGATCGCCGAGATCACGGCGGCGGCGACCACGGCGATCGTCACCGGCAGCGACCCGGTGGTCTCCAGCGCCAGGAACGCCATGGTGAGCGGCCCGCCCACGATCGCCACCGCGAGGCCGCTCATGCCGACCAGGGCGCACACCACCGGCGGGATGGCGTGCGCCGTCGTCACCAGCGCCAGCGTGCCCGCGAACAGCTTGCCGAGCAACGCCCCCAGGAACAGGCTGGCGAAGAACAGCCCGCCGCGGAACCCGGAGCCGAGCGAGATCGCCGAGGCCGCCGCCTTGAGCGCGATCAGCAGCGCGATGTGCTTGAGCGTGTACGGCGCGTCGATGCCGACCGACAACGCGGCGTGCCCGGACGACAGCACCTGCGGCGAGATCAGCGCCAGCCCGCCCACCGCGAGGCCGCCGATCGCCGGGCGCAGCCAGGCCGGCACGCCGCTGCGGCGGAACGCCTCCTCGGTCAAGGTGACGCCGCGCATGATGGCGATGCCGCCCAGCGCGCACACCACGCCCAGCGCCATCAGCGGCATGTAGTCGAACAGCCGGATCGCGGTCGGCACCTGCAGCTCGAAGCCGTACTGGTCGGGGTTCAGCACCCGGCCGACCAGCACGGCGGCCAGCGACGCGGCGATCACCGGCGCCAAGGTCGCCAGCGAGTAGGTGCCGATCACCAGCTCGAAGGCGTAGAACGCCCCGGTCAGCGGCGCGTTGAACGCCGCCCCGATCGCCGCCGCGGCGCCGCAGCCGACCAGCAGGCGCAAATCGTTGCGCCGCACCCGGAAGCTGCGGCCGATGCGCGAGCCCAGCGCCGAACCGATCTGGGTGTAGCCGGCCTCGAGCCCGACCGAGGCGCCGACCGAGTTCGACAGCAGCGTCTGCCCCACCACCACCAGGCTGTCGTTGAGCGACATGCGCCCGCCGTACAGCGCGTTGGCCTCGATCGGGTCGATGGCGCGGCGCGGCCACCAGCGCGCCACCGCCCAGCCCAGCAGGCCCACCGCCAAGCCGCCCAGCGACGGCACCAGCAGCGCCCGCGCCCAGGGCAGCGTCACTTGGCCGCTGAGCCGCTCGTGCCGGCCGAGCAGGAACAGCGCGCGGTGCGCCAACTGCGTAACCTCGCTCATGGCGGTCACGCACAGCCCGGCGGCGACGCCGACCAGGGC
>CAXUHK010000036.1:24745-28610 GCA_964250775.1 uncultured Acetobacteraceae bacterium | reverse complement strand
TGTCCTCGACGTTGGCGACCCAGTAGCGCAGCGCCTCGTTCATCGCGTCCTTGAGTGTCGCGGCGCCCGAGGTCACGGCGTTGATCTCGGCCCCCAGCAGCTTCATGCGGAACACGTTCGGCTGCTGGCGCGCCACGTCGGTGGCGCCCATGAACACCAGGCACGGCAGGTCGAACAGCGCGCAGGCGGTGGCGGTGGCCACACCGTGCTGGCCGGCGCCGGTCTCGGCGATGATGCGGGTCTTGCCCATGCGCCGCGCCAGGAGGATCTGGCCCAGCACCGCGTTGATCTTGTGCGCGCCGGTGTGGTTCAGCTCCTCGCGCTTGAAGTAGACGCGCGCGCCCCCGAAATGCTTGGTCAGCCGCTCGGCGAACCATAGCGGGCTGGGCCGGCCCACGTAGTCCTTCAGCAGCCGCCGCCACTCGGCCTCGAACTCCGGGTCGTGCCGTGCCGATTCGTACGCCTGCTCGACTTCGAGCACGTTGGGCATCAGCGTCTCGGCCACGAACCGGCCGCCATAGCTGCCGAAACGGCCACGTCCATCGGGGCCGCTGCGCAGGCTGTTGGGAAGAATCTCGTTCAAGTTGGCCACTCCTGTTTCGCTGCGCGAACCGAGGTGACGGCAAACGCGGGTAGGGCTGGACGAGGCTGCCGCCTCGATCTCGCCCGCCTCCCTGACATCGTCACCCGATCGGCGCAGAACCAATGATTGTTGCTGCTAGACTGGCTCCAGGGCCGCCGGCGTCCGCGACGGCATGGCGCCGACCGCGGTCAGCGCCGCAACGAAGACGCCGGCATCGGCGGCCTGGAGCCCCGCCAGGTTGATGCGGCCGCTGCCGGCCATGTAGATGGCGTGCTGGCGGCGTAGCGCCTCCACCATGTCCGGCGCGACCCGCAACTGCGAGAACATGCCGCGCTGCCGTTCGAGGAAGCCGAGGCTCGGGCTGATCCCCGCCACCGCCCGCCGCACGGCGGCGATGCGGGCGCACATGCCTTCGAGTTCCGTATGCCAGGCATCGGTCAGCTCCGGTGATTCAAGCACGCAACGCACCGCGGCGGCGCCATGGTCGGGCGGCATCGACCAGTTCACCCGCGCATGGGCCAGCATGTTGCCATAGACCGTGGCCGCCGCGCCAGCGTCGCGCGCCGACGCGAACAGCGCCCCGGTGCGCTCACGGTACAGCCCGAAGTTCTTGTCGCAGGAATACGCCACCAGCGCTTCCTCCGCCAAGGCCAGGACTTGCCGGACACCCTGCGCATCGGCGTCCAGGCCGCGCCCCAATCCCTGGTAGGCGAGGTCCACGAACGGCACCAGCCGACGTTCGGCGACCAGCTCCGCGACCGTCCGCCACTGCGCCGGGTCGAAGTCGGCGCCGGTCGGGTTGTGGCAGCAGCCGTGCAGCAGCGCCACGTCGCCCGGCTCGGCGCGACGCAGCGCGGCCAGCGTGTCGTCGAAGCACAGCGACTGGGTGGCGGGGTCGAAGTGCCTGTAATCGATCACATCCAACCCGGCTGCCGCGAAGATCGGCCGGTGGTTGGGCCAGCTCGGCGCGCCCAGCCACACGCGGGCGCCGGGGCGGGCGGCGGCGATCAGCGCGGCGCCGAGCCGCAACGCGCCGCCGCCGCCCGGTGTCTGCGCGCCGACCATGCGCCTCCCGTCGGCCATCTCGTCGGCCAGCGCCGCCCCGAACGCGATCGGCGCCAGCAGGCGCACGAAACGCAGGTCGCCCTCCGGCCCGAGATAGCCCTTGCTGGTCTGGCCCTCGAGCAGGCGGCGTTCGGCCGCCTTGACCGCCGCCATCACCGGCGTCGTTCCGGTCTCGTCGCGGTAGGTGCCCACGCCCAGGTCGATCTTGCGCGGGCGCGGGTCGTCGCGGAACAGGCCGATCAGCGCCAGCAGGCCGTCGGGCGGCTGCGGCCGGAGGGTCTCGAACATCGCGGCCTCAGAACGTCGCTTCCATGCCGGCCGCCGGCGCCGGGCGAGGCATCCGGCCCTCGGCGGCGCGCGCCGCCAATTGCGGCATCGCCGCGGCACCTTGCGCCACGTTGTACAGGCCAGGCAGGTCGAGCACCACGAAGCGCCCGCGCCCGGTGCGGATCAGCCCGGCCTGCTGCAGCGCCGCCGCCGCCACGGTGACGCCGGAGCGGCGCATCCCCAGCATCGCCGACAGCGCCTCGTGCGTCACCCGCACCTCGTTGCCGTCGACCCGCTCGTGCGTCATCACCAGCCAGCGGGCGCAGCGCTCGGCGATGCTGCGCCGCGCGTTGCAGGCGGCGGTCTGCATCACCTGCGCCATCAACGAATGCACGAAGCGGGCGCAGGCGGCGAACAGCGCCGGGCTGGCCTCCATCGCGCGCCGCAGGTCGTGGCCCGCGATGCGCAGCGCCGTGCCGGGAATATGCACCACGACGCGGGCGCAGGCGGAGTGCCGGACGTCGACCTGCGCCAGGTCGCCGACCATGCCCTCGCGCCCGATCATCGCGACCTGGATGCCGTCCTCGCCGTCGACCGGCTCCGAGATGACCGAGACGACGCCACGTTCTATGAAGAAGGCGTGGTCGACCGGCTGGCCGTGCTCCGCGAGCATCTGGTCGCGCACCAGCGGCACCCGCACCAGGCAGGAGCGCAGCAGCTCCATGTCCTGCGCCGGCAACGACGCGAGCAGCTTGTTGAACGAGGTGGATACCTGATCGGTGAAAACCGGCATGGGTGAGGTTCCTATCTGGTTAAAACCGCGACGTCGGGGCAAGACAAAACCTGACCGTGCATGTGCGCTTTGCCACATGTCTTGTCGCTAATATTTGTTAGCGTTACTATGTCATGTTACGAAATGATGATTAAAATGTCATGAACGCTAAAACGGCGCGGTTGCGGGGCGGGGAAGCGCGGTTGGAGGCGTATTTGGACGGCATTGCGGCGGTACTCCGCCATCCCGGCCGCGCCGCGCCGATGCGGGCCTACTGCCGCGCGCTGCTGCTGCCCGGCGGACGCAAGAGCGTCGAGCTGATGGCGGGCCGCCTGGAATCGAACCGGGTCCGTGCTCTTCACCAATCGATGCATCATGTTGTGGCGAAAGCCGGATGGGACGACGCGGCGGTGCTGGCGGAAGTGCGGCGACAGGTCGTCCCGCACATCGCGCGGGCCGGGGCGCTGCGTTATTTGACCGTGAATGACGTCATCTGCGCGAAACAGGGAATTCACTCGGTCGGCATCGCGAAACAGCAGGGAAATTCGGCCGGCGTCCCCGAAAATTGCCAGGTGTCGGTCAGCCTGTGGGTCAGCAACGAGGTCGCCAGCCTGCCGATCGCCTTCCGGCTGGCGCTGCCGCCCGTCTGGGCGGAGGACTTGGCGCGACGCCGGGCCGCCGGCGTGCCGCACGCCGCCCGCTTCGAGACCAGGGCGGCGATCGCGCTGCAGCAGCTCCGCGAGGCCGCTTGCGGCGGGGTTCGCGACGGCGTGGTGCTGGGCGGCGCCGCCTACGGCGAGACGGTGGAGTTCCGCTCGGGCCTGGAGGCGCTCGGGTTGCGCTACATGCTCGTGACGCCGCCGGAGCTCGCCTTATGGCCGGTGGCGCCACATCGCGAACACGGCCGGCTTGGCAGGCAGGGACCGGCCCAGGCGCCGGCGCCGGCCAGGACGTTGGCGCTGGGGTTGCCCATGCGGGCGTGGCGCACCATCACCCTGCGCAACGGCGGCCGCACCGGGGTCGCGTCGCAGCACCGTCGTGCCGGCGTCGACCCCGGCCAAGCCGAGCTCCTGGGCCAGACGGGCCCGGCTCTGCTCCAACGCCACCTCCATCCCCAGCAGGGAGCGGTCCGCGGCGCGCGGGGGACGAGGCCGACATAGGGGCCATACCACGAGGAG
>CAXUHK010000036.1:21061-24735 GCA_964250775.1 uncultured Acetobacteraceae bacterium | reverse complement strand
GCGCACGACGGTGCGGGCCAGGTGGGCATGGGCCGCCGCCGGGGTGCCGCCGGGGGGGGCGGCGCGCCGGCGCCGTGGGTCGGCTGCCCGGCGCGGACAAATGGCTGCTGGCCGAATGGCCCGGAGACGGTCGCGAGCCGACGCGGTTCTGGCTGTCCGACCTGCCCGCGCACACGCCGCTGAAGTCGCTGGTCTGGACCGCCAAGAGCGTCAACCGCATCGAGACCGACTGCCACGAGCTGAAGCAGCGCATCGGCCTCGCGCACTACGAAGGGCGCGGCTGGCGCGGCCACCACCACCACGCCAGCCTGTGCATCGCGGCCTACGGTTTCCTGGTGGCCGAACGCTGCGGCTTCCCCCCGGCTCAGCGCTACGTGCCGAGCCTTGCCGCCGAATTGCCACGGTTGCCCGGCTTCCCTGGCGGCGGACCCCGGTGAGCGTTCGGACGCGCCGACGCTGCGGGACGCCGCGCGCCGGCATTTTCGCGTCTCGGCCGACAGAGTGGATAATAGGCGTTGACTACCGGCATCGTTGAGCCGAGTTGTTTGGATGCAGACTACGATGGTTCCACTTTAATGTCGCCGACCGCGCCCAGCTACGAGAATACAATCGGGACAGTTTACCGACTTTCAACTCCCAAGCCGGACTTCCAGATCCATGCAGCCTGAGTTCGATCGCGCCGCGTTGCAGCAACTGTTCATGGGTTTGACCGCGCGCATCCCGCAATTCGTGTGGACGGCCGGGGACGACGGCCGCTGGACCTGGGCCAGCGAGCGTTGGAGCGCCTACACCGGCCTGTCCGACGAGGCGAGCCAGGGCTATGGGTGGCAGACCGCGATCCACCCCAGCGACCGCGCGGCGATGGCGTCGGGCTGGCGCGAGGCTACGGCGCGCGGCGAGATCGACGTCGACCACCGAGTGCTCGGCGCCGACCGGAGCGGCGACGGACGCTGGTTCAACACCCATTCCAGGCCGGTCGCCGATAGCCGCGGCGAGGGCAGGATCTGGCTCGGCACCTGCACCGACATCGACGACGACAAGCGGCTCAAGCCGCGCCCGCCGCCATTGCTGCGGCAGCTCGAGCACCGGGTCGTGAACGTGGTCGCCCTGACCCGCCTGGTGTCGCGACGCATGGCGCGCGCGAGCGAGAGCCTGGAGGACTACATGCTGCACCTGGACAGCCGCCTCGACGCGATCGCCCAGACGCAGACGATGCTGATGCGCGAGCCGCACGCCGGGGTCGATCTCGCCGACCTGGTTGCGGAGAAGCTGCTGGCCCATGCGATCCACGAAGGCGAGCAGGTCCGCGTCGCCGGACCCGCGGTCCGGTTGCGCGGCGCCGCCGCCGACCTGACATGCCTCGCCTTGCACGAACTCGCGATGAACGCCGTGGAGCACGGCGCGCTCGCGATGCCGTCAGGCCGGCTCTCGGTCGCTTGGGCGCTTGAGGCGGGCGTGGCCGGCGACGGGCTGCGGCTCGAATGGCGGGAGAGCGGGATGGCCCCGGCGCACCCGCGACACCGGCGGGTCGGCTTCGGAACGGAGCTGATCGAGCGCATCCTCGGTCAGCAACTGGGCGCCGAGGCCTCGCTCCGTTTCGCCGCGGATGGCGTGCTCTGCGTCATCGCGTTGCCGCCGTGCGGGGACGTGTTCGTTCCGGGCGCGCCGGGGCTAGACCTGCGCCGCTTCGGCTGACGCCGCCTCGGGCGCTTCCTCCAGCCCGACGCCGAGGCTGGCGAGCGCCGCCCAGTAACCCGGATAGGTCTTGGCGACGCAGCCCGGGTCGAGGACGGTGATGCCGCGCAGCCGCAGCCCGGCAAGAGCAAAGCTCATGGCGATGCGGTGGTCGGCGTAGGTTCGCACCCGGGTCGGGCGATGGGCGCCGGACAGCGCCGGGTCGGCGGCCACAACCAGGTCATCGCCGTCCTCCCGCCCGAGGCCGGGGACGATGCGTGACAGCTCGGCCGCCAGGGCGGCCACCCGGTCGCATTCCTTGACCCGCAGGTTGGCGATGCCCACGAAGCGCACCGGCGTCGCGTTGAACGCCGCCAGCACCGCGAGCGTGGGCACCGCGTCCTGCATCTGCGCGCCGTCGATCACCGGCGGCAAGTGCGGGAAGCCGCGGATGACGTCGTAGGCGCGGGCATCGGGCTGGCTGGACGCGCCCGCCGCGAAGCCGAGGTCGATGGCGCCGCCGGTCAGCGCCTCGGCCGCCCAAAGATAGGTCGCGGGGGCGGCGTCCGGCTCGACCGCGAAATCGCCGGCGCGGTAGCCGGGCGCCGCACCGCCCCAGGCCGCCGGCCCGATGGGCGCGACCGTGGCGCCGAACGCCCGCATCGCCGCGATGGTCACGTCGACATAGCCGCGCGCGCCGATGTCGCGCCCGGTCAGCGCCACCTCGACCGGCCCGCGTCCGCAGGCGCCGAGCATCAGCAACGCCGAGACGTACTGGCTGGACAACCCGGCATCCACCTCGACCCGGCCGCCGGCGAAGCCGCCAGTGCCCCGGATCGTCACCGGCGGGCAGCCGGAGGGCGCAATGGCATCGACGCCGAGCCGGCGCAGCGCCTCGACCAGGGGCGCGATGGGCCGGCGGCGCATGTGCGCGTCGCCGTCGACCACCACCTCGCCGTCGACCGTGGCGGCGGCGGCGGTCAGGAAGCGCGTGGCGGTGCCGGCGTTGCCCAGGCCGAGCGGACCGTCCGGCGCGGTCAGGCGGCCGCTGCCGGTGACGGCGAAGGTGGCGGCGTCGGGCTCGGCGACGGCCACGCCCATGCGCCGCAGCGCCGCCGCCATGAAGGCGGTGTCGTCGCTCTTCAGCGCCACGGTCAGCACGCTGTGGCCTCGGGCGAGTGCCGCCAGCAGCAGCACGCGGTTGGTGATCGACTTAGACCCCGGCGGCGTCACCTGGCCGACCAGGGGATGGCCGGGCGGCACCACGGTCACGGCAGCCATTTGGGCGAACCTGTCGGCGATCATGCGTCGGACATGGTGCCGGGCCCGCGATGTGATAGAGCCAGCGCCGCCGCAGCAAGGGCAGCATCGCCGTGGACCTCGCCTTGACCCCGCTCGACGCCCTGCGCCGCCGCGCCGCCGAACTGGACGCCGCCGACGCGCTGCGCGCCCGCCGCGCCCTGTTCCACATCCCCGACGGCGTGCGTTACCTCGACGGCAACTCGCTCGGCATGTTGCCGCGCGCGGTAGCGGCGCGGGTCGCCTCGGTGATCGAGGCGGAGTGGGGCGAGGGGCTGATCCGGAGCTGGAACGCGCATGGCTGGATCGACCTGCCGGCGCGGGTCGCGGCGCGGATCGAACCGCTGGTGGGCGCCGAGCCGGGCTCGGTCGCGGTCGCCGATTCCACCTCGGTCAACGTGTTCAAGGCGGTTTCGGCGGCGCTGCGGCTGCGGCCGGGCCGGCGTGTCATCCTGTCCGACACGGGCAACTTCCCGACCGACCTGTACGTGGCCCAGGGCCTTGCCGACCTGCTCGGCGGCGGGCTGGCGCTCCGGGTCGTGGAGCCGGAGGCGGTCGAGGCGGCGGTCGGCGACGACCTGGCCGTGCTGCTGCTCACCGAGGTCGACTACCGCACCGGAAGGCGGCACGACATGCGGCGGCTGACCGCCCGGGCGCACGCGGCCGGCGGCCTCGCGGTGTGGGACCTGGCGCACTCGGCC
>CAXUHK010000036.1:0-21051 GCA_964250775.1 uncultured Acetobacteraceae bacterium | reverse complement strand
CGCCGGCGCTGCGCGGCTGGATGGGCCACGCCACCCCGTTCGCCTTCGACCTCGGCTACCGCCCGGCGCCCGGCATCGAGCGGATGCGGGTCGGCACGCCGTCGATCCTGGCGCTGACGGCGCTCGACGCGGCGCTGGACGCGTTCGACGGCGTCGAGATGGCGGCGGTGCAGGCCAAGTCGGCCTCGCTGTGCGCGCTGTTCCTGGCGGCGCTGGACGGCTGCCCGCAGCTCGAACTGGCGACGCCGCGCGAGCCGGAGCGTCGCGGCAGCCAGCTCTCGTTCCGCTGCGCCGAGGGCTACGCGGTGATGCAGGCGTTGATCGCGCGCGGCGTGATCGGCGATTTCCGCGCGCCCGACTTCATCCGGTTCGGCTTCACCCCGCTTTACGCGTCGCACGCGGATGTGGTCGAGGCCGCGTCGGTCCTGGTCGAGGTGCTGCGGGACGGGCTGTGGGACCGGGCCGAGCACCGCCGGCGCGCCAAGGTGACGTGAGCGCCGGCCGCAACCCACGCCGCCGCGCGCTGTTCATGCCGGACAACATCTACCGGAGGCCACCGATGCGCTTCGCCGTCGCCGCCGCTCTCGTAGCGCTTACGCTCGCCACGCCGGCCGGGGCGCAGGGGATGCAGCAGCTCCTGCAGGGGCTTACCAGCGGCAACAAGAACCAGGACGACGCGGTGCGCCAGGCGTACGAGCGCGGCTACCAGAAAGGCCGGCAGGACGAGGCGCGGCTGCGCTCGGGCGGCAATTCCAGCCGCAGCAACCTCGACAACAATTCCGGTTCCCGCAACGGCCAGGGATACGACCGCTCGCAGCCGGGTCAGGACGAAAACGGTCAATAGGCAGGGGCCGCGCCGTCAGAAGGCGGCGATCAGCGCGATGCCGCCGACCATCAGCGCGCCGCCGAGGGCCCGCCACACGTTGAGCTGATGAGGCTGCATCCCGAATAGGCCGAGATGGTCGACCGCGAGCGACATTAGGATATTGGCGGTGATGGTCAGCCCGGCGAACGGGCCGGCGCCGACTTTGTCCACGAACAGCAGTCCGCACACCACGGCGAGCGAGCCCACTAGCCCGCCCAGCGGCGCCCACCACGCCATGGTACCCACCTCGTCGCCGCTTGGCAGTGGACGCGGCACGCAGAGGAACACAACGAACAGCAGCGCCACGATCGGCAGGAACGAGACCGTGCTGGCGAGCCACGGGTTGACCAGCGCCTTGCGCAGCGCGCCGTTCATCGGCGGCCCCCACGCCTGCAACAGCCCGGAAACCAGGATGATCGGATAGAGCCAAGCCGCGCCGATGTTCTGCATGGAACAGTTCTTTCGTGGGTGGAAATCAGAAGGCCAGCGCGCCCGCGACGGCGAGCAGCAGCGCTGGCGGCATCACCAGCGCGCCCAGCTTGAGGAAGGTCCAGGCGCCGACGCTCTGCCCCTCGCGCCGCAGCGCCACGAGCCACAGGATGGTTGCGAGCGAGCCGGTGACCGAGAGGTTCGGCCCGAGGTCGACGCCGATCAGCACCGCGCTGCGGACGTGATCCGGAACGTGGGCGATCTCGACCACGCGGCCGGCTACCAGGCCTGCGGGCAGGTTGTTCACCAGGTTGCAGCCCACCGCGAGCACCGCGCCGGTTGCCCAGGCCGCAAGCGTTGCCGAACGCTGCACCAAGCTGTGCAGCAGCGTTGCGAGGTCATTGGTGACGCCGGTTTTCTCCAGCGCCTCGACCAGCACGAACAGGCCGGCCACCAGCGGTAGCACGCCCCAGGAGATGTTCTTCAGCACCTTGGCCGGGCCGGCCTTGGCGCGCAGCAGCACCAGGACCATGGTGGCGGCGCCGGCCAGGAAGGTGGGCAGGCCGAGTTGGACGTCCAAGGCGGAGGCGGCCAGCAGCACGACGGCCGTGACGGCGATGCCCAGCGCCGCCGCCTTGCCGCCGGCCGACAGCTCCGGGCTCTCGATGTCGGCCGAGATGTCCTGCCGCAGGCTCCTGCGCTGGGTCCAGCGCAGTGCCGCGTAGGTGGCGGCGATGGACAGCGCGGAAGGCAGCGCGTAGCGCGGCAGCCAGGCGAGCAGGGACGGCATGTGGCTGCCGTAGATGACCAGGTTGGCCGGATTGGAGATCGGCAACACGAAGCTGGCGGCGTTGGCGATGAACGCGCAGATGAAAAGGTATGGCAGCGGTTGCTCGGCTCGCGCGGCCTTGGCGACCGCGGCGACCGCCGGCGTCAGCACCACGGCGGTCGCGTCGTTGGACAGGAACACGGTGACGATCGTGCCGACCCCGAACACCAGCGTGAACAACCGCGTCGCCGACCCCCTCGCCAAGGAAGCGGCGTTGGCCGCCAGCCAGTCGAACAGGCCATGCTCCCGCGCCAGCTCCGCCAGCAGCATCATGCCGACGAGGAACAGGTAGACGTCAACACCCTTCGCCACGCCGGCCAGCGCGTCGGCCAAGGGTAGCAGCCCAAGCGCCACCAGCAGCAAAGCCCCTGCCGCTGCCCAGACGAACTCCGGCCAGGAGAACGGGCGCAGGATCACGCCGGCGGTCGCCGATGCGGCGATGCCCCAGGTGAGCCACGGCGAAGCGAGCAGCGCGCCCATCACGCGGCAGCCGGGCGGGCCGAGGCGTCCGACGAATCGCCGGCCTCGGCTGCGGCGTCCCTGGTCTCCGGCATCAGCAGGGCGAAGAACAGCAAGGCGCAAAGTGCCACGGCGGCCAGCGTCAGGAAGCCGGCGGGGTAGCCGAACCACTGCACCGCGTACTCGCCCACGACGTTGCTGAGCCCGGCGCCGATGCCGACGCACAGCGCCACCAAGCCTTGCGCCAGGTTGAACCGCCCGGTGCCGCGCGTCAGGTCGGCGGCGACCAGGACCGAGACCACTCCGAAGATGCCTGCGGCGACGCCGTCGAGCACCTGGATCGCGACCACGCCGTACGAGCTGGTGACGAACGCGAACAGCACGCCGCGCAGCGGCAGCAGGGCGTAGGCGAGCAGGAACACCGGCTTACGCCCGATGCCGCCGCCCAACGCGCGCCCGACCGCCCAGGCCACGCCCACCATGACGAGCTGGGCCACGATGATGCAGGCCGACAGCGTGGCCGTCGCCTCGCCCGGGTGCGCCCGCGCCATCACCTGCCCGGCCATCGGCAGCATCGCCGCGTTGCCGAAATGGAACAGCAGGACGGAGGCCAGGAACACCAGCAGGTCACGGCTGCGGAGCACGCTGCGGATGCTCGCAGGCTCGGCGGCACCGCTTGCGCCGGATGCCTCGCCGCCGCGGGCCAGCACATGGTCGATCTCGCCCGGCGCGATGAGCAGCGTCGACAGCGCGCTGCCGGCCGCGAAGGCGCAGATCAGGTAGAAGATCCACAGGATGCCGACATATTGCCCGAGCGCCCCGGCGAGGCCTGCCGCGACGAAGTTGCCGCCGTGGTTGAAAGCCTGGTTGCGGCTGATGATGGCGTCGAACCGGGCCCGGCCAGCCAGCCCGAGGGCGAGCGCCGCCAAAGTCGGCGGCACCAGCGCCGCGGCGGCGCCGATCGCCAGTTGCGCGCCCAGCACTGGCAGCAAATGCGGCAGCCAGGCGATAACCAGGCACGCCGCCGCGATGGTCAGGCCGGAGACGGCGGCGACCAGCCGCTTCATCCGGGTCGCGTCGACCAGCAGGCCGGCCGGGAGCTGGCAGATCGCCGCCGAAACCGAGCTGGCCGCCATCGCCAGCCCGATGCTGCCGGGTTGCCAGCGTTGGCCGGCAAGGAACACCGTGAGGTAGGGTCCGAGGCCGCCCTGCACGTCGGCCATCAGGAAGTTCAACGCGTCGAGCCCGCGCAGGCTGCGCCGCGAGGCCAGCATCCCGCTCACCACTTGCGGCCGTGGCGGTTGGGACCGAGTTGCGTGCCGAGCACGCCCTGCTCGGGCCAAGCCCCGACCCGGTCGCGGTCGCTGCCGTCGGCAGCGCGCGCGGGCGGCACGTGGCCGGGTCCGGCCGGCTCGACCCGCTCCTGGTCGACGCGCCCGCGCGCGTCCCGCGCCCGCACGGCCAGGCTTGCGCATGGGGCATCGCCGCTCGCCCGCCACAAAGTCGGATCGTTCGACGCGCGCGCCATCGCCGTCCAGGCGCCATCGTCGAGGCGCATCTCCACCACCTCGATCGGCGCGTCGCCGACCACTTTCGCGCGGACCGCGAACCGGCCGGCCACGGCCTGGTCCGATCCGGTCAGCAACCGCCGGTCGACCGGTCGCGTCACCAGCACGAACGGCCAGGCGGCGTCGAGCGGCTTGAACCGCCAGCTCACGCCGCCGCAATCCACCGCCGCGATGGCGAAGCCCGGCGGCCCTTCCTCGACCTGCCCGGTCGAGCGGGTCGCCATGAACACCGTGCCGCCATCGTTGGCCAGTTCGTTGTAATGGGTGTGGCCCATGGCCACGCACGCCACCGACTTCCGGGCGAGCAGCGCCCGCAGCCGCTCGGCGCCCTGGCGCAAATCGGCCGGGAAGGTGTGCATGCACACCGCCGCGCGCCGCCCGGCCGACTGCGCCGCGCCCAGCTCCCGCGCCGCCCAGTCGAGGTGGGTGTCGTCCAGCCGGAAGGCGGGGCCGCCGGCGCCGGCGGACACCACGTCGAGGAACAGGCAGCGATGGTCCTTGGCGGTGATCGCGTACGGCAGACGCGGCACGCCCAGCACGTCGTAGAACACGTCGAGGCTGCGTTGCTTGAAGTCGTGGTCGCCGGTCAGGACGTGCAGCGGGAGACGCAGCGGCGCCACCGCGTCGCGTGCCAGGCGGAACTGCGGGGCGGCGCCGTCCTCGGCGGTGTCGCCCGGCAGCAGCGTGAAATCGACACTACCCGGCGGCAGGCGTTCGGCCAGCGCCACGACGCGGGCGAGGTCGCGATGGTTTGCCTCGCCGGCTTCGGTCAGGTGCAGGTCGCCGATGTGCAGCCAGCTCAGCACGGCGTCGTCTTGCGTCATGGTCGCGTCCTTCCAATGCGACGGACCAGGCGCAAATACGGGGCCAGTTCTAATCCACTGTTATCGTTGCCGGAGCAAGCCGCATGACGGCATCCTGTGTCCGCGCGTTCGACGGTCTGCGTCTCGATTGCGGACGGGCGTGACGCCCGAGGACCTCGCCCGCCTGCATCCGAGACTGTACCACGTGACGGCGCCGGACGCCTGGCACTCAATCGCCCGTTTGGGGCTGTTGCCTGCGTCCGCCCTGCTCGACCTGTTCGAGGCGGACCCGGGCCGGCGTAGCGCGCTCGTGGCCAAGCCGCGCCTGGTCGAGGCGCGCCTCGCGCATCCCGTGCTCGGCGTGGCGACGCTGAGCGACAACCTGCCGCTCAGCGAGCGGGCGCTCGTCGCCTGCCTTGACGGCGGGTTGACCCCGCGAGACTGGCTGCGGCTGCTCAACGAGCGCGTGTTCTTCTGGGCCGGCACGGACGGCCTGGCGCGGCTGCTGGGCGCCAGGGTCAACCGCGGCCGCCCGCGCGCGGTACTCACGGTCGACACGCTTGGCCTGGCGCGCGCCCATGCCGAGCGCGTCGAGATCAGCCCGATCAATTCCGGCTCCACCATCCGCAAGCCGGCGCGCCGTGGCCCCGCGACGTTCACGCCGCTGATGGCTATGGACTACGTGGACTGGCGACGCCAGCGAGGCGGACGCGACCGCATCCTGGAGGTGGTCGTGCGCGGCGGGGTTCCCGACATCGCGCGCCACCTCGTCTCCATTCGGACTACCTGATCCGGCCGGTGACTAAATTCGCCGGCCCATGTGGATGCTTGGGAAAGTCAGGTCCGCCCCCATCGGCACCTGGATGGCGGCGATCCGATAGAAGCCCAGGCTGGCGTAGAACGCCTCGCCATTGCGGCTGGCGTAGCATTGGAACTGCCTCATGCCGGCGGCACGGGCGGTCGTTTCGCAGCGTGCATAGATCACCCGGCCAACGCCTCGCCCGATCCAGGGCTGGCCTGTTGCGAAGTGTCGGATGTGCGCGACGCCAAGCTCGACCGCGCCAGTGCCGGGCTGCCCGACCGACCAGCCGCCGCAGCCAACGACCGTGTCATCGATCTCGGCCACGAAATACGTTCCGCCGGCGAGTAGCCCTGGGCTGGCCTGCATCATCATCGGCAAGGCCCGAGCCAAGAGTGCTGCATCGTAGGCGCCGGCCATGAGGGCCGGGTACGAGGCTTGAAGCACTCGCTCGACAGCGGCGGTATCGTCGGTCCGTGCGACTCTGACCGAGATGGTTGCGGACACGCAGGACTACGGCACAAGCCGAGTGTCCGGGAAGAACTGGTTGGCCGGCCGCGCCAAGCCGAGATTCTCGCGCAGCGTGGCGCCCTCGTACTCGCGGCGGTAGATGCCCCGGCGCTGCAGCTCCGGAACCACGAGGTCCACGAAATCGTCGAGCCCCGCCGGCACCGTCGGGAACATCACGTTGAAGCCGTCCGAAGCACCTGTCTCCAGCCATTCCTGCATGGTGTCGGCGACCTCGACGGGCGTGCCCACGATCTGCAGCCCGCCGAAGCCGCCCACGAACCGCGCCAGTTGCCGCACGGTCAGGTTGTCCTGCCGCGCCATCGCCACCAGCGCGTCGCGCCCGCTCTGGCTGGCGTTGCTCTGCGGGATGTCGGGCAACGGCGCGTCGAGGTCGAAGCCGGACGCGTCGACGCCGAGGCGCATCGACAGGTTCGGCACGCTGCTGTCGGGATGCACCAGGCTGTCGAGCAAGGCGAGCTTCTCGCGCGCCTCGGCGGTGGTCCGGCCCACCACGACCAGCGCTCCGGGCAGTATCTTCAGCGATGCCGCGGCACGCCCGAGGGCTGCCATGCGGCGCTTCAGGTCGGCATAGAACTCGCGCGCGGCCGCGATGCTGCTGCTGCTGCCGAAGATGACTTCGGCGGTCTCGGCGGCGAGCTGGCGGCCGGCGTCGGACGCGCCGGCCTGCACGATCACCGGCCAGCCCTGCACCGGGCGGGCGATGTTGAGCGGGCCGCGAACGTTGAGGTGCTCGCCGTGGTGGTCGAGCACGTGCATCTTCGCGGGCTCGAAGAAGACGCCGCTGTCCTGGTCGCGCAGCCAGGCGTCGTCGGCCCAACTGTCCCACAGCCCGGTCACGACGGCGTGGAACTCGCGCGCCCGGCGGTAGCGCTCGTCGTGCGCGACATGCTCGGTCATGCCGAAATTGAGCGCCGAGTCCGGGTTCGAGGTGGTGACGACGTTCCAGCCGGCACGCCCGCCGCTGATGTGGTCGAGCGAGGCGAACCGGCGGGCGACGTGGTACGGCTCCTCGAACGTCGTGGACGCGGTGGCGACCAGGCCGATGCGCTCCGTCACCATGGCCAGCGCCGAGAGCAGGGTCAGCGGCTCGAACGAGGTCGCGGTGGCGCTGCGCCGCAGCGCCGGCATCGGCATGTTCAGCACCGCCAGGTGGTCGGCCATGAAGAACGCGTCGAACCGGCCGCGCTCGAGCGTCTGGATGAAGCGGACCAAGTGCTTGAGGTTGAAGTTGGCGTCCGGGTAGGCGCCGGGGTAGCGCCACCAGGCGGTGTGGATGCCGACCGGGCGCATGAAGGCGCCGAGATGCAGTTGCTTGCTCATGGCCGCACGGTGCGTCAGGCGCCGAGCAGGTGCAACACGATCTCGCGGCGGTGCGGCCGCCGTCGGTGCTCGAACAGGTAGATGCCCTGCCAAGTGCCGAGCACCGGCCGGCCGGCGTCGACCGGGATGCTGAGCTGCACGCCGGTCAGCACGGCGCGCAGGTGCGCCGGCATGTCGTCCGGCCCTTCGTCGTCGTGCCGATAGCGGCGCGGGTCCTCGGGGGCGAGCGACTCGAAGTAACGGGCGATGTCCTCGCGCACGGCGGGCGAGGCGTTCTCCTGCACGGTGAGCGAGGCCGAGGTGTGGCGGCACCAAAGCGTCAGCAGGCCGGCGGCGATATGCTGCGCCGAGACCCAGGCCAGCACCGGCCGGGTGATCTCGGTGAGGCCCTTGCCGTCGGTCTCGACATGCAGTCGGTGCAACGCCTGTACCATCGCGAACTTCCTAAAGCGTACGCTGTAAAGTTGCTTGCCTGGCCGGCCGCGCCGGAGCGGTGGGGTAATCATCTTTACAGCGTAGCGGGGCAAGCCAACTCCAAGTTATAGACGGCAATCGGCACATTCCAGAGGAGCGGACATTGGCGGGTCAGTGGGTCCAGATCGAGAATGCGGCCGGCGCGGCCTTTCGCGGCTACCTCGCGACGCCGGCCAGCGGGTCGGGACCGGGCATCGTGCTGCTGCAGGAAATCTTCGGCGTCAACGGCCACATGCGCGACGTCGCCGACCTGTATGCCGAGGAGGGCTACGTCGTGCTGGCCCCGGACCTGTTCTGGCGGCTCGGCCACGACATCGAGCTGGGCTACGACGACGCCTCGATGCAGCAGGCGTTCGAGTGTTACGGCCGCTTCGACGTCGACACCGCCATCACCGACGCGACCGCCGCGTTGGCGACGTTGCGCGCGCGGCCGGAATGCACCGGCGGCGTCGGCGCGATCGGTTTCTGCCTCGGCGGCAAGTTGGCCTACCTCATGGCGGCGCGCAGCGATGTCGAGTGCGCAGTGGGGTACTACGGCGTCGGCATCGAGACGGCGCTGGATGAGGCCGGCGCGATCAAGTGCCCGATGGTGCTGCACTTCGCCGAGCTGGACCGCTTCAGCCCGCCGGACGTGCGCGCGCAGATCGCGCGGGCGTTCGCCGATCGCGGCGACGTCGAGATCTTCCTCTATCCCGGCGTCGACCACGCCTTCAACGCGCCGGAGCGGGCGTCCTTCGACAAGCCCGCGTCGCTCATGGCGCACACCCGCTCGCTGGCGCTGTTCCGCCGCGTGCTCGGCCCGCGTTACGACCTGTCGGCGCTGTGGGAGAACCACACCAACCTGGAGTTCGGCGCGCGCGACGCCGCGGCCACGATGACGACCATGGTGGCGCAGCCGTACGTGAACCACATCCCGGTGATGACCGGCGGCGTCGGCCATGACGACCTGCTGCGCTTCTACGCCAACCACTTCATCCCCAAGACGCCCGCCGATACCAGGCTCGTGCCGGTCAGCCGCACCATCGGCGTCGACCGCGTGGTGGACGAGTTCCTGTTCTGCTTCACGCACGACGTCGAGATCGACTGGATGCTGCCGGGCATCCCGCCCACCGGCAAGTACGTCGAAATCCCGATGGTGGCCATCATCCGCTTCCGCGGCGACAAGCTGTACAACGAGCACATCTACTGGGACCAGGCCTCGGTGCTGGTGCAAATCGGCAAGCTCGACGCGGGCACGCTGCCGGTCGCCGGGATCGAGACCGCGAAGAAGCTGGTCGACGAGCGGCTGCCGTCCAACACCCTGATGGCGCGCTGGTCGGAAAGCCTCAAGCTGGCCGCCGAATGACACGCCTTGGACTGTCCCGGCGCGCGGCCCTGCAAGCGGCTGGGGCAGCCTCGGTGCTGCCCTGGCTTGGTGTCCGCGCCCATGCCGCCGCCAGCGCCGCGACGGTGGCGTACAACGTCGACCTGCCCTCGTTCGACCCGACCGTGGGCGCGTCGGCGGTCAACCCGACCATCCAGTCGATCTACCAGGCGGTGTTCGACCCGTACATCGCGCAGGCGCCGGACCTGTCGTTCAAGCCCGGGTTGCTGACCAAATGGGGCTGGAACGCGCAGCGCAGCAAGGTGGCGCTGGAGGTGCGGGGCGATGCCGCCTGGCACAACGGCGACCCCGTGACCGGCGAGGACGTGGCATGGTCGCTGAAGCGCGCCGCCGACCCCAAGAGCGGCAACCCGATCGGCTTCGTCTGGTCGAGCCTGGGCAACGTGACGGCGTCCGGCCAGAGCGTCACCGCCGACGTGCTGCACTACGATCCGACCATCTTCAAGTGGATGGCGTTCCTGACCGGCTACATGCTGCCGCGGAAATACTACGAGCGCGTCGGCGCCGACGGGTTCGAGCGCGCGCCGGTCGGCTCCGGCCCCTACCGGGTGGATGCGTTCGAGCGCGGCTCGTTCCTGCGGCTGCGCGCCAACCCGCGTTACTGGGGCGGCGCGCCGGCGTACCAGACCGTGGTGTTCAAGTTCGTGACCGACGCCTCGGCGCGCGTCGCCGAGATCGAGAGCGGCTCGGCCGACGTGACCCTGGAAGTCCCGTACGAGGAGTTCGACCGGCTGCGCCACGCGCCCGACCTCGTGGGCGTCACCACGCCGATCAGCGACATCGCGATGATCTTCATCACCGACGGTGGGGTCATGCTGGACCGCAACGTCCGCCTCGCGGCCAATCACGCGATCAACAAGCAGGCCATCGTCGACCGCCTGCTGCACGGCTACGGCGTGCCGATCGCCACACTCGACGCGCCCGGCTACGCCGCCTTCGACCCGTCGATCACCGTCGCCTACGACCCGGCGCTGGCGCGCCGCCTGCTGGCGGCGAGCGGCTACTCCAAGGACAAGCCGGTGCGGTTCAACATCCAGACCACGCGCGGCTACAAGCCGAAGGACTACGAGATGATCCAGGCGGTCGTCGGCATGTGGCGCGCGGTCGGCATCGAGGCCACCATCCAGGTCTACGAGATCGCCCAGCACTACGAACTGCGCGCCCGCCACGCGCTGCAGCCGGCGGCGTTCTACGACTGGGGCAACGCCATCGGCGACCCGACCACCTCGACCGGCTTCGCCATGGAGATGCACTCGCCGCACTCGGCGTGGCACCAGAAGGCGCTCAGCGACCAGATGGGGCCACTCTGGGCCGAGCAGGACGAAGGCAAGCGCATCGCCGGCTGGAAGGCGGTCGACCGCACCATCGCCGACGAGGGCACCGTGATCCCGCTGCTGCAGTACGTGCAGCCGATCCTGCACCGGCGCGAGATGGCGGTGGTGGCGCAGCAGAACGGCATGTTGCTGCCGCAGAACTTCCGGCCCGCCTCGGCCTGACGGGTGCCGCGTCGCCTGTTGCTGGTGCTGCCGACGCTGTTCGGCGTGATGGTCGTGATCTTCGTGCTCTTGCGCGTGGTGCCGGGCGACCCGGTCGCCATGATGATCCCGCCGGGCGCCACGCTTGCCGACGTGGCGCGGCTGCGGCACGCGTACGGCCTCGACCAACCGATCCTGGCGCAGTTCGGCCAGTGGTGCGCCACCATGCTGCGCGGCGATTTCGGCCGCTCGATCAGCTATCGGCAGGGCGTCGCCGGCCTGATCGCGGCGCGGCTGCCGGCGACGCTGGAATTGGCCGGGCTCGCGACGTTGCTGGCGTTGCCGCTGGGCGCCGCGCTGGCGATCCTCGCCGTGCGGCTGCGCGGCGCCGGCGAATGGCTGGTCGACATCGTGCTGGCGGTGGGCCTTGCGGTCCCGGACTTCCTGTGGGGCTTGCTGCTGGTTCTGCTGCTGGCGGTGGCGTGGCCGGTGTTGCCGGTGTCGGGACGGATCGACCCGCGGCTCGACATCCCGTTCGCGAGCCACTTCTACCTTGTCGAGAGCCTGCTGACCGGCCGCTTCGGCACGGCACGCGACGTGCTGGCGCACATGGCGTTGCCGGCGCTGGCACTGGCCTTGCCGCTGGCGGCGGGGCTGGCGCGGGTGTTGAAGGGCTCGCTGGCCGATGCCCTGCGGCAGGACTACGCGCAACTGGCCCGCGCGCGCGGCTTCGGGCGGACGCGCGTGCTGCTGGCCGAGGCGTTGCCCAACGCCGTGGTGCCGACCGTGGCGCTGGCCGGGGTGCAGGTCACGTTCCTGCTCGGCGGCACAGTGCTGATCGAGCGCATCTTCGCCTATGACGGCATCGGCAACATGGCCATCGCGGCGGTCATCAACCGCGACCTGCCGCTGATCCAGGGCCTCGTGCTGACGTTCGCGGTGCTGTTCATCGCGGTCAACATCGCCTGCGACCTGCTGGCCGCGGCGCTCGACCCGCGCACCTCTGGTGGATGACGTCCGCGCCGTCGACGCGCCGGTGGTCGAGCGCCGGGCACGGCGGCCGATTGGCGCACGACTGGTGGCCGGGGGCGCCGTGGCTTTGGCGCTGCTGCTGTCGGCGCTCCTGGCCCCGGCGCTGGCGCCGCACGACCCGGCGGCGCAGGACTTGATGAGCACGCTGCTGCCGCCGGCATGGCTGGCCGGGGGCGACGGTGCGTTCCCACTCGGCACCGACAGCCTGGGCCGCGACGTGCTCTCGCGCCTGATCTTCGCGAGCCGGGTCGCGGCCGAGGTGGCGCTGGTGGCGTCCTCCTGCGCCTGCCTGCTCGGCTCGGCGTTGGGCCTGTTGGCCGGCACGCTGGGCGGCTGGACGGACCAGGCGGTGTCGCGGGTGATCGACGTCTGGATGGCGTTCCCGCCGGTGCTGCTGGCGATCGTGCTGGCGGCGGTGCTGGGCGCGGGCCTCGGCTCGGTGATCGTCGCCATCGTGGTGATCGACTGGACCCGCTTCGCCCGCGTGCTGCGCGCCGAGGCCATCGTGCAGCGAAACATGGACTACGTGGCGGCGGCACGGATGCTGGGGCTGCGCGCCCCCGGCATCATGCTGCGCGAGATCCTGCCCAACCTGCTGCCGCTGCTGCTGACCCTGCTCAGCGTCGAGATGGGCATCGCGGTCATCGTCGAGGCGGTGCTGTCGTTCGTGGGCCTGTCGGTCGCGGGCGACACGCCGAGCTGGGGCGGCATGATCGCCGAGGGGCGGCAGGTGATCCACCAGGGCTGGTGGATCATGGCGGCGCCCATGCTGTGCCTGTTCGTGGTGGTGCTCGGCTTCAACATGCTGGGCGACGGGGTACGCCGGGCGTTCGACCCGTTGGCGCGCCGATGACCGAACCGACGCTCGAGATCGACCGGCTGCAGGTGACGCTCGGTCGGCGGCCGCTGCTGCGCCAGGTGTCGCTGCGCGTCGCTTCTGGCGAGGTGCATGGGCTGGTGGGCGAGAGCGGGGCCGGCAAGTCGATGATCGGGCGCGCGGTGCTGGGGCTGCTGCCGGAGGCGGCGAGCGTGGCGGGCGGCGCGGTGCGCTACCGGGGCCGCGACCTGCTCGGCGCCTCCGGCCGCGAACGCAGGGCACTCTTGGGGCGTGAGATCGCGGTGATCCCGCAGGATCCAGCGGTGTCGCTCAACCCGGTGCGCCGCGTGGGCCGGCAGATGCGCGCGGTGCTGCGGCTGCGCGCCGGCCTGTCGGCCGCCGACGCGCGGGCGCGGACGCTGGCGGCGCTGGCCGAGGTGCTGATCCGCGACCCGGAGCGGGTGGCGGCGAGCTACCCGCACCAGCTCTCGGGCGGGATGCGGCAGCGGGTGCTGATCGCCACCGCGTTCGCGACCGAGCCCCGACTCATCATCGCCGACGAGCCGACCACGGCGCTCGACGTCACCGTGCAGCGCGAGATCCTGCGCCTGATCCGCGACCTGCAGGCGCGCCATGGCGCCGCGGTGCTGTTCGTGACGCACGACCTCGGCGTGGTGGCGAAGCTGTGCGCCAGCGTCACCGTTCTGCGCTCCGGGCGGGTGCTGGAGCAGGGCGCCACCGCCGACGTGCTGGCGGCGCCCAGCCATCCCTACACCCGCGCCCTGCTCGCCGCCTCGCCGCGGTTGGACCGGCCGGCGGATGCCTGGGCACCGTTGGCCGCGTGATCGCGATGGACGACTTGGTGACGGCGAGCGGCTTGTGCGTGGCGCTGCCGGGGCCGCGCGATGTGGTGCACGGCGTCGACCTCGCGATCCCGCGCGGCTCGGCGATGGGGCTGGTGGGCGAGTCCGGCTCGGGCAAGACCACGCTCGGCCGCGCGCTGGTGCGGCTGCTGCAACCCTCCGCCGGCAGCCTGCGCTTCGACGGCGAGGAGATTGGCGGCCTGCCGCCGGGGCGGCTGCGGCCGTGGCGTTCGCGGCTGCAAATGATCTTCCAGGACCCGCAGACGGCGCTCAACCCGCGTCTCACGGTAGGCACCAGCCTGGCCCGGCCGCTGCAGGCGTTCGGCCGGCTGGGCGGCGCGGCGGCGCGGCGGCGGCGCGCGGGGGAGTTGCTGGAACTGGTGGGACTGCCGCCAGCCTTCGCGGCGCGCTACCCGCACGAGCTGTCGGGCGGGCAGCGGCAGCGCGTCGGCATCGCCCGTGCCCTGGCGTTGGAGCCGGAGTTCATCGTCGCCGACGAGATCGTCTCGGGCCTGGACGTGTCGAGTCAGGCGCAGATCCTGCTGCTGCTGCGCGACCTGCAACGACGGCTCGGCCTGACGCTGCTGTTCATCAGCCACGATCTGTCGGTGGTGCGGGCGGTGTGCGACCGGGTGACGGTGCTGCTGCAGGGGGCGGTGGTCGAGAGCGGCGACTGCGCGACGGTGTTCGCGGCGCCCACGCACGAGTACACGCGGCGGCTGATCGCCGCGGTGCCGCTACCGGACGTGGAGCCGGGCTGGCTGGATCGGTAGCGGTTGGCGGAACAGCAACGCGCCTTCGTGGCGGACCCCTGGAGCTGCTTGGACTGATGCTGCCCAGAGCGTGCGCCGCCCGGCTGGCCCCGGGTCGGCGGCCTGCGGCTTCTGGGCTTGCGAATGGGGCTGGGTGGCGCCGATGCGCATCCGGCTGGCATGACCGGAATTTAATCTTCTCGTCGACTGTTTTCGCTGCTCTTCCACTGTTTCGCCATAATGCGAGGCCACATTTCCAGAGGCTCCATCGAGGAGGATCAAATGAACTGGCTTTCCAGGACTGTCGCCGTCGCTTGCGTCGCAGCGGCCGCACTAAGCGCGGTCGCGACGCCGACTCCGGCGCTCGCTTGGGGACGCGGCGGCTACGGGCATGGCGGGTACGGTTATGGCGGCTTCGGCGTTGGACTCGGCGTCGGCACGTTGTTAGGGTTCGGCGTGGGCTCGCTCGGGGCGCGGCCGTACTACGCGCCGCGCTACTACGCGCCGCCGGTCGTGTACGCCCCTCCACCTGTGGTCTATGCGCCGCCGCCGGTCTATTACGCGCCTGCGCCGCTCTATTACGCCCCGCCTCCGTAAGCTCCGATCGAGCGCTACGGCTCCGGAACTGCCGCTGGGTCCGGAGCCTCGGCTTCACCGGGAACAGGCAGGAAGCCCGGCTGTGGCGAGCGGTCCGACGGTGCTGACGACTCGGTGGAGGACGGCCGCTTGCCGTGATGCGGAGCCATCGACTGCAGCGTATCGGCGATCAAGGTCTGGCCATCCATGCCGCGCTTCTTGACGGTCCCGGTGACGGTGAGTTCGAGGGCACCCTGTCGCAGTCGCTGCAACGTGTCGTGGTCAAGGCGCAACGGCGTCGGATCGAACGCGGCGAAATAGTGCGCGTGTCGGTCGATCTCCGTCACTGACCAGCGTGGGCAGACTCCATGGTGGCAGCTACTGACGTTGTTGACGCGAAAGCGGGCCATCGGCGCTCGCAGCGCCGGCGGCGCGGCGAGCGCCTGGGCGGCGTCGGTCGGCAAGATGGAAGTCTGCGCTGGCATCGCTTGCGTAGCTATGGCTCCGGTGGCCTTCAATTCAGGCGTCTTTGGGGTCGGAACAGCCGATGCGACCGGCGACGGCTCGGGTGAAATCGGCGCAACGGGCGCTGCCACGGAGGCTGCGATAGCCGCGACAGGAGCTGCCGTGACCACATGGGCCGGCTGCGGCGGGGCCGCTGGTTGGATCGGTGGCAGCTTCGCTGGCAGCGGTGTGGGGATCGGATTCGCGGCTGCGGCCGATGCCGTGGCGATACGGCTTGTTGGTCGGTAAGGCCCTCCGGCGTGATAGCCGATCGCCGCCGTGGCGATGCTGACCGCCAACAGGACCACGGCGGCGCCCAGTGTGTCCTGCCAGCGCGGCTGCCCGCCCGCCAACAGCCGGCGAGTGGCACCGCCGACTTCCGCCGCGATCGACGGCAGCCGCCAGCCACGGACCGCTTGCCGTTGCGTCTGCTCGATCCTGGCCCGAAGCAACGCGTCGAGCCGGCCCAGATTGCCTCTCGCGTCGCGCACGACGGCCAAGATGGCCCCGTCCTCCAGCGTCACCTCGGCCGCCGCCAGGCGCTGCTCGACCACTTGGCGCGCCGCCGCCGGGTGGATCGGCTCCAAGATCAACTGCACCGGCGTCGCCTGCGGCGTGGTGAACCCGGAACGCCCGACCAGCAGGATGCGGAACAGCGGCCGTCCCGCCTCGCGCAGGCCGGCCAGCAAGGACAGGTAACGCAGGGTCTCGGGCGGCAACGCATGGGCGTTGTCCACCGCCAGCACCGGCGGCGTCGCCTCCCCGGCATCGGCCAGTGCCCGGCGCAGCGCCTGTTCCAGTTGCTCGGCCGACAACGCGCCGGCGTCGGCGACGCCCAGCGCCGCGGTCAGCGCCCGGTGCAGGCTCAGCGGCCCAGCGGGGAAGTTGCGCGCCCGGATGATCCTGTCGCCGGCCCGGTCCCGGCGGGCCAGCGCCGCGTCGAGCACCGTCGTCTTGCCGGTGCCGGCGTCCCCGGCGAGGGCCGCCAGCGGCTCGAAGTCGCGCACGCAGCGTTCCAGGAAATCCATCGCCGTGAGCTGGGTATGGCAAAGCAAGGCCTCGGGCACGCCCGGCTCGTCGAGGGGCCGCATCGAACGGTCGTGGTGATCGAGATGAGTGTCCACGTTGCTCAAGCCCTCGTAGAGCCGGCCCTTTTGGGCGTTGCTGTCCGCCGCACATGCCAGGACTGAGCGGTAGGACGCAAGAGTTTGATTGGACTGCCGGTTTTGTTTTGTTACTGCAAGGATATTGTTCCTGGCCCACCTCGCTATACGCCCGCGCCGGCTTGCGCCATGCTGGGCTGCGATGCCAGGACGGAGATGACGGCATGGTATGGGCGTTCGTGACCGGCGCCGGCGGGACCATCGGCGGCGCCATCGCCGAGACGCTCGCGGCCCGCGGTTGGGGCGTGGCCTGCGCCGACATCAACCTGGCGCGTGCCGAGTCGTGCGCCGGGGCGGGGCGCGAGGCGGGCGGCGCGGCGCAGGCGGGCGAGGTCGACGTGACCGACGAGCGCTCGGTGGCGACGGCGGCGCGGGCCGCCCTGGCGCTGGGCGACATCGCGGCGCTGGTGAACAACGCCGGCCAGGCGTTCGGGCCGTCGATGCGGACCATGGACTACGCGACCTGGCGGCGCGACGTGGCTCTCAACCTCGACGGCGCGTTCCTGTGCATCGCGGCGTTGCAGGATCACCTGCTGGCGCGCGGCGGCGGCTCGATCGTCAACATGGGCTCGGTCAACGGCCTCGGCGCCTACGGGCACCCGGCATACAGCGCCGCCAAGGCCGGGCTGCTGCACCTCACCCGCTGCCTCGCCGTCGAGTACGGGCCGGGCAACCTGCGGGTCAACGCGGTGGCGCCCGGCACTGTGCGCACCCGGGCCTGGGACCAACGCCTCGCGGCCAACCCGGCGGTGTTCGAGGAGGTCGCCGGATGGTATCCGCTGGGCCGGGTGGCAACGCCGCTCGACGTGGCGCGCGCCGTGGCGTTCCTGTTGTCCGAGGACGCCGCCTACATCACCGGCGCGGTGCTGCCGGTCGACGGCGGCATCGGCGCCGGCCTTCCCGCCCTGCCTGCGGCGATCACCCAGATGCGGTGAGGCGTCGCCCTATGCAGGTCGCTCCGAATGATCCTACAATTCGCGGAACAGTTCGCATCCATTCACAGTGAAGAGAAGCGCCGCATGAGCCGATCATTCCGCTTGGTTGCCCTCGCGGGCGTCGCCGCGCTGAGCCTAGCAGCCCCGGCGCGAGCGGCCGACACCGTGCTGTCGCTGGTGGCGGCCGATTACGGCAACGGGCCGGCTGACGCCAGCCAGAAATATTGGCAGGGCATCGCCGACGACTTCCACGCCGCCAACCCGACGATCACCGTCAGCGTCCAGACGGTCAACTGGAACGATTTCGACACCAAGGTGCAGACCATGGTGCAGAACCAGCAATACCCGGACATCACGGAGGGAGACTACTTCGCCAACTACGCGCAGGAGGGGCTGCTCTACAAGATGAGCGACGTGCTGAGCCAGCCCGCGAACCCGATGCCGGTGTTCAGCAAGCTCGGCAGCTACCAGGGCGCCCAATACGGCATCCCGTTCACCACCAGCTCGCGCGCGTTCTTCTACAACAAGAAGCTGTTCGCCGCCGCCGGCATCGCCGACGCGCCGAAGACCTGGGACGACGTCATGGCCGACGCGGGCAAGATCAAGGCGCAGGGCCACATCGGCTACGCCCTGCCGCTCGGCCCCGAGGAGGCGCAGGCCGAGACGCTGCTGTGGTTCCTGGGCAACGGCGGCGGCTACCAGGACGCCGACGGCAAGTGGGCGATCAACAGCCCGCAGAACGTCGAGACGATGCAGTTCGTGACGAAGCTGGCGCGGTCGGGCGCCACCGAGCCCAACCCCGGCACCAAGAACCGCGCCGGGATGCTGGACCAGTTCGCGCACGGGCAGGTCGGCATGATGAACGGGCTGACGGCGTTGCTGCCGATGATAAAGCACGCCGGCGTGCTCGCCGATTCCGACTGGGGCACGGCGGCGATCACCGGCAAGTCCGCCCCGCTCGATAAGACGCTGGGCGTCTGCGACTTCACCGCCGCGTTCAAGGGCGACGGCAGCAAGCAGGCGGCGATCAAGAAGTTCCTAGACTTCGCCTACCAGGACAAGTACCAGATCGCCTTCGCCAGCGAGTACAACCTGCTGCCCGGCACCACCTCGGCCGCGGCGGCGATCTCGCAGCAGGTGCCGGCGCTGGCGGCGTTCGTGGCGGCGCTGCCGAAGGCGGTGCAGTACCCCAACGACACCGCCTGGGCGCAGGTCAAGACGCAGATCCAGCAGAACATCGGCCTGGCGATCGGCGCCGATCCCAAGAGCGTGCTGGATAGCCTGCAGCAGACGGCCCAGAAGGGAAGCTGAACCGAGGGCAGCCCCGGAGCGCGGTCGATGAGCGGCACCGTTCGGCGGCCGCCCTTGTCCGCGCGCCTGGCGCCGCTGCTCTGGATCGGGCCGGCGACCGGCCTGATCGCCCTGGTGGTGCTGTGGCCGGTGGTCATCATGGTGCGCACCGCGTTCCAGCGCATCAGCCCGGACGGCTTCATCCTCGGCTGGGCCGGGTGGCGGAACTTCGTGTTCCTGTGGCAGGAGCCCGACCTCGGGGCGATCCTGCTGCGCACGGCGGTCTGGGTCGTGAGCGTGGTCGGCGGCACTATGCTGATCTCGCTCGCACTGGCGCAACTGTTCAACCAGCCGTTCCCCTTCCGCCGCTTCGCGCGCTGGGCGTTGATCGCGCCTTGGGCTGCCTCGGTGCTGATGACGGCGATCGTGTTCCGCTGGGGGCTCGACGCCAACAACGGCGTCATCAACATCCTGCTGCACGACCTGGGGCTGCTGCGCGAGTTCAACAGCGACGCGGCGGACTGGCTCGGCAGCCCGGGTACGGCGCTGGCGTGGATGATCGTGGTCGCGATCTTCGTCTCGGTGCCGTTCGCCACCTACGCGCTGCTGGCGGGCCTCACCGGCATCCCCGGCGACGTCTACGAGGCGGCGCGGGTCGACGGCGCCGGCGCCTGGCGCACCTACGTCTCGATCACCCTGCCGCTGCTGAAGCCTGCCTTCGTGGTGGCGCTGCTGATCAACGTGATGAACGTGTTCAACTCGTTCCCGATCATCTGGGAGATGACGCGCGGCGGCCCCGGCCACCGCACCAGCACCACGACGACGTTCATGTACCAGCTCAAGCAGAGCTACATCGGCGAGTCGGCGGCGATGTCGGTGGTCAATTTCGGCCTCGTCGTGCTGGTGGTGATCGCCTACCTGCGCGTCACCGTCTGGCGCGGCGGGGAGGGCTGAGATGGACGCGGCGGCGCCGCTGGCTGAGGCCGTGCAGGCGCCGCGCGTGGCCGTCCGGCCGCTACGCCGGGCGTTTCCGACACGGACCCTGGTCTTCGCCGGCTTGGCGTATCTGGTGGGCTTGGTGTTCCTGCTGCCGTACATCGAGATGGTGGTCTCGGCGCTGCGCCCGGCGGACCAGATGCTCGACCGCAGCTACGTGCCGACGCATTGGAACTGGCGCGCCTTCGTCGACATCTGGAGCACCGAGTTCGGCCACAGCCTACGCACCAGTCTGGAAGTGGCCGCCGGCACCACGGCGCTGGTGCTGCTGGTGGCGATCCCCGCCGCCTACTACACCGCGCGCCACCGCTTCCGCGGCCGGTCGGTGTTCCTGCTGCTGGTGCTGATCACCCAGATGTTCCAGCCGACCGCCATGCTGGTCGGGCTGTACCGCGAGTTCCTCAGCTTCCACATGCTTGATTCCGTGGGATCGTTGATCCTGGTCAACGCCGGCTTCAACATGGCGTTCGCGGTCTGGATCCTGAACGCCTACGTGAGTGCCATCCCGGTCGAGCTGGAGGAAGCGGCGTTCCTCGACGGCGCCAGCCGGTTGGGCGTGCTGTTCCGCGTCACCCTGCCGCTGGCGTTGCCCGGCATCGTGACCGCGCTGATCTTCACCTTCATCAGCGCCTGGAACGAGTTCATCGTCGCGCTGACGCTCACCACCTCGCCGGCCGACGAGCCGCTCACGGTGACGCTGAACAGCTATATCGGCCAGTACCAGGTCGATTGGAGCCACCTGTTCGCGGGCTCGGTGATCGCCACCATCCCGGTGATCGTGCTGTTCGGGCTGATCGAGGGCAAGGTCGTGGGCGGCCTCACCGCCGGCTCGATCAAGTAGCGGCGCCGTGCCGCTGGTCGAGATCTGCGTCGAGACCGCGGCCCACGCCACGATGGCCGAGCTGGCGGGCGCCCACCGTGTCGAGCTGTGCGGCGCGCTGTCGGAGGGCGGTCTGACGCCGAGCTTCGACCTGGTGCAGGCCGTGCTTTCGCGGGTCGGGCGGATCGGGGTGCGGGTGATGGTGCGCCCGCGCGGCGGCGGTTTCGTCGTCTCGCCGCACGAGCTTGCGGTCATGCTCGCCGACATCGCCGCGTTCCGGGCGATGCCGCGTCCGGCGTCGCTGGATTTCGGCTTCGTATTCGGAGCGATGACGCCGGCGGGCGAGGTGGACATGGCGGCGTTGTCC
>CAXUHK010000035.1:27539-28774 GCA_964250775.1 uncultured Acetobacteraceae bacterium | reverse complement strand
CCTGGGGGCCCGCCAACGGCGCGCCGCCGCGCGGGTTGCGGGCGCCCGGCGGCAGGCTGGGGGGGGGCGATGTGGGAGCAGGGCCGGCTCGGCCCTCCAGCGCCGCGCGGCGCAGGGTCTCGGCCAGCCGCTCCAGGTCGCCCCCCCCCCCCGCCCCCCGCCCCGCCGCCGCCGGGCGCGGGGGGGCCAACCCCAACCCCGCCGGCCCGGCCGCGGCGGCGCCGCTGCCGATCAGGCCCAGCAGGCCGAGCGACGGAATGGCCGCGATGGCGCCTCCGCTGACCAGCAGCAGGCGCCATCGCATCGTCAGCTACCCGGAGAAGCCAGGCTGGTGGGAGAAGGAGCCACCATTGTCGCGCCGCCGCCGTGGACCTCGAACAGCGCCAGGCCGCGCCGCACCGTGCCGTCGGCCTGCAGCGCTAGCACGCCGTCGACGCCGGCGAAACCGTCCGGCCGGGTCAGCGAGGCCACGGAGATGCCGCCCGACTGCGCCATCACCCGCGCGATCGAGGCGGCGTCGTAGGCGAAATCGGCCAGGCCGGGCGGCGGCGCGCCGAACTTCCCGGAATACGCGGACTCGAAGCCGGCGCGCGAGGCAGGGTCGGGGGCCGCGTACCAGGCGCCGCCGATCGACGCGCCAGCCCGCGCCGACGGCTGCTGCCACAGCGCCGGACCCATCAGCCGCACCGAAGAGTCGATGTCGTAATAGGCCAGGAAGGTCGACAGCCAGGCCAGCTTCTCGCCGGTGTCGGCCAGCAGCAGCGCGTCGAACGGCGGCGGCGGCACGCCGCGCTTCTGCAGGTCGGCGGCGTCGCTGCGCCCCTGCGAACTGTGCTGCTCCTTGGCGGCCTTGATCTGAGCGTCGATCGGGCCGCGCCGGTTGGCGTAGTCGGCGGTGTCGCGCATGGTCTGCGCGATGCTGGAGTTGCCGTCGCCGTGGAAGTGGATCGCGGGCGGCGACGCGCCGGCGGTGGCGACGGCCTCGGTCAGCGCGTTGGCCATGGCGTGCCCGAACTCGTTTCCAGGCAGCACCGCGGCGAAGCGGGTGTGGCCCTGCTCGGACGCCGCCGCGACCATCCGGCGGACCTGCTGCGCCGACGTCAGCCCGAGTGGCCAGACGCCCGGCTGCGCCTGCGCCGCGTCGTTGGTGAAGGCCAGCACGGCGATCCCGGCGCCCTTGGCCGGCGCCGCCGCGGCGGCGGTCTCGGCGGCGGTCAGCGGGCCGATGATGAGAC
>CAXUHK010000035.1:26172-27529 GCA_964250775.1 uncultured Acetobacteraceae bacterium | reverse complement strand
CCATGTGGGTGGGGACGATGTCGAGCACGATTCCGAGCCCGGCGCCGTGGGCCGGCGCGGCCGCGGGGGCGGTCGGGGGGGCGGTCAGGGGGCCTATTATGAGCCGGGCGCCGGCGCTGGCGGCGGCGGCGGCGGCGCTGGCGGCGCCCGCAGCGGTGCCGCCGGTGTCGCGCACGTCGAGCGACGGCGAGCCGGGGGCGCTCAGCGCCAGTTGCGCCGCCTGCACCAGAGCCTTGCCGCGCTCGGCGTTGGGGCCGCTCAGTGGCGCCAGGATCGCCACCGCGCCGCCGGCGCCGGTGGCTGGCTCGCCGGCCACCCCGGGGACCAGGGTCGACGGCGCCCCGTTGCCGCCATAGTACTGCACCGGGCCGGTCATGCAGCCCGCGAGCGGCAAAGCCGTCAAGGCGCCAAGGAGTGAGCATGTCCGGCGTGCCATGCGACCAGCCTCCATCGAAGGGCGAACCCGCGGACGACCCCGTGCCGCCCGGCGATTCCGCCCCTGCCGGTCTTGTGCTGGTTCCGACGCCGATCGGCAACCTCGGCGACATCACCATGCGCGCCATCGCGGCGCTCCGCCACGCCGACGTCGTGCTGTGCGAGGACACCAGGGTGACGGCGCGGCTGTTCGCGGCGCACGGCATCGCGACCAGGCTGTCGCCGCTGCACGACCACAACGAGGAGGCGCGGGTGGCGCCGCTGCTGGAGCGGATGCGAGCCGGCGAGCGGGTGGCGCTGGTGTCGGACGCCGGGACGCCGCTGCTGTCCGATCCCGGCTACCGGCTGGCGCGGGCGGCGATCGCGGCCGGGGTGCCCGTCACGGGCCTGCCCGGGGCCAACGCGGCGACGCTGGCGCTGATCCTGTCCGGGCTGCCGCCGCACCCGTACCTGTTCGCGGGCTTCCCGCCGCCGCGCCAGGCGGCGCGGCTGGCTGCGTTCGCGACCCTGCGCGCCGCCGAACGCGCCGGGCTGCGCGCGACGCTGCTCTGGCACGAAGCGCCGCACCGGCTGGCCGAGAGCCTCGCCGACCTGGCGACGAGCTTCGGCAACCGTCCGGCGGCGGTGGCGCGCGAGCTGACCAAGCGGTTCGAGGAGGTGCGCCGCGGCGGCCTGGAGGAACTGGCGGCGCACTACGCCACGCATCCGGCGCGCGGCGAGATCACGCTGGTGGTGGGGCCGGCGGACGACGAGGCCACGCCCACCGAGGCGGTCGACGACCTGCTGCGCGCGGCGGTGGCCACGGGATGCAGCGTCAAGGAGGCGGTGGCGCAGGTCGCCGGCGCCACCGGCCTGGGGCGCCGGGGCGGGGGGCCGCGGGGGCGGGGGCGCGGGGGGGGGGGGGGGGGGGGGGGGGGCGGGC
>CAXUHK010000035.1:20794-26162 GCA_964250775.1 uncultured Acetobacteraceae bacterium | reverse complement strand
CGCGCCGGCAGGTCTACGCGCGGGCGCTGGACCTCGGCGCGGCGTTGCGCGGCCTGTAGACCGTCACCCGAGCAGGCGGCCGCCGACCAGCACCAGGGTCGCCGCCAGCACCGGCCGCAGCACCCGCTCCGGCACCCGTGCCGCCAGTAGGCTGCCGACCACGATGCCGGGCACCGAGCCTACCAGCAGCCAGCCGAACAGGCTCCAATCGACGTCGCCCATGACCCAATGCCCAAGGCCGGCCAGCAGCGTGAGCGGCACCGCATGGGCGATGTCGGAGCCCACGATGCGGGCGATCGGGAGCCGGGGATACAGCAGGATTAGCGCGGTGACGCCCAGCGCCCCGGCGCCCACCGAGGTCAGTGTCACCAGCGCGCCCAGCGCCACGCCGGTCAGCACCGTGAGTTGCGCCACCCGGCTTGGCGACAGCGGGGCGCCGCGTTCGGCGAACGCCACGATCCGCGCGCGCAGCAGCAATGACAGCGCGGTCAGCAGCAGCGCCACGCCGAGCGAAGCCGTCATCACGTGCTCGACCGCGGGGTTGGGACGGCCCAGCGCGTGCAACGTCAGCAACGTCGCCGCCGCCGCCGGGATGCTGCCGACCGCCAGTTTCAAGACGACCGGCCACTCCACCGTGCGCGCGGCGCCGTGCACCATGGTGCCGACCGACTTGGTCGCGGAGGCGTACAGCAGATCGGTGCCGACGGCGGTGACGGGGTGGATGCCGAACAGCAGGATCAGCAGCGGCGTCATCAGCGACCCGCCGCCGACCCCGGTCAACCCGACCAGCAGGCCCACGGCGAAGCCGGACACCGAGAACATCGGGTTCATGACGCAACGAGCTGCATAGGGTCTCCCGCAAACCGCCGAGATTCACGTGTCCCGAGCGTTGTTCACCTTATCACCCTTTCGCCAAGCGGCAATTCTAGGCGCGCCACCCAGCGCGCCATACCGCACCATATGCCGTTCATGGACCCGATTGCGCTTTATATCCATTGGCCGTTCTGCCTCGCCAAGTGCCCGTATTGCGACTTCAACAGCCATGTCCGCGAGCGCATCGACCAGGGCCGCTTCGCGCGGGCGTTGCGCGCCGAGCTGGCCTGGGAGGCCGCCCGGCTGGGCCGCCGGCCGCTTGCTTCGATCTTCTTCGGCGGCGGCACGCCGAGCCTGATGCAGCCGGACACGGTGGCGCGGCTGATCGAGGATGCCGGCCGGCTGTTCGAGCCGCTGCCCGAGATCGAGGTCACGCTGGAGGCCAACCCGACCAGCGTCGAGGCGACACGGCTCGCGGCGTTCCGCCAGGCCGGCGTCAACCGGGTGTCGCTCGGCGTGCAGAGCCTCGACGCGGCGGCGCTGCGGATGCTGGGCCGCGAGCACTCGGGCGCGCAGGCGATGGCGGCGCTGGAGCTGGCGCGGAGCCTGTTCCCGCGTGTCTCGTTCGACCTGATCTACGCCCGCCCGGAGCAGTCGGTGGCGGCGTGGCGGGCCGAATTGCGTCAGGCGCTGTCGCTGGCCGCCGATCACCTGTCGCTCTACCAACTGACCATCGAGCCGGGCACCGCGTTCGAGGCGCTGCACCGGCAGGGCCGCATCGTGCTGCCCGACGACGACGCGGGGGCGGCGCTGTACGACGCCACCATCGAGGCGGCCGCCGGCTTCGGGCTGCTGCCCTACGAAGTCAGCAACTACGCCGTGCCCGGCGCTGAGAGCCGGCACAACCTCGCCTATTGGCGTTATGGCGAGTACGCCGGCATAGGTCCCGGCGCGCATGGCCGGGTGCGGGTGGGCGATGCGTTGCTGGCCACGCGCCGGCACCGCGCGCCGGAGCCGTGGGCGACGCGGGTCGAGGCGCAGGGCCATGGCAGCACGCGGGAGGAGGCGATGGCACCGCGCGACCGGGGGCGCGAGATGCTGCTGATGGGGTTGCGCCTGACCGAGGGCATCGCCGAAGCGCGTTTCCTGGCCCGCACCGGCTTGGCACTCGACGACGCGATCGATGCCGACGTGTTGCTCCAGGCCATCGAGGCAGACTACCTGGCGCGCGGCGACGGCGTATTGCGGGCGACGCCGGAGGGCCGCAAGCGGCTGGATGCGCTGCTCGCGGCGCTGGTGCTATGATCCGCGCGATGCGCAGCCTGTTCCTGGTCACAGCCTTCGCCCTGGCGCTGACGACGGCCGAGGCCGCCGAATACGTGCGCGACCCGGCCCGCGTGCATCCCGGCATCTACACGGTCGAGCCCGAGCACACCGAGGTGCTGTTCGGCGTCTCGCATTTCGGCTTCTCGACATATTACGGCCGCTTCGCCCAGGCCAGCGGCACGCTGGTGTTCGACCCCGCGACGCCCGCCAACAGCACGCTGCTGGTCACGGTGCCCGCCGCCACGGTCTCGACCGCCAGCGACAAGTTGAACGCCATCCTGAAGGACTGGTTCGGCGTGGCGCAGTTCCCGACCATGACGTTCAAGTCGACCAGGGTGACAGTGACCGGGATGGACCGTGGAATCGTGATCGGCGACCTGACGCTGCGCGGCGTGACCCGGCCGCTCACGCTGGAGGTGACGTTCGACGGCGCCGGCATCGACCCGGCGGACAGCAAGTACACCATCGGCTTCGACGCCACCGGCACGCTGCGCCGCACCGATTTCGGCATCAGCACGTTCGCCCCGTTCATCGGCGACGAGGTGCGGCTTATCCTGAGCGGCGCGTTCGTGAAGCAAGGCTGACCCAAAGGAGAGCCATCCATGACCACCCCGATCGAATACCGCCCGCTCGGCCGCTCCGGGCTGAAGGTGTCGCCGCTTTGCCTCGGCACGATGATGTTCGGGGCAGCAACCACGGAGGCGGACGCCGCCCGCATCATCGACCGCGCACGCGAGGGCGGCATCAACTTCATCGACACCGCCGACGTCTACACCGGCGGCGAGAGCGAGCGCATCACCGGCCGGGCGATCGCCGCGCACCGCGACTGGTGGGTATTGGCGACCAAGCTGGCCAACCCCACCGGAGAGGGTCCCAACGCCGCCGGGCTGTCGCGCCGCTATGCGTTCATCGCGGTGGACGCCAGCCTCAAGCGGCTGGGTGTCGAGGCCATCGACATCCTCTATTTGCACAGGGAGGACCACTCGACGCCGCTCGAAGAGGTGGTGCACGCCATGGCCGACCTCGTGCGCAGCGGCCGCATCCGGCATTTCGGCGTCTCCAACCACCGCGCCTGGCGCGTGGCCGAGATTTGCCGGCTGTGCGACGCCGCCGGCATCGACCGGCCGGTGGTGTCGCAGCCGTACTACAACGCGCTCAACCGGATGCCCGAGGTCGAGCACCTGCCGGCCTGCGCGCATCTGGGGCTGGGCGTGTTCCCGTACAGCCCGCTGGCGCGCGGCGTGCTGACCGGCAAGTACCGCCCCGACGCCGCCCCGGACGAGGGCAGCCGCGCCGGGCGGCAGGACAAGCGGATGATGGAGACCGAGTGGCGGCCCGAGAGCCTGCAAATCGCGCAGACCCTGGCCGAGCACGCCGGCGACCGCGGCATCACGCCGGGGCAGTTCGCCTTCGCCTGGGTGCTGAACAACCGCCTCGTCACCGGCGCCATCGCCGGGCCGCGTACCATGGCGCAGTGGGACGACTACATGGGGGCGCTCGGATACCGCTTCACCGCCGAGGACGAGGCGCTGGTCGACCGGCTGGTGACGCCTGGGCACGCCTCAACCCCCGGCTACAACGACCCGGCCTATCCGCTGGAGGGGCGTGTCAGCCGCGCATGAGCTACGCCGGTTTCCGGCAGCGCCTCGGCGTCGTCAACGACCTGCTGAACGCGAGTTCGGTGCTGGTGTGGGATTCGCGCACCATGATGCCGCCCGGTGGCATCGAGTCGCGCGGGCAGCAGATCGCGACATTGACCGTAATGGCGCGGCAGATGTTGATCGCCGACGAGACGCGCCGCCTGGTCGACGCCGCCGAGCGCGAGCTGGCGGACGAGCCCGAGGAGTCTCCCGGCCGTCGCGCGGTGGCGCAGACCCGCGCCGCCATCGCGCACCATGCGCGCATCCCCGAAACCCTGGAGCGCCGCCGCGCCGAGTTGCGCACCACGGCGCAGGCGGCCTGGACCGAGGCGCGCCGCGACAGCGACTTCGGCCGGTTCGCGCCGCTCCTGGCCGAGACCGTGGAGCTGGCGCGGCAGCTCGCCGACGCGATCGGCTACGCCGCGCACCCGTACGACGCGCTGCTGTCGACGTTCGAGCCGGGCGAGACGGTGGAGACGCTATCGACGTTGTTCGCCACGCTGCGCGCCGGCCTGCGCCCGTTGCTGCAACAGGCCGAGCCGGCGCCGCCGTTTGCGGCGCACGAGTATGACGCCGACCGCCAACGCGCGTTCGGCCTGCACATCGCCGAGCGCTTCGGCTACGACATGGCGCGCGGGCGGCTCGATCCCACGGCACACCCATTCGAGATCTCGTTCACCCGCAACGACGTCCGTATCACCACCACCTATCACCGGGACAATATCGCCAAAGCCTTGGGCAGCATCATGCACGAGGCCGGGCACGGCCTGTACGAGCAAAATGTCGACCCCGCCTATACCCGCACGCCGCTGACCACCGACCTGATCGGCCTGTACGCGGTGGGCGGCACCAGTTTCGGCGCGCACGAATCGCAGTCGCGGCTCTGGGAGTGCGGGATCGGGCGCAGCCGCCGCTTCTGGGAGCTGCACTATCCCGAGCTGCAGGCGACGTTCCCGGAAACCCTGGTGGATGTCGGCTTGGACGAATTCCACCGCGCCTACAACGCCGTCCGGCCTGGACCGATCCGCATCGAGGCCGATGAACTCACGTACGATTTCCACATCATGTTGCGCGTCGACATCGAGCGCGCCTTGATCGACGGCAGCCTCAAGGTCGCCGAGCTGCCGGAGGCCTGGAACGCCGCGATGCTGCGCGACCTCGGCGTGCGCGTGCCCGACGACCGGCGCGGCGTGCTGCAGGACGTGCACTGGTCGACCGGCTACATCGGCAGCTTCTGCTCCTACACCATCGGCAACGTCATGGCGGCACAGCTGTACGACGCGGCGCTGGCGCAGGACGCGACCATCGCTCCCGGATTGCAGGCGGGCGACTACGCGCCGTTGCGGGCGTGGCTGACCGAGGCGGTGTATCGGCACGGCCGCCGGTTCTCGCGCGACGAACTCCTGGTGCGCGCGACCGGCAAGACGCTCGACCCGCAGCCCTACATCGCCGCGCTGCAGCGTCGTTACGGCAGCCCGTGCGTCATCTCGCAATGAACTCCCACAGCGACGGCGGGTGGGGGGGGGGGGGGGGCGGGGCGGGGCCCCGCGCCGCGGCGGCGCCGGGGCCGGGGCGGGGGCGGGGCGCGG
>CAXUHK010000035.1:19376-20784 GCA_964250775.1 uncultured Acetobacteraceae bacterium | reverse complement strand
AGCGCCTTCCGCCGGATTGGGAGCGCTCCGAAGTGGCGGAAGGCGCTGCGCTTTTCCGCCCTACGCGCAACAGCCTTGTTAAGACAAGCCGGCGATGAACTCGCGCAGCACTGCGAAGTAGCGCTCGGGCTGGTCACGGCCGACGCCGTGACCGGCGCCGGGGAACTTCTCGAACCGCGTCAGCGCCGGCGGCAGTGCTGCGGCGATGTCCTCGGAATCGGCCAGCGGCGTCACCGGGTCGAGGTCGCCGGCCAGCACCAGGGCCGGGCACTTGATGTCTCGCAGCCGCTGCCGGAAATCGAAGCGGCGGCCCTCCCCGTCATGGGCGAAGAAGTGGGCGAGCATGGCGGGGTTGAAGGTCGAGCGGCTGGCCATGTCCGGCGAACGCGGCGTCGGGTTGTAAAGCGGGAAGCAGACCTCGGTGTACTCCTTCAGGCAGGCCGCGTCGCCCGGCGCGTCCCAGAACCTCGCCGCGACTTCGCGCGCGTGCGTGCCGTGCAGGTGCAGGAACGCGTCCAGGCAGCGGTCCGGCCGGAACTTCGCCGCCGTGCTCGACAGCACCAGCCGGCCGACATGGTCCGGGTGGCGCAACGCCAGCGACTGCGCCACGAAGCCGCCGAACGACAGGCCGAGCACCACCGGCCGCTCGATCCCCAGCCGGTCGAACAACGCGCGCAGATCGTCGGCCCACTGGTCGAGGTTCCAGTGCGCCGGCTCGCTGTAGCCGGAGCGGCCGTTGCCGCGATGGTCGACGTAGACGACCTGGGCCACGTCGGTGAGTGCCGAATGCGCCGGCTTGAACGAGGAATGGTCGAAGCCGGGGCCACCGTGCAGCAGCACCAGCGTTGGCCGTTCGCGCATCGCCGGGCCGTCCGGCACCAGCCCGGCGCCCTCGACGTCGAACCAGAGGCGGGTGCCGTTGACGATGGTGTGCATGGGCAGCTCCGTGTTTCGCGCCAGCCAACACCCGAACCGGCGTCCGGGCAAGCGGCACAGCGCTTGCTGTCCCGATCTCGTGAGTTGAACGGCGCCGGCCATCGCGCATCATGCCGGAGCGCATCGTGCTTAATCCCGCAGCAGCAAGCCCCGCGAGCGGGCAGCAGAAGGAACGCCTCGTGACGATCGGCCGCAGACACCGCCGCACCGCCCTCGCCGCCAGCCTGCTCGCGGGAGCGTTCGCGCTCCCGGCGCCGGCCCGCGCCGCCGCCGGCGACATCGTGTTCGCCCGCGCCCAGGACGCCGACAGCCTCGACGTGGCGCGCGTCTCGACCACGATCTCGTTCCAGGTGATGACGCAGATCTACGATTCGCTGCTCAACCTCGACGACAAGGGGCACGTGGTCGGGGGGGGCGCGGGGGGGCGCCCCCCCCCCCCCCCCCCCCCCACGCCTCCCTGACATTCACTGAC
>CAXUHK010000035.1:12760-19366 GCA_964250775.1 uncultured Acetobacteraceae bacterium | reverse complement strand
GAGCTACACCGCGAGCCCGGACAACCAGACGTTCACCTTCAAGATGCGGCCGAACGTCAAGTGCCACGACGGCAGCGTGTTCGGCGCCGCAGCGGCGAAGTGGAACCTCGACCGCGCGGTCGATCCCAAGACCGGCGACCCGAACGCCTCCTCGTACGGCAAGATCACGGGAACCGAGGCCTCTGGCGACACGCTGACGGTGAAGCTGGGCAGCCCGTATTCCCCCTTGCCGACGTTCCTCGGCAGCGCGCAGGCGCTGATGATGTGCCCGAGCACGATCCAGGGCAGCGACGTGAAGCCGGTCGGCACCGGGCCGTGGAAGTTCGTCGAGTGGGTGCGCAACGACCGTCTCGTGCTCGCGCGCAACCCCGACTACGTCAACGACAACCCGATGGTCGCCAACCCCGGCCCGCCCTACGCGCAGCGGCTGATCTTCCGCGTCATCCCCGAAGCGCCGTCGCGCATGGCGGCGCTCAAGACCGGCGAGGTCAACTTCGCCGAGCCGTCGTTGCAGGACGCCGCCGACCTGGCGAAGGACAAGGCGTACGCGGTCTACACCGGCGCCGGGCGCACCGGCCAGCTCGCCTATGTCGGCTTCACCCAGAAGATCCCGCCGCTGGACGACCCGCGCGTGCGCCGCGCCATCGGCTACGCGCTCGACCGCGACGCCATGGTGGACATCGGCTTCAACGGCCTGGTGCAGTCCTCGACCTGCCCAGTGGCGCCCGGCCTGCTCGGCTACGACGCCAAGAAGTGCGCCGAGTGGGCGACGTCGTACGATCCCGAGAAGTCGAAGGCGTTGCTGAAGCAGGCCGGCTACGGCCCGGACCATCCGCTCGATGTCACCCTCGTCACGTCGTCGTTGCAGGGCTGGGACGAGAGCAACGTCGTCATCCAACAGGAGCTCAAGGCGGTCAACGTCCGCGTCAAGATCGAGCAGCGGCAGTTCGCCACCTGGGTCGACTACATGACCAAGAAGAACGCCGAGACCACCGGAACGCCGGCGATCTGGACCATGGGCATGTCCGGCCCCGACCCCGACTATCTGGTGTTCCTGTGGCAGCCGCCGGGCTACGCGAGCCAGGCGGTCGCGTCCGATCCCGCGTTGCAGAAGATGCTGGTCGAGCAGCGCGCCCTGTCCGGCGACGCGCGCGCGGCCAAGGTGCTCGACATCCAGAAGTTCCTGCTGACCAACGCCTACGAGGTGCCGCTGTTCTCGCCCGGCTGGTTCTGGATGGTGGCGTCCAAGAGCGACATCACAGGCTTCAAGCAGGGCTACACCGTGATGCCGATGTTCAACGACGTGAAGCTGCCGTCCTGATCGTATAGTCATGGCCCGTTTCGTCCTGCGCCGGCTCGGCACGGCACTGGTGACGCTGCTGATCTCGAGCTTCCTGGTCTGCATGTTGATCCACCTGATCCCGGGCGACCCGGTGGCGATGATGATGGCGCAGAACTCGTCGCCGTCGCCGGAGCAACTGGCGGCGATGCGGCACAACCTCGGCCTCGACCTGCCGCTGTCGCTGCAGTACTTCCATTACATGGGCCGGCTGCTCACGGGCGACCTCGGGCGCTCGGTGTTCGGCGGCGAGCCGGTGCTGCGCCTGCTGCTGGAGCGGCTGCCCAACACCTTCGCGCTGGCGTTCGCGGGCCTGGCCATCGCGATCGGCCTCGGGATGCCGCTGGGCTTCTTCGCGGCGTACAAGAAGGGCAGTTGGGCGGACAGCGCGCTGATGCTGTTCGCGGTCGCCGGCGTGTCGGTGCCGAACTTCTGGCTCGGGCTGATGCTGGTGCTGCTGTTCTCGCTGACGCTGGACTGGCTGCCGGTGGCGGGCGAGGACTGGCGCAGCATGGTGCTGCCGGCGATGACGCTGGGCGTCACCTACATGGCGATCATCGCGCGCCTGACCCGCTCGGCGATGATCGAGGTGTTCAGCGAGGACTTCATCCGCACCGCGCGCGCCAAGGGCCTGCCGGAGACGCTGGTGATGTCCCGCCACGCGCTGAAGCCCGCGATGGTCAGCGTCGTCACCATCATCGGCGTGGTGTTCGGCTACCTGATGGGCGGCGCCGTGGTGGTCGAGAACGTGTTCAGTTGGAACGGGCTGGGCCGGCTCGCGATCCAGGCGATCAACTACCGCGACTACCCGCTGATCCAGGGCTTCATCCTGCTGTTCGCCACCATCATCGTGCTGGTGTCGGTGCTGCTCGACGTCGCCTACGCCTGGCTCGACCCGCGGATTTCGGTCGCGTGAGCGCCACCATCGCGGCCGCGCCGGCGATGCCGGCGCAGCGTCGGACGGGCACATGGCGGCGGGTGTTGCGGTCCCGCTCGGTGGTGATCGGTGGCACGGTGATCCTGCTGGTCGTGCTGCTCGCGTTGCTGGCGCCCCTGATCGCGCCGTTCAGCCCCGACCAGATCGGCACCGGCCGCCGGCTGTCCCCCGCCAGCGCCGCGCACTGGCTCGGCACCGACGAGTTCGGCCGCGACATATTGAGCCGCGTGCTGTTCGGCGCGCGGTTCACGCTCTACGTCGGCCTCGTCGCGGTCGGCATCGGGCTGGCCTGCGGGGTCGCCCTCGGCGCCATCGCCGCGTATGCCGGCGGCTGGCTCGGGGGCCTGCTGATGCGCGCGATCGACCTGCTGTACACCTTCCCCGACGTGCTGATCGCGCTGGGCCTGGTCGCCTTCCTCGGCCCCAACCTCACCAACGCGATGATCGCGGTCGGCATCAGCGCGGTGCCGTACTACGCCCGCGTCACCTACGGCGTCGTGCTGTCGGAACGGCAGAAGCCGTATGTCGACGCGGCGCAGGTGGTGGGCGCCAGCCACGCGCGGGTGATCCTGCGGCACCTGCTGCCCAACGTGCTGCCGCCGATGATCGTGGTGGCGTCGCTGGGTTTCTCGGCGGCGGTGCTCTCGGCGGCGGCGCTGAGCTTCCTCGGCCTGGGCGCTCAGCCGCCGACGCCGGAATGGGGACTGATGCTGTCCACCGGGCGCAACTACATCACCCGCGCCCCTTGGCTGGTGGTCGGGCCAGGGCTGGCGATCTTCGTCACAGTCGTCGCCTTCAACGTGTTCGGCGATGGCGTGCGCGACCTGCTCGACCCGCGCCAGCGGCAACGGACGCTGTAGCGATGGACGCGGTTGTCGATACCGCCCTGCTGTCGGTCGAGGGCCTGACCGTGCGGTTCGGCCAAGCCACCGCGCTGCACGGCGTCTCGTTCTCGCTGCGGCGCGGCGAGACGCTGGCACTGGTGGGCGAGTCCGGCAGCGGCAAGTCGCTCACGGCACTGTCGATCATGGGCCTGTTGCCGCCGGGCGCCGCCGCGTCCGGCGGCCAAGTGATGCTGGGCGAGCACGACTTGCTGCGCCGCAGCCGCGACGAGCTGACGCACACGCGCGGCCGGCGGATCGCCATGGTGTTCCAGGAGCCGATGACCTCGCTCAACCCGGTGCTCACCATCGGGCGGCAGTTGACCGAGGGCATGGAGTTCCACCTCGGCACCGGCCATGCGCCGGCCGAGACGCGCGCCGTCGAGCTGCTGGGCCTGGTCGGCCTGACCGAGCCCTCGCGGCGGATGCGGCAGTACCCGCACCAATTGTCGGGCGGGATGCGGCAGCGGGTGATGATCGCCATGGCGCTGGCCTGCGAGCCCGACCTCGTCATCGCCGACGAGCCGACCACCGCCCTCGACGTCAGCATCCAGGCGCAGATCATCGACCTGCTGCTGGACCTCAAGGCGCGGCTCGGCACCGCGATCCTGCTCATCACCCACGACCTCGGCGTGGTGGCCGAGATGGCCGATCGCATCGCGGTGCTGTACGCGGGCCACGTGGTCGAGACCGCCGGGGCCACCGAGCTGTTCGACGCGCCGCGCCACCCGTACACCGAGGGGCTACTTGCGGCGGTGCCCCGGCTCGACCTGCTGCTGGCGGCATCGGACCGCCCACGGCTTGCCGAGCTGCCCGGCGGCGTGCCGGCGATCACCGAGCGCGTCGCCGGCTGCCCGTTCACGCCGCGCTGCCCGCTCGCGACGGCACGGTGCGCTCAGGCGATGCCCCCCACCGCACAGGTTTCGCCGACCCACTCTGTCGCCTGCTGGGAGCGCGCGGCGTGAGCGCGGCGCTTGTGCTGGACGGATTGCGGAAGGAGTTTCCCCCTCCCCGCCGCTGGTTCGGCCGTGCCGTCCCGCCTGTGCGCGCCGTCGACGACGTGAGCTTCGAGATCGCCCCGGGCGAGACGCTGGGCCTGGTGGGCGAGAGCGGCTGCGGCAAGTCGACGTTGGCCCGGCTGGTGATGCGCATGATGCCGCCCACCGCCGGCTCCGTTCTGGTCGACGGCAGCGTCGTCGCGATGCTGCTGCCGCGCGACGTGTTGGCCTATCGTCGGCGCGTCCAGATGATCTTCCAGGACCCGTACTCCTCGCTCAACCCGCGCATCCGCGCCGGCGAGCTGATCGCCGAGCCGCTGCGCATCCACCGTCTCGCGCACGGCGACGCGGTGGCGGCGCGGGCGCGCGAACTCGCCGACCAAGTGGGGTTGGCCGCCTCGTCGCTGTCCCGGTTCCCGCACGAGTTCTCCGGCGGCCAGCGCCAGCGCATCGCCATCGCCCGGGCACTCGCGGTGTCGCCGCAGGTGCTGGTGGCCGACGAGCCAGTCTCCGCACTCGACGTCTCGGTGCGGGCGCAGGTGCTGAACCTGCTCGCCGACCTACAGGCGCAACGCGGCCTGTCATACCTGTTCATCTCGCACGACATCGGCACGGTGGCGTATCTGAGCCACCGCGTCGCGGTCATGTACCTCGGCGCCATCGTCGAGATCGGCCCGGCCAAGGCGGTGCTCGGCCGGCCGCGCCATCCCTACACCCGCCTGCTGCTGGAAGCGGTGCCGGTGGCGCACCCGCGGCTGCGGGCGCGGCGGCGCGAAGTGCTGCGCGGCGAGGTGCCGAGTGCGTCCGGCACAAGCGATGCCTGCCGTTTCGCGCCGCGCTGCCCGATGGCGGCGGAGCGCTGCCGGGTCGAGGCGCCGCTGCCGCGGGCGTTGGGCACGGATCGCCTCGTCGCGTGCCACTTCGCCGAATCGACCCCGGACCTGCTGCAAGGAGCCGCCGCATGACAGAGTTCACCCTGCGCTTCGGGCCGCACCGCCTGGCCGGCTATCGCACCGGCTCCGGCATCCCGCTCTTGATCGTCCATGGCGGCCCCGGCGTGCCGTGCGGCTACGTCTACCACGCGCACACGCAATACGCCGCCGAAGGCTTCGAGGTGGTGAGCTGGGACCAGCTCGGCTGCGGCCGCTCGGACCGGCCGGACGACGCCTCGCTGTGGGCCGTGCCGCGCTTCGTGGACGAGGTCGAGGAGGTGCGCCGGCAACTCGGCTGGGACCGCTTCCTGATGCTGGGCAATTCCTGGGGCGGCATCCTCGGCATGGAGTATTGCCTGCGGCACCTCGACCACGTGCGGGCGTTCGTCATTGGCAACATCGCCGCCAGCATGCCGCGGCTGATCCGCGGCTTCGACCGCGTGAAGGCGGCGCTGGGGCCGGACACGGTGCGGATGATGGCGCTGCGCGAGGCCGAAGGCAGTGTGGCACACCCCGAGTACCAGGCCGCCCGCACGCTGCTGATGTACCGCCACATGTGCCGGATGGACACCTGGCCGGCGCCGTTGCTCGACTCGATGGCGCAGGAGGGGATCGGCGACGGCCCGTTCAAGGCGATGTTCGGGCCGCATTTCTACAACTGCTCCGGCAACCTGCGCGACTGGGACCGCATGGCCGATCTCGGCCGCATCACCGTGCCGACGCTGCTCACCACCAGCGAGTGGGACTACGTGCTACCCGAATACGTGCGCCTCACGCACGAGCATCTACCCAACTCGGAACTGGTCACGTTCCGCAATTCCGGGCACCTGCCGTTCTGGGACGCGGTGGACCGCTACCACCCCGCCGTGCTCAGCTTCCTGAAGCACCACGCCCAGCACTCGCCCTGATACGGTGGCGGCGGCGGCCGGGCAGGTTCTTCGGCTGCGCGAAGCGGAAGCTGATGTCCGGTCGCGAGGCCGAGACGTCGCCCGCCGACATCACGCTGACCCGCAGCAACAGGCTGCCCGCCAGCGCCGCGGCCGAGGCCACGCCGGATAACCCGCCAGGCCGGCGCGACAGGCTTGCCGACGCCGCATGCAACACCAGCGGCAGCACGACGCCGCCCAGCGTGCTCGCCTGCTCGACCTGGCCCCAGGTTCCGTCGAGCGCCTCCTCGACATCCCGCTCGCGATACGCCTTGTGCGAGGCGATCGTCGCCAGTAGTTCGGTGGCCAATGCCGCCGTGGCGATGCCGTCCAACGCGCGGCGCATCGAGGCCGACCGCTCGCCGAGCGACAGCGCCGCGGCGCCGGCCGCGACCGAGGACGAGCCGAAGCGGACCGCCAGCGAGCGCGGCGCCGCCGCCCAGAGCGGCGTGCTGGTCGCCGACAGCAGCGAGGCGGTGTAGGTCGCGAGCCCGGCGCCGGCGATCGCGGCCGGGGGCGGGGCCCCCGGGGGGGGGCGGGGCCGGCCCGGGCGCCGCCGGCCCCCGGGGGGGCGGGGCAGGGCGGGGGGGGGG
>CAXUHK010000035.1:6790-12750 GCA_964250775.1 uncultured Acetobacteraceae bacterium | reverse complement strand
CGCCTGCGCCACGGTGGCGGCGCGGCGCATCCAGGCGAGCCTCGGCACCCGGTCGGCGAGGAACTGGCCGGCGGCGCTCGCCGTCGCGAAGCCGCTGAAGGCCATCAGGATCCAGGTGCCGATCGACATCGGCGAGGTTCGCTTGGCGATGCGCAGCATGTTGTAGAACCGCTTCGGCGAGTGCAGGTCCCAGACCAGCAGCGCCGAACCGAGGGTCGGCGCCAGCAGGCTGAGGTAGCGCCCGCGCCGTACCGTGTCCTCGGCGGCCCGCCCGCGCGATGCCCCGGCGATGGCCGATATCACCGCCGAGGCGCCGGACAGCCCGGCCAGGAAGATGTAGCCGCCGACCACCCAGTTCTCGAACGGCGCCTGCTTGAGCTGTGAGCGGCCGTAATAGGTCGGGCCGTCCCACTTGCCCGCCGGGGCCACGGTGTCGTGCGCGTCACGTGGGACGATCGGCTCCTCGTCAGGCGCATGGAGGGCGATGCCTTCGGGCATGGAGGACCTCAATCCCGGCGGGCAAACAGGGCGAACGCCGTGAGCGCCAGGCCCGCCACGGTCGCCAGCCCGGACATTAGGCTGGGGGCGACCCGGTTGGAGGCGCGCGTCGGCGCCGCCGGCAGGTTGTACGCCTCCGGCCGTTCGGTCAGCAGGAAGAACGCGTTCAGGTGGCCGAGGTCGCCGGTGGCGCCGGGCGAGTCCGGCACCCCATACAGGTAGGCGCTCGCGACCCCCGCCGAATGCAGTTGCTCGACCCGTTCGGCGGCCCGTGCCTGCAACACCGAGACCTCGCCGAACTGGATCGAATCGGTGGGGCAGGATTTGGCGCAGGCCGGCTCCAGCCCGCCCTTCAGCCGGTCGTAGCACAGCGTGCATTTGTGCGCCTTGCCGTCGAGCACGTTGACGTCGACGACGCCGAATGGGCAGGCCGGCACGCAATAGCCGCAGCCGTTGCAGATATCCTGCTGGATGACGACGGTGTCGAACTCGGTCTTGAACAGCGCGCCGGTCGGGCACGCCTCCAGGCAGGGCGGGTTGTGGCAGTGCTTGCAGACGTCGCTCATCATCAGCCAGCCGCTCTGGTACGCCGGCTGCGCGTTGTGGCGGACGTCGTCGGCCCGCTCCACGAACGCCACGTGCCGCCAGGTGTTGGCCGACAGCGAGCCGGTGTTGTCGAAGCTCTGGCCGGTCAGCCCGATGTTGTCGGCCGGCAGGTTGTTCCACTCCTTGCAGGCGACCTCGCAGGCCTTGCAACCGATGCAGACCGTGGTGTCGGTGAAGAAGCCGTACGACTTGCCCGGCTCGATCAGCACGTGCGCGGTCAGCTCCGATTCGTTCGGGATCACGCGGTCGAACTGCGAGCGCGTCTCGTCCTGGACTCGGGCATTCATATCCATGGCGCGTTCCTCAACCGACCAGTGAAATCCGGTGGGCGACGTGGCCGATCAGGTTGGCCGCGGGCTTGTAGCGCACGCTGACCCGCGCCTGCCGGTGCTGCAACGCTTGCAGTTGCTCGGTCTCGGCGGCGGCGCGTGGGCTCAGGATGAACAAATGCGAGACGCCGGCGTCGTCGGTCATCTGGAAGCGGCTTTCCTGGACGATGGTGACGGTCCCGGTCATGGTGCGGGCGGTCATGCCGCCTCGACCAGATCGGCCAGCCAGCCGCGCGCCTTTTCCAGTTCCGCCCACGGCACCGCGCCCAGCGGGAAATGGCCGGCCAGCACGACGCTGATGACGGCATTGACGTGCTCGAGGCGACGGCGGCCGGCCGCGTCGGTGCGACGCTCCGCCGCCATCCGGTCGCGCAGTTGCGACAGGTGCAGCGCCGCCATCGAGAAGGTGTGGCCCTCGGCGTGCGGCTTGGCCGCCAGCGCCCGGTCCAGCTCGGCCAGCGCCTCGCGGGCCGCCTCGTCCATGGTCGGGGCGTCACTGGCCACGGCTGGTGCCCCCCGCGCTGGGCAGCCGGCCGGGCCGCAGCGCGCAGGTCACGGCCTTGGTGGAGTGGATGCTGGTGTTGGCGTCGCCGGTGATCGCCAGCAGCACGTTGGCGATGTCGCCGCGCGCGTAGCCTTCCCAGCCGAACACCCACGGCATCGCGACCTGATGCACCGTGCGCCCCGCGATGGTGAACGGCCGCACCCGCTGCGTCACCATCGCCCGCACCTCGATGTCGCCGCGCAACGAGGACAGCACCGACCAGCCGAGATGCACGATGCCGAGTTCGCGCGCCAGTTCCGGGGCGATCTCGACGAAGGCTTCCGGTTGCAGCTCGGCGGTGTGCGGGGTGACGCGGCTCATCACGCCGCCGCAATGCAGCTCGGTCAGCCGGAAGGTGGTGAGCACGTAGGGGAAGCGCGGGTCCGCCGGCGCGTGCAGCTCGTTGCCCTCGCGCGTCCACAGCTTGGCGCCGGGATTGAACTGCTGCCCATACATCGGGTTCACCACCGGGCTCTCGACCGGCTCGTAATGCGTCGGCAGCGGGCCGTCCTTGAGGCCGGTCGGCGCGAACAACTGGCACAGGCCGTCCGCCTCCATGATGAACGGGGCGGCGCCGCTCAGCGCCGCCATGCCATGCGGGTGCTTGCTCCAATCGGGGCGGTAGTCCGGGCGCGTGGTGGGCACGAAGTCCGGCACGTCGGTCCCGGTCCATCTGGCGGCGCCCTCGTCCCACCAGACCATCTTCTTGCGCTCGGACCAGGGCGCGCCGGCCGGATCGGCCGAGGCGCGGTTGTACAACGTGCGCCGGTTGGACGGCCAGGCGAACGCCCAGCCGAGATGGCTGCCGGGGCCGTCCGGCTTGTCCGGCGTCCGCCCACGCGCGACGTTGTGGCCGTCGCGTGGATAAATCCCGCAATACATCCAGCCGCCGCTGGCGGTGCTGCCGTCGTCCTTGAGGTCATGGTAGCGCGCGACCGGCTTGCGGTCGGCCACGGTGTAGCCGTTGATCTCGCGCAACACCGCCTCGGCGTCCGGCTCGGCCCGCTCGCCCCGCTCGGGATATTGCCAGGTGAGCGCCTGGATCGCCGCGTCGCGCGGCTCGGCGCTGTCGGCGTAGAGCTGTTTCAGGCGCTTGCCGAGATGGTAGATGAACCAGAGGTCGGAGCGGCTGTCGCCGGGCGCGTCCAGCACCGCGTCGTGCCACTGCACCAGCCGGCTGGTGTTGGTCACGGTGCCGTCCTTCTCCCCCGAGAGCGCCGAGGGCAGGAAGAACATCTCAGTGCCGATCTGCTCGGGCGCCAGCTCGCCGCGCTGCACCAAGCGGCCTTTCTGCCAGAAGTTCGCCGTCTCGGTCATGGCGAAGTCGCGCACCACCATCCAGTCGAGCCGCGACAGCCCGCGCTCGACGAAATCGGAGTTGACCGCGCCCACGACCGGGTTCTGGCCCAGGATGAACTGGCCCTTCACCACGCCGTCGACCATGCACATCGTCATGACCTGCTGCGAGACGTCGCCGGTCAGCTTGGGTAAATGCTGGTAGCCGTACTCGTTGTCGGCCTGCGCGTGCTCGCCGTACCAGGCCTTGAGCAGGCTCACGACGTATTTGGGCATGTTGCTCCACCAGCCCGTCGTCGGCGTCTCGACGCGCAGGTAGTCCCGCAGCGTGGCGTGGTCGTGGAACGCGTTGGGCTGCGGCAGGTAGGTCGGCAGCATGTTGTACAGCGTCGGGATGTCGGTGCTGCCCTGGATGCTGACGTGGCCGCGCAGCGCCATGATGCCGCCTCCGGGCCGCCCGACATTGCCGAGCAATCCCTGGATGATTGAAGCCGCGCGGATGATCTGCACGCCGGTGGTGTGGTGCGTCCAGCCGACCGCGTAGCAGAACGCCCCGGTGCGCTCGCGCCCCGAGTTGCGCGCCAGCGCGTCGGCGATGCGCAGGAACGTGTCGGCGGGGCAGCCGGTGACGCGCTCCACCATCTCCGGCGTGTAGCGGGCGTAGTGGCGGCGCATGATCTGGTAGACGCAGTTGGGGTGTTGCAGCGTCGGGTCCGTGGGCGGCGGACCCTCGGTCATGCTCTCGAAGTCGCTGCCTTCGGACTGCTCCTGCGTCTGCACCCGGCTCTCGGAGACGGGTGACGGGACGGTCTTGCCCTTGTACTGCCAAGTCGCGTCGTCGTACGACTTGGCCTCGGCGTCGAAGCCGGAGAACAGGCCGTCATGCGTCTCGGGGTCCTGGTAGCCGTCTTCGATGATGTGCGCGATGTTGGTGTAGGCGAGCGCGAACTCGCGGAACCACAGGTCGCGCTCCAACAGATGGTGGATGATGCCGCCCAGGAAGGCGATGTCGCTGCCCGAGCGGATCGGCGCGTGGATGTCGGCCAGCGCCGACGTGCGGGTGAAGCGCGGGTCGACATGGATGATGGTGGCCCCGCGCCGCTTCGCCTCGACCACGAAGCGGAACGCGATCGGGTGGTTCTCCGCCATGTTGGAGCCCATGATCACCACGCAGTCCGAGTTCTCCAGGTCCCACAGGGACATGGTGGCGGCGCCGCGACCGAAGGAGGTGCCCAAACTGGGCACCGAGGAGGAGTGTCAGATCCTGGCTTGGTTCTCGATGCTCACCATGCCGAGGCCGCCGCCGAACAGCTTCTTGATGAGGTAGTTTTCCTCGTTGTCCAGCGTGGCGCCGCCGAGCGAGGCCAGCCCGACCGCGTGGTTCACGACGCGCCCGTCCGGCAGCCGCTCCACGAAGCTGTCGTCGCGGGTCTGCTTGGTCAACTGCGCGATGCGCTCCATCGCCCAGTCGAGCGGCTTTTCTTCCCACTCGGTCGCGTAGGGCGCGCGGTGCAGCACCTTGTTGATGCGCTGCGGCGACAGCAGCACGCCAAGCGTGCTGGCGCCCTTGGGGCAGAGCGTGCCCTGGTTCACCGGGCTGCGCGGGTCGCCCTCGATGTGGATGGGCTTGCCGCCCTTGGCGTAGACCAGTTGGCCGCAACCGACCGCGCAGAACGGGCAGACGCTGGTGCCGACCGTGTCGGCTTCTTCCAGGCGTGGGCGCAGCGTCCTGGACGCGGTGCTCTCCGCCGCCTTGGCCAGCGGGTCCTGGCCGGCGAACTGGCGTGGCAGCGACCAGTCGCGGGCGAAGCCGGCGATGCGCCCCGAGATGCTGCGTCGAATCTTCTTCATCTGTCCCGCCCCAGCCGAACCGTAATCAACAAACAAACGCAATCGTATGAAGTTCCGCCAGCGGTGGCGGAAGCGGATGGGAATCGAACCCACCGCCCGCTTGTGGCGGGCCGCTGGTTTTGAAGACCAGGGAAGCCACCAGACTCCAATCGCCTCCGCCGGCCGGTGTATCAGCCGGCGGCATCGCGGCCAAGCGTGCGCCGGTCGCCGACGCGGCGGGTGAACCGCACGGAGTCGAGGTATTCCAGCAGCGGCACGCTGTATTTGCGCGAGATGCCGAGCGCCGCCCCCGCCTCCGTCACCTTCAACCCCGGCTCGCCCAGCAGCGGCGCCAGCCGGCGGCACGCCAGTGCCACGGCGTCGCGGTGGAACAGGATGTCGCGCTTCAGCACCCGGTCGGTCGCGCGCACCGCAAGGCCCGCGCGCACCAGTTGCGCCAACGCCTGCCGCGAGGCGAAATCCGCCGCCAGCGCCTCCGGGTCGGGCGGGGTCAGGCCGCCGGCACGCAGCGCCGCCGCCAGCCGCTCCGCCAACGACAGGGCGTGGCGAGCCGCACGCGCCTCCTGCTCGCGCCGCACCAGCCGCACCCCGCCGCCGTCGCGGCGCACGGTCCCGGCGGCCACCAGCAGGCCCAACGCCTCGTCGAGCACGGCCTCGCCCACTTTCGGCAACGCCGCCCGCAGAAGCGCGTGGGAAAGCGCGGGAACCTCGGCCAGCAGCTTCGGGATGCGGGCCGTGACCCCCTCCAGCGCCGTCCGCAGCACGACCGCGCCGCCGCGCAGCACCAGCGCCGGCCCGCCCTGCAACGCGGCGGCGACGAACGGCGGCGCCAACCC
>CAXUHK010000035.1:0-6780 GCA_964250775.1 uncultured Acetobacteraceae bacterium | reverse complement strand
CCGGCCAGGCGGTCGAGCGGGGTGCCCTCCTGGCCGGCCAGTTCCACCTCCAGCGACACCAGCGCCTCGGACGCCGCCGCCGCGCGCCGGGCGAGCCGCGCCAGCACCGCCGGATCATGGCGGCGCAACCGGAGCGCGGCGGTGTCGAGGATGCGCCCGCCGGCGACCGTGAGCGGCGGCGACGCCTGGCGCAGGATCAAGTGCTGCCCCACCGGCACCGCGACCGACTCGGCGCAACGGAGCTGCGCCGGGGCTATTTCGCCCGGTCGCAGCGCGTCGCGGTCCAGCAGGCGTAGCCGCGCGTCGACCTCCTGGGTTCCGACCAGCAGCCGGAACCGCGCCGTGGTCGCGACCGTGGCCGTGGCACGCAGCGTCATCGTGAGCCAGGTGGCGGGGCGCAGCAGGCCGGGTGCGGCCAGGCACGCCCCCGGTCGCACCGCGCCGGCCTCCACGCCGCGCAGGTTCACCGCGACGCGTTGGCCCGGAAGCGCTGCCGCCACCCGCGCACCGTGTACCTGCAGCCCACGCAGCCGGACCGGAGCGTCCGCCGGCAGCAGCGTCGCCTCGCCGCCAGCCGTGAGCGGGCCGCCATGCAGCGTGCCGGTCACCACCGTGCCGTGCCCAGCGACGCTGAACGCCCGGTCGATCGGCAGCCAGGGCACGCCGTGGGCGGCGTGGGGCGGCGTCGCCATCGCCACGATCGCGTCCCGCAGCGCCTCTATCCCGGTCCCCGCCAGCGCCGCCACCGGGCTAGAGGCCCGCCCGTCCCCGCCGGCGCGGCGAGCCAGCGCCGCCGCCTCCGCCACCACGGGCGCCGCTGGCGCGAGGTCGGCCTTGCTGACGGCGACCACCGCGCGGCGCAGGCCCAGCAGGGCGGCGATCTCGACGTGCTCGACCGTCTGCGGCTTGACGCCCTCGTTGGCCGCGACTACCAGCAGCGCCGCGTCGATCCCGGTGGCGCCCGCGACCATGGTGCGGACGAAGCGCTCGTGCCCCGGCATGTCGATGAAGTCGACCACGACGCCGGGCAGGGTCAGGTGCGCGAAGCCGAGGGCGATGGAGATGCCGCGCCGGCGCTCCTCCGGCAGCCGGTCGGTGTCGATGCCGGTCAGCGCCCGCACCAGCGCGGTCTTGCCGTGGTCGACGTGGCCGATCACGCCCAGCACCAGGCGCGTCATCCGATGATGCCAAATGCGGCGTGCGCCAGTCCGGTGCGCGAGCAGCGTCGCGGCAACGCCCGGAACCTTGCGTCGCGCCTCTCGTCTAAGCCGTGCACCCGATCTCCCTTCGCCCCGCTTTCGGCATTTCGTGCCGCCACCGCCAAGAGGAACCCCCGATGGACGACATGCCCCGCCTCACCTCGCTCGCCCATGGCGGCGGCTGCGGCTGCAAGCTGTCGCCGGCGGCGCTGCGCGACATCCTGGCGCGGATGCCGCTGGCCGCGAGCTTCCCCGACCTGCTGGTGGGGGTGGAGACCGGCGACGACGCGGCGGTCTGGCGGCTCAACGACCAACAGGCGCTGGTCGCCACGACCGACTTCTTCATGCCGGTGGTGGACGACCCGTTCGAGTTCGGCCGCATCGCCGCGACCAACGCGCTATCCGACGTCTATGCCATGGGCGGCTCGCCGATCCTGGCGCTGGCCATCGTGGGGATGCCGCTGGGACGGCTACCGCTCGCCAGCGTGCAGGCGATCCTGGCCGGGGGGGCGGCGGTCTGCGCCGAGGCCGGCGTGCCGGTGGCCGGCGGCCACTCGATCGACAGCGTGGAGCCGATCTACGGCCTGGTCGCGCTCGGACTGGTGCATCCCGACCGGGTGATGCGCAATTCCGGTGCCCGCGCGGGCGACGCGCTGATCCTGACCAAGGGCCTGGGGGTCGGGATCTTCAGCGCGGCGCTGAAGCAAGGCGTGCTCGACGAGGCGGCCTATCGCGCGATGCTCGCCTCCACGACGCGGCTCAACACCGTCGGCCGCGACCTGCCGGCGATCCCCGGCGTCCACGCCGTGACCGACGTGACCGGCTTCGGCCTGCTCGGCCACACGCTCGAAATCTGTCGCGGCAGCGCGCTGGCCGCCACGCTCGACCTGTACGCGCTGCCGTGGCTCGCCGGCGCCGAGCGACTCGCGGAGCAAGGCACCAAGACCGGGGCGGCGGCGCGGAACTGGGACAGCTACCGCGCCGAAATTGACCTGCCGCCCGATCTGCCCGAGTGGCGGCGCGGCCTGCTGTGCGACCCGCAGACCAGCGGCGGCCTGCTGGTCGCGGTGGCGGCCGAGCACGCGACCGACGTGCTGCGCCTTGCCCACACGGCGGGGTTCGCCGCGGCCCGCGTCGTAGGCCACCTGCGGGAAGGCGCCGCGCGTATCGTCGTGCAGTGACGAGGCTGTTATCGGGCCGCCGTCGCGCGCTATCGTTGCGGCGGCTCGAGACCGCCGATCCACCAGCCGCCGCGCGACCTCCCACGGAGCCGCAGCGTGAACATCGTCGCCAATGCCCTGCTGCCGGTCTTCCTGACCCTGCTGGTCGGCTACTTCGCCGCCTGGCACCACGATATCGAGGGCAAGGCGGCCGACGTGCTGAACCGCATGGTCATCACCTACACCCTGCCGCTCGGCCTGTTCGCCGGCACCGTCACCACGCCGCGCGGCGACTTCGCCGTCGACGTGCGGTTGGGGGCGATCCTGCTGGTGGGCATGGTCGTCCCGTTCGCGGCGACCTTGCTGGTCTCGCGCCACCTGTTCCGCCGCAGCCTGGCCGCCAGCACGCTGCAGGCGATGGCGGTCGGGTTGCCGGCGATCCCGTTCGTGGGCCTGCCGGTGCTGGGGGCCGCGTTCGGGGCGGCGCCGGCGACGGCCACGGTCGCGGTCGGCAGCCTGATGACCAACCTGGTCATGGTCCCGCTCGGCCTGATCCTGCTCGGCATCGCGACCCGCGCGTCCCAGGTCGACCTGGCGCCGCAGTCGGTCGCGGCCATCGTCCTCGCCTCGGTGCAGCAGCCGATGGTGTGGGCGCCGCTGCTCGGCTTCCTGCTGGTGCTGGGCGGCGTCGTGCTGCCGGACCCACTGATCCGCTCGATCAACCTGCTCGGCTCGGCGACCGCCGGAGTGGCCCTGTTCGCGAGCGGCATCGTGCTGCGCGCCCAGCGCCCGACATTCTCCCTGGCGATCGCGGCCAGCGTCGTGGGCCGGCTCATGGTGGTGCCCGGCACCGCCTTCGCGGCGCTCACGGCGATCGGGCTGCAGTCGCGGCTGCGCAGCTATCCCGTGGTGAGCCTGGCGTTGCCCTGCGCGGTCATCATCGTGATCTTCGCCTCGCGCTACCGGGTGGCCGAGCGCGAGAGCGCCTCGGTGCTGCTGTACAGCTACATCGCCTCGGCGCTGACGCTGGCGCTGGCGATTGCCGGCACAAGATGACCGGCTCGCCCCTCGGCCCCAAGCGCGAGGCGCTGCGCCAGCACGCGCTGTTCCGCGGCATGACCGCCCCCGAGATCGACGACATGATCGCGCACTCGACCGAACGCCGGGTCGCGCGCGGCGGGGTGATCTTCAACAAGGGCGAGACCGGCAGCAGCATGATGGCGGTGCTGGCCGGGCAGGTGCGCGTCTCGACCATGTCGGCCGACGGCAGGGAAGTCACCCTGAACCTGATCGGGCCGGGCCAGATCCTGGGCGAGCTGGCGGTGCTCGACGGCAAGCCGCGCAGCGCCAGCGCCACGGCCGTCGTCGACACCTTGCTGATGGTGGTGGAGCGCAAGCACTTCCTGCCGCTGCTGCGCCGCCATGAGGGACTGGCGGAGCGGCTGCTCGTGACGCTGTGCGAGCGGCTGCGCCAGACCAGCCTGACCCTCGAGGACGTGGCGCTCACCACCATGCCCGCCCGGCTGGCGCGCGTGCTGGTCCGGCTGGCCGAGCGGCACGGCCGCGCCGACGCCACGGGCGGCATCAGGATCGAGGCCGGCACCTCGCAGCGCGACCTCGCCAACCTGGTCGCGAGCTCACGCGAGAGCGTGAACAAGCAACTGCGCGCGTGGCGCGAGGAGGGCGTGCTGACGGTCGAGGGCCGCGCGATCGTGCTGCGCCGGCCGCAGGCGTTGCGGCAACTGTTCGACTGACCGCCCGCGACCTATCCAGGCGCGCGCCGCAACGCCGGGCAGAGCACGTGCGCCACGGGGATCGCGAGCTCCCCGCGTGTCAGGTCGACGACGAAGGCGTCGGCGCGGCGGCGGGCGAGCCGGTCGGCGACGTGGCGCAACGCGGCGGCCGGACCCGCTTCCGGCAGGTCCTTGGTGGTAGCCGGCGGGCCTTGCGGGCGCAGCCGGTCGAGCGGCGTCTCGTTCGGCTTCGCCGGCGCCAACGCCGTGGCGAGTTCCATCTGGCACATCTCCAGCAGCGCCGAACGGGCGGCGGCGGCCATGGTCGGACGACACGCGGAGCCCACGGCGACGGCCCGGCCGTCCAGGTCGCATGACACCGCGGCGATGCAAGGCACGTCCAGGTCGGTCGTGATGTCCAACAACCAGGTCGCTTGGCCGGCAGCGCCTTGCCGAAATTCGGCGAGCAGGCGGGCGGCCGCAATGGCGGCAGGGTGTGGAAGCGCCAGTGGCCGCCCGCGCCGGCCGCCACGCCACCGACGCACCGCGTCGCGCTCCGCCACCTCCAGCAAGCCGTGCAGGGTCGCCGCCGGCAACGAGGCGCTGGCGGCGCAGCCGACGCTGAGCGGGCCGTAGCCGTCCCGACGCGCGTCGGCGCTCGGCCGGCGCAGGCAAAGGTCGGCGGGCACCCAGGCCGCGCTGCCGTCGGACAGCCGATGCGCTCGCACCCAGTCCAGCGCCTCGGCCTGGCGCGGGTCGAGCAGCGCCGCGAACGTCGCCCCTTGCGCCCGCAGCGGCGCGCGCAGGCCGACATCGCCCTCCACCTCGACTTGCGAGAGGTACTCGGCGGCCTCCCCGACGCAGCCCTCGAACGCGGCTTGCAGCGTCACGCCCACGCCCGAGGCGCTGACGCCGCCGCCGACCTCGGCGCCGACGAACACCAGGCCGGGCGCGTGCTCGGAGACAAGCTGGAACAGGCGGCGGAACCTGGCGGCAGCCAGCAGCAAGGCTGCCCTGTGCGCCCCGGTGTCCGGATCGCGTGACTTGCCCCCAAACTCGTCAGGCGCGGACTTGATCCGCGCACCCACGCGGCGCCGCCCCTCAGGACGGTCGACCTTGGGCACGATGCTCGCGGCAACTGGTGCGACCTGGGCCGCGTGGGTGGTCGGGTCAGGCCCGGCCATGACAGTGGATCGGGCGTCATAGCCCAAATCCCGCAGCAGCCGACCGGCCGCGGCCTCGACCGCCGGCTCGGCGAGGCCGGAGGCCGGATCGCGCAGCATCGCGGCGGCTCGGGCAAGCACCGGGCCGAGCGCCTGGCCCGCCGCGAGATCCCGCCCCTTGACCATGCAAATCACGATGAACTCACGCTGCCCATCCTAATAGCAGCCTCGACCGAGGGGAGGCTACGGCGTCATGACCATGCACGGCGGCGGCTTTGCGCAGCTTGCGACACTGACCGAGTTCGCGCCGGGCCAGATTCCCACGCTGCGCGGACTGGGCGGCCCGGCGCGCGGCTTCCGGCACTTCCCGCGCGAGCCGGGCGCCAGCGAACGTTGCGCCTGGTATCTCGACCCCGCCCGACCGGATCGGCACGCCGACATCCGTGGCACGCTGGCGCGCCTGGCCGGCCGGATGCGGGCCGAGCAGTGGCCCGGCGCCGGCGCGCGCGACAACCCGGGCATCCCGTCCGGCTACACCTACCTGCTGCAGCTCGTGGCGCACGACCTGGTGCAGAGCTCGCTGCCGGCCTCCCTGCTGCAGGGCGATCCGACGGGACTGGCCAACTCGCGCGACGCGGGGCTGCGGCTCGACACCATCTATGGCGGCGGGCCGAACGTGACGCCGTTGGCCTACGCCATCGACGACCCGCAGGACCTGAGCCGGCGCAAGCTGCGGCTCGGGCGCATGGCCGCCGACCCCGCCCGCCCCGGCGCCGCGTGCCCGTTCCGCGACATCGCGCGGGCGGCGCTGCCCGGCGTCTCCGGCTGCCAGCGCGGCGGCCTGACCGAGGCATTGATCGCCGACCCGCGCAACGACGACCACGCCATCATCGCCCAGCTCACGGCGCTGTTCCACCATCTGCACAACCGCATCGTCGACCTGCTGCCGGTCTCGCCCACAGCGCTCCCGCGCAGCGCCGCGGTGAGCTTCGAGTGCGCCCGCGAGGCGACCACGCTGATCTATCGCCGCATCATCCGGCACGACCTGCTGCCCCGCATCCTCGACCCCGACGTGCTGCGCCAATACGCCGGCGCCGATGGCTTCATCGCCGCGGGTGACGCGGTGCCGCTGGAGTTCTCGCACGGCGCGTTCCGCTTCGGGCACGCCATGGTGCGCGACGGCTACGTCATCAACACCGGCGACGCGCTGAGCCTCGACGACACGCTGCGGCACAGTTCGAGCCGTGATCCCGGCGCCATGCCGCTCGATTCGAGCTGGATCGTGCAATGGTCGCGCTTCTTCGCGCCCGGCAACGCCGCGCCCAATCTCAGCCAGCGGATCGGGCCGCAGTTCAGCGGCGGCCTCGACAGCGACGACTTCTTCCCCAGCATCGACGACTCGCGGATGCTGGGCCTGGCCTACCGGGACTTGGCCAGCGCCGCGACCGTGGGGCTGTGGTCGGTCGGCGCGCTGGCGCGCGAGATCGGCGCCGTGCGGGCGCTCTACGCCGAGATCGACCCCGCC
>CAXUHK010000034.1:0-28851 GCA_964250775.1 uncultured Acetobacteraceae bacterium | reverse complement strand
GCGGTGCGGGATGGCCGGAGGGCGGACCACGGGCACCACGGACTTCCCCAGCACGGACGGCAGCGGCGGCGGCGGCTTCGGCAGGATCTGCGCTTGCGCCGAGCCAGCGGCCATGGCCAGCAGGCTGCAGACTCCGACCGCTACGGGGAATGGTTTCATGGCACTTGCCTGCCCGCCGATGCCGCTTCCGGTCAAGCCCGCAGGCCGCCGACCGTCGAAGAATCACAGGGTCAGGATTTGTCCCCCGGCCACCGCCTCCAGGAAGGTCGTGACGCCGGCCACCTCCACCCCGGGCGCCAACGCCGCGGGATCGATCGCCGCCAGCTTCATGCCGGCGTCGCAGGCGAGGTGGCGCACGCCCAGCGCCAGCGCGGCCTCGCGCAACTCGCCCAGCCCGGCCACGCCGCGCGCCCGCACCGCCACGTCGCGCCCGCTATCGGCCAGCTCCGACCAGTCATCGAGCAGCGCGCGGCAGCCATCGTTGGTGGCGAACAGCACCACGCGGCGGCCCATGGCGGCTGCGGCGGCGGCGATGACGAAAGCGTAGTGGGCGCGTTCGTGGGTGCCGGAGATCAACACGATGCCGAGCGACGCGGCCTCAGTCGCCATCGACAGTCTCTCTCTCATGCGGATGCGCGGACAGGTCGCGCAGGCTGGCGTCGGCGCCGCAGGCCGGGCAGGCCGGGTCGGGCCGCAGGCGGATGCTGCGGAACCGCATCGCCAACGCGTCCCAGGTCAGCAGGCGGCCGGACAGGCTCTCGCCGATGCCGAGCGCCTCCTTCAGCACCTCGGTCGCCTGCAATGTGCCCATGACGCCGGTCACTGGCCCCAGCACGCCGGCCTCGCTGCACGCCGGCACCAGGCCGGGCGGCGGCGGCTCCGGGTAGAGGCAGCGGTAGCACGGGTGCTGGCCGGGCTGGCTCGGATCGCGGACATGTGGCTTGAAGGTCGAGAGCTGGCCCTCGAAACGCAACACGGCGGCGCTCACCAGCGTCCGCCGCGCCAGCACGCAGGCGTCGGACAGCAGGAAGCGGGTGGCGAAGTTGTCGGTGCCGTCGCACACGATGTCGTACTCGCCCACAAGCTGCATCGCGTTGCGCGCCGAGAGGCGCTCGGCATAGGCGACGACACGCGGGCCGGGGTTGCGCGCGCTGGCGGCGCTGGCCGCCGCGCGCGCCTTGGAACTGCCGATCTCGGCCATGGTGAACGCGACCTGGCGTTGCAGGTTGGACAGCTCGACCCGATCGTGGTCGATCACGCCCAGCGTGCCGATGCCGGCAGCGGCGAGGTAGAGCAGCAACGGGCTGCCGAGCCCGCCGGCGCCGACCACCAGCACCCGCGCCTGCCCCAATCGCGCCTGCCCCACCGCGCCCAGCTCGGCCAACAGGATGTGGCGCGAGTAGCGCTGGATGTCGTCTTCGGAGAAATCGAGGTCCATGGTGACGATATGGGTGCGTCGGCGCTCCGGATCAGCCGCGCGCGCGCCTGCGTATTCGATCGGCAGGGCCGCGCAGCACTTCGATGGAGGCGTCGCCGTCATGCCCGGCGATGCGCAGGTCGAACCGCAGGTTGCCCACAAAGACGTCCGAGAGGGTCACGTCGGGCAACCAGGCCGGCAGGTGCGGGTCCAGGTACAGCAGCCCGGCGGCGGCATCCGGCTGGAAGCCGAGCAGCGCGCTCAGGAAGCTGAACGCCGAGCCCGCCGCCCAGGCCTGCGGCACGTTGGAGCCCAGGAACTGCACCGGGAAGTTGGTCTCGTCGCGAATGGTGCCGGCGAACAGCTCCGGCACCTGATGCATCGAGAAGTAGCTGCCCGCGCCGCTCACCGCCCGCGCCACCCGCGCCGCCTCGGCGTGCAGGCCGTAGCGCGCCAGGCCGATCGCGATGATGCCGTTGTCGTGCGGCCAGATCGAGCCGTTATGGTAGGAGAACGGGTTGAACGCCGGGTGGTCGCCGGCCAGCGTGCGCACGCCCCAGCCGCTGAACATCTCGGGCGACAGCAACCGGTCGGCCACGGCACGGGCGCGCTCCGGGCGGATCAGGCCGCAATACAGGCAGTGGCCGATGTTGGAGGCCGAGCTGAGCACCTGCTTCTTGTCGCCGTCGAGCGCGTAGGCGAAGCCGCCCCACTCCTGGTTCCAGAACGCCGCCTCGAACCGCTCCCGCAGCAGTGCGGCCTTCTGGCGCAACGCCTCGGCACGCTCCGGCTTGCCCAGCGCGTCATAGACCTCGGCCATGCCGGTCCAGGCGGCGTAGACGTAGCCTTGCAGCTCGCACAGCGCCTTCGGACCCTTGACCATCGAGCCATCGCCGTTCAGCACGCCGTCCTCGGAGTCCTTCCAGCACATGTTCTCGTAGCCCTTGGGCGAGCGGGTCTGGTACTCCTGGAAGCCATCGCCGTCGCGGTCGCCCCAGTTGTCGATCCAGTCGAGGCAGCCCTCCGCCACCGGCAGGTAGCGCTCCAACAGGGCGCGGTCGCCGCTCCATTTCCACGCCTCGTGCAGCACCATGAGGTAGAGCGGCGTCGCGTCGGCGGTGCCGTAGTACGGCGTGTGCGGGATCAGCTTGAAGTGCGCCAGCTCGCCCAGGCGCATCTCGTGCAGGATCTTACCCGGCTCGGCGTCGCGGTAGTCGTCGCGCTGGGTGGCCTGCTGCGCGCCCAGGATCGCCAGCGCGCCATGGGCGAACTCGGTGGTGATCGGCGCCATCTGTAGCGCCGCGATCAGGCTGTCGCGGCCGAACAGCGCCACGAACCAGGGCAGGCCGGCGGCGGGGATGACGTGCACGCCGTCGGGGGCCGCGATCGGCAGCCGCAGCGCCGCCATGTCGTCGATCGCCTGCTGGTACAGCCGGTAGAACTCCTCGTTCGATGTGCGCAGCTTGGTCGCGTCGGCACGCCAGGAGGCCAGCGCCCGGCCCACGCCGCTGTCGGCGTTGTCGCCGGTGCAGGGCTCGGGGGCCGGCAGCACGTAGGCCCCGTCCTCCAGGTCCGACAACATGCAGGTGTGCCAGGTGGCGCCAGGTTGCAGGTTGATCGCGAAGCTGAGGCGGCCGTTGGCGTAGGTGGCCGGCGTGTTGGAGCGCACCCGCAGCGTCACCGCGCGGTGGAAGTCCTCGTTGGTGTAGCTGTTGCTGAGGCGCTGCGCGGTCTCGTCCCAGGTCGTGGCGATGCGGCCGCGACGCACCATGTGGTGCGCCTTCACCTCGAACACGTCGCTGAAGTCGGCCCGGATCGACAGCTCCAGGTTGAAGCGCACCGCGACCGCGCCGTAGTTGCTGATCTCGATGTCCTCGTGCACGCCGCCATCCAGCCAGCGGCCGAGGACCAGGCTCAGCGTATGCTCCGGCACCGTGCCGTCCAGCGTCTCGAACTGCGGGTTGGTCATGAAGGCGCGGGCGGCGTAGTGGTTGAACGCGCCGCTGTTGAGCAGCTTCCAGCGCGAGCCGTTGGCGTACAGCAGCCATAGCGCGACCAGCCTAGTGTCGCGGAACATCAGGCCACGGGTGGTCTCGCCCGAGAGCTGGGCGTCCGGGTCGGCGTCCCACACCGTCTCGCCCTGGTGGATGACGAGCTGCGGCGCGCCCACGGAAATCTCTAACGGCATCGGTGCATCCTGTGTAGGAGGTCAGGGTTCGGCGACGCTGCGGCGGCCCGAGCGTAACGAACGTTGCCGCTCGGTTGCCACCAGCAAGACGCCGGCCAACAAAATGAGACCGGCGCCCGCGAACACCGGCGTTCGCGGGATGTCGCCGAACACCGCGTATCCCAGCACGAACGCCCAGATCAGGGCGGAATACTCGACCGTCGCCATGACCGAGGCGGGGGCGCGGCGGGCGGCCTCGAACAGCAGGTACTGGCCGAGCGCGCCGGCCGCGCAGATCGTCGCGAGCAGGCCGAGTTCCGGCAGCCGCGGCGGCGTCCAGTGTACGGCGCAGGCGATGCCGGTGGCGACCAAGAACAGGCCGTTGGTGTAGAACATCTGCAGCAGGGAGCTTTCGCGCCGGGCGATCTGGCGCATCAGGATGATGGCGAAGCCCCAGAACGCCGCCGCCACCAGCACCAGCGCCGTGGCGGTGGAGAACGCAAGGCCGCCTGGGTCGCAGGCGATCACCACGCCGGCGAAGCCGGTCGCGACCGACGCCCACCGCGACGGCGGCACCCGCTCGCCCAGCAACGGCGCCGCCAGCAGGGTGGTGACCACGGGCGCCGCGAAGTACAGCGTCAGCAGTTGCGCGAGCGGCAGTGCCCGCGACGCCGAGTAGTAGCACACCCAGGCGATCAGCGTGATCGCGGCGCGCAACACGAGCTTGGCCTTGAACGGCGTCCGCACCGCGCGCTCCAGCATCGCGGTGCGCCCGAGCGCCACCGAGCAGGCCACGATGAACAGGCTGCGGACGAACAGGATCTGCCAGACCGGGATGGCGACGCCGCCCAGGCCCGAGGCCAGCCACTTGATCGAGCTGTCCTGCAACGAGAACACGGCGTAAGCCGCGACCCCCATCGCCATGCCCACGCCGGCTGTGCCGCCGAGTGCCAAGCCGGGAAGGGGAGTGCGGGCTGGCATCACGGTCAATCTCGGCGCAGCGACCGCGTGGCGCAACCACGCCACCCGCCACCCGTTGCCTGTCGGTCAGGGCGGAGGGCGAGGCATGACCGACAGCTCAAGCAAGACCACCGGCGGCGACCCGGTTTCGGGAGCGGACCCGGGCGGCACCCGCAGCACCAAGCCTGGCAACCCGGACAAGCACGCGCCGACGACGCCGCAGAAGGTCGGACAGACCGTGGCGAGCGGCGACCGCAACGACCGTCCGCCGGAGGCGTGAGCGTGGAGACCGTCACTCTCGGCGCCACCGGGCTCAAGGTGTCGCGGCTATGCCTCGGCTGCATGACCTTCGGCGCGACGTCCTGGCGCGAATGGGTCCTGGACGAGGCGGCAAGCCGGCCCATCGTCGCGCGCGCGTTCGAGCTCGGCGTCAACTTCTTCGACACCGCGGACGTGTATTCGCTCGGGGCGAGCGAGGAGATCACCGGCAAGCTGCTGCCCGAGTTCGCGCCGCGGCACGATTATGTCCTGGCGACCAAGGTGTTCAGCCCGATGGGCGAGGGCGCCAACAACCGCGGCTTGTCGCGCAAGCACATCATGGAGTCGATCGACGCCAGCCTGCGCCGGCTCCGGACCGACTACGTCGACCTCTACCAGATCCACCGCTTCGACCACGCGACGCCGCTGGAGGAGACGCTGGAGGCGCTGCACGACGTGGTGAGGGCGGGCAAGGCGCTGTATCTCGGCGCGTCGTCGATGCACGCCTGGCAATTCATGAAGGCGCTCGGGCTGCAGCGCCGCCACGGCTGGGCGCCGTTCGTGTCGATGCAGAACCACTACAACCTGATGTACCGCGAGGAGAAGCGCGAGATGCTGCCGCTCTGCCGCAGCGAGGGCATCGGCGTCATTCCCTGGAGCCCTCTGGCGCGCGGCCACCTCGCCGGCAACAAACGCCGGGCGGACGGCGCGGGCGACAACACGGTGACGGCCCGCGCCCGTAGCGACGACTTCGCCCGCCAGCTCTACGGCACCCCGGCCGACGCCGCGGTCATCGAGGCGGTGCGCAACGTCGCCGCCCGGCTCGGACGGTCGATGCCGGAGGTGGCCTATGCGTGGGTGGCGAGCCGCCCTGCCATCACCGCGCCGATCGTCGGCATCTCCCGCGTCGACCAGTTCGACGCGGCGGCCAAGGCGCTCGATGTGGAGCTGAGCGCGGACGACGTGGCGGAGTTGGAGGCGCCATACGTGGTGCGCGGGGTAGCCGGGCACGAGTGACGCCCGCCTACTCCGGTTCGTCGGAGGTCTGTTCCGAAAGGTCCAGCCCTTCGTAGCACTCGGCAAGCGGCACCTCGATGCCGATCTCCGGCATACGGAGGACGGCATCGACGGCAAGGATGTGTCCGATCCAATCCTCGCCGACCCGCTCGAACACGGTCGCGGCGATCTCGTGCTGTTCAAGCATCACGTAACGCCGCACGGAACCGGTGGAGGCGTACTCCCGGTTCTTCTCGTTCCGGTCAATGCGCGCCGTGCTCTTACTCAATACCTCAAAGACAACGACCGGCTCATGCGCAACCGTGGCATCAAGGCGAAGCGGCGTACAGCTCACGAAGGCGTCCGGATAGCGAATGCTGCCCATGACCGCGATCTTGAGATTGCTGCCGTGAGCGCGGCAACGCTTGCCGCGCAAACGAGTCCCTAGAGACATAGCAAGATTTTGCCCGATCGCGTCATGACCGAACGTGCCGCCAGTCATGGCGCGCACCGTGAGGCCGTTGAACTCGTAGCGCAGATCCTGCCGCTCCTCCCAGGCGAGGAACTGCTCCACGGTCACGAATTTGCGCAAGGCGACGTTCATGCTTGGAAGCCTAACACGATCACTCGGTTTCAGCCACGCTTGGCACCCTGCGTCACGTCGCGCACCGCGCCCCGCGCCGCGCTGGTGGTGAACGCCGCGTAGGCCAGCAGCGCCCCCGACACCTTGCGAGGCCGCGACGCCGCCGGCCGCCAGCCACGCGCCACCATCGTCGCGCGCCGGGCGGCCAGCGCGTCGTCGGCCACCGCGAGGTGGATGCGCCGCGCCGGGATGTCGATCTCGATCACGTCGCCGTCCTCGACCAGCCCGATGGCTCCGCCCTCCGCCGCCTCGGGCGAGACGTGGCCGATCGACAGGCCGGACGAGCCGCCGGAGAACCGCCCGTCCGTCACCAGGGCGCAGACCTTGCCCAGCTTCTTCGACTTCAGGTAGCTGGTCGGGTACAGCATCTCCTGCATCCCCGGCCCGCCCTTGGGGCCCTCGTAGCGCACGATCACCACGTCGCCGGCGACCACGTGGCCGCCCAGGATGCCGTCCACCGCCGCGTCCTGGCTCTCGAAGATGCGCGCCGGGCCGGTGAAGCGCAGGATCGAGGCGTCGACGCCGGCGGTCTTCACGATGCAGCCGTCCTCCGCCAGGTTGCCGTACAGCACCGCCAGCCCGCCGTCCTGGGAGAACGCCGCCGTCGCCTCGCGGATCACGCCGCGCTCGCGGTCGAGGTCCAGTTGGTCCCAGCGCGAGGACTGGCTGAATGCCGTCTGCGTCGGAACGCCGCCGGGCGCCGCGCGGAAGAACTCCCGCACGCCGGCACTTTCAGTGCGGCTCACGTCCCAGCGCTCCAATGCCGCCCCAAGCGTAGTTTCATGGACGGTCGCGGCCTCGGCGTGGACCAGGCCGGCGCGCTCCAGCACGCCCAGGATCGCCATGATGCCGCCGGCGCGGTGCACGTCCTCGACATGCACGTCGGCGACCGCCGGCGAGACCTTGCACACCACCGGCACGCGGCGCGACAGCCGGTCGATGTCGGCCATGGTGAAGTCGACCTCGGCCTCGTGCGCCGCCGCCAGCAGGTGCAGCACGGTGTTGGTCGAGCCGCCCATGGCGATGTCGAGCGTCATGGCGTTCTCGAACGCCGCCTTGGTGGCGATGCCGCGCGGCAGGGCGCTCGCGTCGTCCTGCTCGTACCAGCGATGCGCCAGGTCGACCACCAGCCGCCCGGCCTCGACGAACAGGCGCTTTCGGTCGGCGTGGGTGGCGAGCGTGGTGCCGTTGCCGGGCAGGGCGAGGCCCAGCGCCTCGGTCAGGCAGTTCATCGAGTTGGCGGTGAACATGCCGGAGCAGGAGCCGCAGGTCGGGCAGGCGGAACGCTCGATGGTGGCGACGTCGCCCTCGCTCATGCTCTCGTCGGCGGCGGCGACCATGGCGTCGATCAGGTCGATGGAGCGGGTGATGCCGGCGGTCACGACCTTGCCGGCCTCCATCGGGCCGCCGGAGACGAACACGGCGGGGATGTTGATGCGCAGCGCGGCCATCAGCATCCCCGGCGTGATCTTGTCGCAGTTGGAGATGCAGACCATGGCGTCGGCGCAGTGCGCGTTGACCATGTACTCGACGCTGTCGGCGATGATCTCGCGCGACGGCAGGCTGTACAGCATCCCGTCATGGCCCATGGCGATGCCGTCGTCGACCGCGATGGTGTTGAATTCCTTGGCCACCCCGCCCGCCGCCTCGATCTCGCGCGCGACCAGTTGGCCGAGGTCCTTGAGGTGGACGTGGCCGGGCACGAATTGCGTGAACGAATTGACCACGGCGATGATCGGCTTGCCGAAATCGCCGTCCTTCATGCCGGTCGCACGCCACAGGCCGCGGGCGCCGGCCATGTTGCGGCCATGGGTGGTGGTGCGGCTACGGTATGCGGGCATGGGGCTCTCCTGCGTCGAGTCGGGAGGTAAACGAGCGTTGCCCAGCGGCGTCAAGCGTGGCGGCCGGGGCGGCCGGAGGAGCGGGCGTGGAGCTGTTTCCGACTACGACGGGCAAGATGGAGGTGTTGGAGGAGATCAAGCGAACCCTCGACCTCCCGACCATTCCGGGCAAAGAACCCAAACTGGACACCATCCTCACGGCCTTCAGCCGGCTTCCGGGGCTTTCCAACCCGCGTTTCGCTGCGCGCGGGTCTGCCGACTCACTCGGGCTACAGGCACAGACCTATTTCTCAGAGCAGCCCCGTCAGGCGCAGCCGCCTGCCCGTTGCAATGAGGTGCCGAAAGGATTTGAGGGCTTGACCGGGGGCGAGCTCAGTCCGGCGCTCAAGGTGCTTACGATCCCTGGCGGCGTGGTAGCGCTGGTCGGACACGCGCCGGTCGTGCTGCCGTCCACCCGCGACCGGGTCATCACCGACTTCAGCTCAGGCTACGTGCGCCTGTTGCACGCCTATGATTGGCACTTCGCGCGCGCGCTGGAGGGCGCCAAGACGATCCGCGGCGACGCGCTGGTGCTGTGCGACGACGTGTGGCCGCCCAACTACTCGCATTGGCTGCTCGACGAGTTGCCGCGCCTGGCGTTTCTCGGCGCGCGTCGCGACTTGTCGCTGGTGGTGTCTGCGCCGGCGCGGGACTTCCAGTACGACACGCTGACGCGGCTCGGCTTTTCGCGCGACCAAATAGTGGAGGTCGAGGACTTCTCGGCGGTGCAGGCCGATCGCCTTCTCGTCACCAGTGACCTGCCGGACATGCCGCACCCGGCGTTCAAGGGGGCCGCTTGGGCGCTGGAGTTCCTGCGCTCCGAGCTTCCCTATTCCGTTCCGTGGGTTCCGGCCAAGCGCAAGTTCTACATCTCGCGGCAGGATGCCGACGGGCGACACATACGGAACGAGGACGCATTGATGCGGTTGTTGCAGGAGCGCGGCTACGACTGCCTGACGCTGAAAGGCCGTTCCATCACCGAGCAGGCGTTCCTGTTTGGAGCCGCCACGCGCATCGTCGGCCTGCACGGCGCAGCCTTTGCCAATCTCGCCTTCGTCAATCCGGACGCGAAGGTGATCGAGCTTTTTCCCAAATTCTACGGAACTCCGGCCTACTACGTCATCGCGGGCGCTGTCGGCTGCGGCCACGTAACCTATGTCGCGGACGACGTCGCGGAGAACCACACGAAGCGTGACCAGATTCATGACGCGCATCTCGACCTCGACCACTTCGCCCATGCCTGCCGCGACATTCTGTGACAAACTGCTTGCCTTGACGCCCACACAAGGAGACCCGCCGTGAGTTCCTACATCGCGATGAACCGCTTCCGCGTGGTACCCACCGAGACCGAGACGTTCGAGGAGATCTGGCGCAGCCGCGATTCGCACCTGCGCGAGGTGCCGGGCTTCGTCAGCTTCCACCTGCTGCGCGGGCCGGCGCGTGAGGACCATGTGCTGTACTCGTCGCACACGGTTTGGGCGAACAAGCAGGTGTTCGAGGACTGGACCAACTCGGAGGCGTTCCGCGCCGCCCACCGCGGCGCCGGGCCGGCGCGGCCGGTCTATGTCGGGCACCCGGAGTTCGAGGGCTTTGAGGTAGTGCAGACGCTGGATGCCGCCTAGCGTGGGGGAGCGCCCACGTCGCCACGGCTAGGCCGCGCCGACCAGGTCTCCGATCACGACCACCGGCTCCTTGTTGCTGAAGTTGGGCACGTCGCCGAACACAGGGCCGCCCTCGGCGGCGACGGCGGCCTTGAACTGGTCGGCGGTGTCGAACTCCAGGTTGGCGATGATGCTGAAACGCGGCTTCTCGCCGGTAGAGGTGCCGACGGCCTTGAGCACGCGCCATCCCTTGATGCCGAACGGTTTGAACTTCACGTCGACCAGCGGCATGTGCTTGGCCATGTAGTAGTCGAGATCGAAGGTCGCGTCGTCGACGTTCTCGTACAGGACGGTGATCGTGGCGGGCATGGCGCACTCCCGGCGGTTGGAGTTCAAGTTCAGGCAGCAAGGCGTGTGCCAAGCGGTCGGCGCCTAGCCCTTAGACTCGTTATGCGCGGGCTTGACCCGCGCATCCACGCGGTGCCGTCCCTTGGCTGGTCGAACTTGGGCACGATACGCGGGGCATCTGGCATAGCCGGCACCGCGTGGATGGCCGGGTCAAGCCCGGCCGTGACGTAAAGTATGATCCAGTGATATAATTTGAACCAGACAGCCGTGGGTCGAGCCCGGCCGTGAGGGCTTTCCTGTTTCCGACAACCTGCGATCAACCGGCCCGCCAACGCTCCTGGCCCGCTTGCCTTAAGGCGTGGGACCGTGCCGGGCGACCAGGATGATTGCCACCCCGGCCAGGCTGAAGGCGGCTCCGAGCGCGTCCCAGCGGTCGGGTGGCTGGCCCTCGACCGCCCAGCCCCAGAGCAGCGCCGCCGCGATGTAGACGCCGCCATAGGCGGCATAGGCGCGGCCGGCGAATGCGCCGGGCGCTTGCGCGAGGAGTGCCGCGAACGCGGCCAGCAACAAGATTCCGGGCGCGGTCCACGCCGCCGAGCGACCCAGCCGCAGCCAGGCCCAGAACGCGAAGCAGCCGGCGATCTCGCAGGATGCGGCGAGCAGCAGGACGCCGGAGGTCAGCACCTACGATCCGTGCCGCATCGGCTCGATCAAACGAGCAGGCCGACCTGCTTGGGATGTCCTCGCCGGGCCGACTTCTTCGGCCGCATGCTTCCCGCATTTTCGGCAGCTTCCTCGATCATCGTGGCGGAAACCGTCGTCCCGGCGCATATCCGGTCGAGGAGGTCGGCCTGGGCGGGCTCAATCCGCACGAGCATCGCCAGCACGTTGAGCACGTTCACCAACTCGGTCGTGTACTCGGCCGGCCAGCCAGCGGGTTGGATGTCGCCCAACGGGGACGGCGGACGGCGGTCGCCGATGATGGGGCGGCTGCGGTCGCGGCCGCGGTAGCTGAACCATTGGGTCAGCACTTGCTTGCCGGACACTTCGTACGCCCAGACTTCGGGCGGCACGTTGTCCACGTGGCCCGTGCCGACGCGCAGGCGGCGCGCGGCTTCGTCGTAGGCAATGCTCGCCGGCATCGCCTCGGCCGAAGACGGGATCGCGCCGCCTTCGGGCACGGTCGGCCGCTCGCCGGCCGGCAGCCGGGGCGGGGCGGCAGGCCGACCGGCCGACGCATCGGCATAGCGCTCGCCGAAGGTGTGCAGCCAGATGACCTGCCGCCCGAGCGTCGCTGCCTCGGCGAACAGCGCCAGGTCGGCGGTGAGAGGGATGCGCAAGCCGGGCTGCACCAAGTCGGACGCGAAGCGAGCCGTGTAGGCCGGATGGGCAGCGACGGCAGCGATGTAGGCGAACAGGTCGGCGGCCGAGACCGGCGCGCCATAGGTCTCGCCGAGCTTATCGAGAAAAGCGGCTTGAAGGTTTGGCTTGCTTACTGCCGCATCAGCCCAAAGCGGGAAGCATCGGCCACCGCGGCCATTGTAATGGTCCAGATCGGAGATCAAACCCGTGAACGTTACAGCGGGTCCGCTTGTCGGAGAATGCGCTCGCAAAGCCATGAGATATATTTGCCGAATAGAATGGACATTCCAGAGAGTCGGGTTCGGCCGATTTAACAGCCTGTTGTCTGGAATGATCCATTGCCGGTCGAAGGACCGAAAACCATAACGGGCAGGAGCGAGTACATCACCCTTGTCCTTGGCGACCGACATCGGGCGGTGCTGATGCCCGGTCAACCCGTCGGACAGCACCTTGCCCGTATGCCGGTCGCCGAGTTCGCCATCGGAGCCGTGTGGATGAAACAAAACTTCCTTTCGGGCGGGATCGGCTTCCGTAATTAGTAGCCGCCACCTGTCCGCGAGCGACTGCTTGTCGGGCGCGATCACCCATGTTCGCTTCGGCATGACGCCCGATCCGTTGTAGTCAAACAAGGACTCCAGCGTCGGATAAGTCGCCCAGCCGCCGGTCGCTGCCGGCAGGAACGGCGCACGCCAGTCGGCCGAGCAATCCGTCCAGCCGGCGTCGTCGAGGGACAGCGCCGCGAGCGCCGCGAACTTGCCTTCCCTCCGGCCGGCGGGAAGCGCCTGGTAGCGGACGCGGGCCGGCCGCGCCGGGTCGGGCTTGCCGGTCCTGGCGACCAGCACGATGCACACCGGCTGCTGCACGCCTTGGAAGATGCGGCTCGCCACCGCCGGCTGGTGGCCCTCGGGGGAGCAGTCCACCACCCAAACCTCGTCCGCCGTGCGGCGCAGGTCGTCGCGCATGGCCTGGAACCCGGGTCCGTTCAGGAAGCCGGCGACGGTGATGAAGCAGACGATGCCGCGCCGCTCCGTCACCGCCTGGGGTGACGCGACCGCGTCGCCGAACACCTTCCACGTCGCCCAGCGCCAGAAATAGACGTAGAGGTTGCGCAGGTGCTTGGCGTGTGCGCCCACGCCCCAGTCCGCCGGCGGCGTCCAGCGCGCCAGCGGCGCGCTCGTGTTGGCGCTGCCGGACTCGATCCAGCCGCCGCGGCCTCGCGCCTTCTCCTTGTACGGCGGGTTGCCGATCACGACGGTGATAGGCTCGGCCCGCTTCACCGCGTTGGCCTGCCGGCGCGAGTCCGCCAGCGGCCTGAGCATCTGCGGGATGTACTCCTCCTCGGCATACGGGTTGCCGAGCGTGTCGGTGATGAACAAGCGCAGCCGCACATCCTCGGGCACCGTCCCCTTCGCCCGCAGCAGGTCGGCCACCTCGGCCATCAGCCGAAGCTGCGCCACTGCGAACGGGCCGAATTGCAGCTCGAAGCCGATCACCCGTTGCAGCGCGGCCCGGACCACGCCCGGCACGGCGCCCGCGCCCTGGTCCGCCCGCGCGGTCTCCGCGACGCGGCGCAGCACTCCCAGCAGGTACGTGCCCGTGCCGACCGCCGGGTCGGCAAGCGTCACGTCACCGGACGCCAAGCCGCCCGCGACGGCGAAGCGCGCCGGATCGCGCAACGCTTCGTCCACCAGGCGCACCATCGCCGTCACCACCTCCGGCGGCGTGTAATAGGAGCCGGTCAGCTTGCGAAGGCCGTTGTCGTAGACCTCAAGGAAATGCTCGTAGAAATACAGCCAAGCATCGGTATCGCCCTTGCCGATCGCGGCCCAGTCGACGGCGTCGAGCACGCGCGTCAGCGTGCCGAGCGAGACCTTCAGCGCCGCCTGGGTCTCCGGGTCGTCGGTCAAGACGCGGAACGCGCCGCCGATCACGGTGTTGGTTCTGGACAGCGCCTTGGCCACGCGCCCGAGATCCTCGGCGAGCGGGATGCCTTGCGCGCGGGCCATCAATAGGCCGAACGTCACGGACTGCGCGTAGCCGTCCGCGAACTCGTCGTCGGTCGCATCCGGGAACAGGAGCTTGCGCCAGTCGTCCGCCAAGCCCTTCAGCGCGGCGGCGCCGCCCGACAGTTGCTCCGTCACCTCGTCCCGAAGCAGCCTGCACAGCCGAGCGCTGACGTCAGCCAGGGCGCGCGCGTTCGCCGGCGCGACCGGGGACCAACGAAGGAAGTCTCCGAACAGCCGCTCCAACGCGGCCGGCGCGCGCAAGGCGGCGCCAGCGGTCTCCACGTCGCCTTCGAGCCGGACGACCTCGCCCTGGAGCTTGCCGTCGCGCCAGACGGAGAAGGCGTTGCCGTCGGTGTAGAGCAGGTTCGGCAGCGACTTCAGCCTGGTCCATTGGGCGCGGTCATGCTCGTCCCGGAACCGTCGAGGATCGGCGCCCTTGCCCGGCGCCTTGACCTCGATGAAGCCCACAAGGGCGCCTCCAACCGTCACGGCGTAATCGGGGCGGGTCCGCAATGCGCTGAGTGTGGCCTCGCCGACCAGCACGACGTCGCCTGGTCTGAACAACAGGATTTCCGCGATGTCGGAGACCAACGCTTCGAGCGGCGCCCGAAGCTGGTCTTCTGGTGCGCCAAGCGCGCCCTTGCCGGACAGCTTTGCCTTCAGAACCGCGCCAAAACGTGACGACGCACTGTCGAGAGGCCCGAGAGTGGCCGTCACGCGCGACCCGGATTCAAAAATGGATTGCCCGGCAGGCCGCTCAAATATCGAGGTTCGCCACCTTCAGTGCGTTGCCCACAATGAAGTCCCGCCGCGGCTCCACCACGTCGCCCATCAACGTCGAGAACACCAACCCGGCGTCCTCGACGTCCGCCACCTTGACCTGCAACAGCGTGCGGAACGCCGGGTCGAGCGTTGTTTTCCACAACTGCTCGGGGTTCATCTCGCCCAGGCCCTTGAACCGCTGGATGGTCAGTCCGCGCCGCCCGTGCGCCAGGATGCGCTCAAACGCCGTGGCCGGGCCGGCGGCCGTAGCCGTAATCGTCTCCATGCGCAGCGTCGCCGGCTCGGCGAAGCGCGCCGCCAGCTCGGCGTGGCGCTCGTCGAGCCAGCGCGCTTCGGCGCTGCGCACCGTGGCGGCGTCGAGGCTGTGGCGTTCGGCCACGCCGCGCACCACCCGCGCCATGGTCAGGCCGGAGGCGTCGGCGGTCACCTTCCAGCTGCGCTCGGCCGGCAGGCTGATGGCGTTGAGCCGCTGCACCAGCGACTGGCTCGCCCCCGTCGCGCGCTCGGCGTCGGCGGTGAGCGCGCCGGCGATCGCCGCCTGCTCCAGCAGCGCCACCGGAACATGCGCCGACAGCCGGCGCAGCCGCAGCGTGGTCTCGCGCAGCAGCGTCGCCTCGTGGTCCAGCTCGTCGCCCTCGACGGCGTGGCCGTCGGCGTAGACCAGCCGGCCGCCGGACAGCGCCTTGTCCAGCAGGAACCGCTCCAGCGCCGAATCGTCCTTGAGGTAACGCTCCTCGTTGCCGCGCTTGGCGCGGTATAGCGGCGGCTGCGCGATGTACAGGCAGCCTTGCTCGATCAGCGCCGGCATCTGGCGGAAGAAGAACGTCAGCAACAGCGTGCGGATGTGGCTGCCGTCGACGTCGGCGTCGGTCATGATGACGATGCGGTGGTAGCGCAGCTTGCTCACGTCGAAGCCGCCCTGCTCCGGCTCGCCGCGGCCGATGCCGGTGCCCAAAGCCGTAATCAGCGTGCCGATCTCCTGCGAGCCGAGCATCCGGTCGAAGCGCGCCCGCTCGACGTTGAGGATCTTGCCCTTGAGCGGCAGGATCGCCTGGTACTTGCGGTCGCGGCCCTGCTTGGCCGAGCCGCCGGCGCTGTCGCCCTCGACCAGGAACAGCTCGCACTTCGCCGGATCGCGCTCTTGGCAGTCGGCCAGCTTGCCGGGCAGGGTCGAGATGTCGAGCACGCCCTTGCGCCGTGTGAGTTCACGGGCGCGCCGCGCCGCCTCGCGCGCCGAGGCCGCGTCCATCACCTTCTGGATGATGGCGCGCGCCTCCTTGGGATGGGTCTCGAACCAGTGGCCGATAGCGTCGGCGGCGGCCGCCTGCACCACCGGCTGCACCTCGCTGCTGACCAGTTTTTCCTTCGTTTGCGAGGAGAACTTCGGGTCCGGCACCTTGACCGAGAGCACCGCCGTCATGCCCTCGCGCATGTCGTCGCCGACCAGAGCCAGATTGTCCTTCTTGCCCATCCCTTCGGCGTACTTCGTGACCACGCGGGTCAGCGCCTGACGGAAGCCGGCCAGGTGCGTGCCGCCGTCGCGCTGCGGGATGTTGTTGGTGAAGCACAGCATGGTCTCGTGGAAGCTGTCGTTCCAGGTCAGCGCGAACTCGACCCGGATGCCGTGCAGCGGCTCGGGCGCGGTGGCCACGCTGATCGGCTTGTCCAGCACCGCGCTCTTGCCGCGGTCGAGCCAGGCGGCGAAGGCGACCAGGCCGCCCTCGTAGAAGAACACCGTCTCGGTCGGCGGCGCGTGCCGCTCGTCGCGCAGCGTGATGCGCAGGCCGGAGTTGAGGAACGCCAGCTCGCGCAGCCGCTTCTCGATGATCGCCAGCTCGAACTCGACATTGGTGAACGTGCCGGCGCTCGGCTTGAACGTGACCTCGGTGCCGCCGTGCTGCTCGGACGGGCCGACGACGGCGAGCGGCGCCACCGCGTCGCCGTGCTCGAAGCGGATGAAGTGCTCGACGCCGTCGCGCCAGATGCGCACCTGCATCCACTCCGACAGCGCGTTGACCACGGCGGCGCCGACGCCGTGCAGGCCGCCGGAGACCTTGTAGCTGTTCTGGTTGAACTTGCCGCCGGCGTGCAGCCGGGTCAGCACCACCTCGGCCGCCGAGATGCCCTCCTCGGCGTGGATGCCGGTGGGGATGCCGCGGCCGTCGTCGCGCACGGTGACGCTGCCGTCGCCGTTCAAGGTCAGCGAGCAGGTCGTGGCGTAGCCGGCCTGCGCCTCGTCGACCGCGTTGTCGATGATCTCGAACGCCATGTGGTGCAGGCCGGAGCCGTCGTCGGTGTCGCCGATATACATGCCCGGCCGCTTGCGGACCGCGTCCAGCCCGCGCAACACCGAGATCGAATCGGCGTCGTAGAGGGCGGGGTCGCGCAGCGGATCGGGGGTCGAATCGGGGGTCGGCGCGGCGCTGTCACTCATGCCGGCGAACTGCTCCTGGAGTATGTCATGTGCTTGAGAATATAGGCCCGAACGCCTCGAAATGACAGTGCTACGGCGCAACCGCGGGCAGCTGCGGGTCGCGCGTCAGCGCTCCCCCGGCGACCACGAAACCCGCCGCGTGGCCGCGCAGCGGCGCGAACGAAGCGGCGTCGGTGCCGGTCAGGAACGCCTGCGCCGGCAGCCTGCGCAGGGCCGCGAACAACGCCTCGCGCCGCGACGTGTCGAGGTGCACGACAGGTTCGTCCAGCAGCAGCAGCGGCGCCGCCCCGCGCTGCCCCGCCAGGAGGGCCGCGTGTACCAGCACCACGCCGATCAGCAGCGCCTTCTGCTGCCCGGTGCTGGCCTGCGCCGCCGGCAGGTCGGTCGCGGCGTCGGCGAGCGTCATGTCGGCCCGGTGCGCGCCCAGGCTGGCCGACCCGGCGGCGGCATCGGCGCCACGTGCTGCGGCGAGGCTGTCACGCACCCAGTCCTCGACCGCCAACGCCGGTGAGCCGCCCAGCATCTCGGCGATGGGCGACACCAGGCCGAGCCGGGCAGGGGGGAACGGCTCGGCGCCCCCGGCCTGCCGCGCCGCCTCAAGGCGCGCCACCAACTGCATCCGCGCGGCGGTGGCCGCGACCGCGTGGCGGGCGATGGCGTCCTCGACCGCGGCCAGCCATGCCGGATCGGCGCCGCCCTCGGCCAGCAGCCGGTTGCGGCTCGCGAGCGCCGTGTCGTGCGCCGCGATCTCGCGCGCGTGGCCCGGCTCCAGGGCGTAGACCAGCCGGTCGAGGAAGCGGCGGCGGGCGCTGGCCCCCTCCTGGAAGATGCGGTCCATCTGCGGCGTCAGCCACACCGTCGCCACCCGCTCGGCCAGCGCCGCCTGGTTGCGCGGAGCGGCGCCGTCGAGGCGGAAGACCCGCCGCTCGGACGGCCCGTCCGGCGCGCTGCCGGTGCCGATGTCGGCGGGGCCGCTCGGTGTCGCGAACTGCCCGGCAACACCCCAGCGCCCATCCGCATCGGCAGCCCGCCGCGCCAGGTCGGAGACCTTGGCCCCGCGCAGACCGCGTCCGGGGGCGAGCAGCGAGATCGCCTCCAGCAGGTTGGTCTTGCCGCTGCCATTGGCGCCGGTCAGCACGACCAGCGCCGCATCCGGTCGCCAGATCAGACCAGCGTAGTTGCGGAACTGAGTGAGTGCCAGCCGTTCTAGGCGCAGAGGCGGCGTAATGACGTTCGCTACACCCGCATCGGCATCAGCACGTAGAGCGCCGACGGGTCGGCGGCGTCCTGCACCAGGGTGGGGGCGGCGCCGTCGGAGAAGCGGAACTCCGCCTGCTCGCCGATCTGGTCGGTGATGTCGTTGAGGAAGCGCGCCTGGAAGCCGATCTCCAGTGGCCCCGCCTCGTACTGCACCCGGTCGCCATCCAGTTCCTCGGTCGCGGTGCCCTGCTCGGGGCTGGCCGAGGACAGCACCAGCAGGTCGCGCGCCAGCGACAGCTTGATCGGCCGCGCCCGCTCCGAGGAGATCGCCGACACCCGACCCACCGCGTCGGAGAAGTCCTTCTTGCCGACGCGCAGCACCTTGTCGTTGTCGCGCGGAATCACCCGCTCGTAGTCGGGGAAGGTGCCGTCGATCAGCTTGCTGGTCAGCGTGACCGCGCCGCACTTGAACTGGATGCGGGTGTCGGAGAGCGCCACGTCGACGGCCCCGCTCACCTCGTCGAGCAGCTTGCGCAGCTCGGTCACGGTCTTGCGCGGCACGATGACGCCGGGCATCCCGCCGGCCCCCTCGGGAAGGTCCTCCTCGACCCGCGCCAGCCGGTGCCCGTCGGTGGCCACCGCGCGCAGCAGGTGCGAGCCGCCGACCTCGGCCGCGTGCAGGTAGATGCCGTTCAGGTAATAGCGCGTCTCCTCGGTCGAGATGGCGAACCGGGTGCGGTCGATCAGCCCGCGCAACGCCTGTGCCGAGAGCTGGAACTTGTGCGGCAGGGCGCCCGCGGTCATCGCCGGGAAGTCCTCGGCCGGCAACACCACCAAGCCGGTTGCGTAGCGCCCGGCGCGCAGCGCCAGCGGGCCGTCGCCGGGCGGGTGGTCCAGCTCGATCTCGGCGGATTCAGGCAGCTTGCGCACGATCTCGTACAGCGTCGCCGCCGGTGCGGTGCACACGCCGTCGCGGCTTGTGCTGGCGGCGACGTCCTCGACCACGGCGATCTCCATGTCGGTCGCGGTGAGGGTGAGGCCGCCGGATTGCACGCGCAGCATGACGTTGGCCAGGATCGGGATGGTGTTGCGCTTCTCGACCACGCTCTGCACATGGGCCAGGGCCTTGATGAGCGTGGCGCGGTCGGCTTTGAACTTCATGGCACCCTCATGCGGACCGGGCGCGCGAGCGGCGCGATTCGGGGCTGCCGTCATATCAGTTAAGCGTGACCGGACCAAGGCTTGCGGGCGTCAGGTAGTGTCTCAGTTTGAATTTAGATCGCCAGCCGGGTAGCAGTTGGAGATCAGCAATACGTAAGCCTGCTGGCGAATAATCCGCATCGCAAAGTCCCATTGATCTGGCCCAATCAGCTTGCCGGCGATAAGCTCATCAGCGGAATAAGAAGCCATCGCCTCGCACCAGCGTTCATCCGGCAATGGACGCGACGGGAGCGCGGTCACGCCGCAGCTCGCGGCTTATACGGCCCACGCTTCTTCGCCGGCTCGGCCTGGGCATCGATCAGCGTCACCACATCCTCCATGCTCCACAATGTCTTGGACAGACCCGCCGCCATCGCCGGGCTGCACCGGAGCGTCTTGTGCTGCCGAACGAAGTTGTACCAGGTCGTGTAGAGCGCGACCATGTGCGCGTGGTTCTCGGCCTTCTTGCTAAATGCATTGGTCAGCCGCGTGAACCGGCGCATCGACATCCGCATGGTGAGGTTCTGCCGTTCGACGTAGCTGGTGCTGACATGCGCCTTGTCGGGACTGCCTTCCACGCGGGTCTTGATCGCGCCGGTGCACACTGCCGGGCTGTAGCGCCCCGCCGGGCCGGGCGTGTCGCCATAGAGCTTCACGAGCTGGGCGTAATCCACGTCGGCCCCGAACGCTCCCTCCACGGCGTCCAAATAGGCCCGCAGGCCGTCCGTGGTGAGTTGCACTCGATTTGCCAGCCGGGCCACCACATCCTGCATGAACTCGTGCGCGTAGCCTGCGTCACGCCCGCCGATCAGGTAGGAGACGATCAGCTTGCTGTCGGCATCCAGCGCCGTCCACGTCCACACGTCGCCGGCTTCTTCCGGCGCGGCCTTGGCCGTCGCGACGTTCTTCTGCTTGGCATAACAGAACGACCAGATCTCGTCGGCCTGGATGCGCTTCGACCGCACGCCGCGCACTGTGGCGTCATGGTGGGAAGCGCACGCCTTGCCCGCGTCCACCAGAAGCGCCGAGACCGTGTTGATCGACACGTCCGCGACCCGGCTGATGGACCGCATGGACGACCCCTCGCACAGCATGGAGAGGACTTGGACGCGCTTGACGAGTGAGAGCTTGTTCATGCTCCACATCATACGGCTACCGATGCTTAGCGCCAAGCAAATTTTTCAGTTAGCAACCAGCCGAAGTTTCGGCCTTGGCGGTGTCACTGGGTACAAATCCCTCATGTCGCGGTCTTCTAAACCGAACAGGTCGCCAAGCTCGTCGAGTGCATAACCCAATTCGTTCAAATGCGCTTCGACCACCCATCGCAACGTTGTTGGCTCCTCCTTTAGATGCGACGGCTCGCCTGGCTCTATCTTCCGCCATCCGCGCCTCCCGATCTCGGTCATAAAGTAACGGAGTTGCCGGTCCGTTAGCTTGCCGATCTGCCAAGCGCGGTAGACCAGGGCTTGCACCGAAGCGCCCCAGTACGCCTTTAACTCACAGAACCGCTGCAACGTGGGCTGGTCGAAATCATAAACGATCTCCGCCTCTGGCATCAGCAGCGCGCCGGCAAACTGATTGGCCTCTATCTCCTGCTCCGGGTGTGGCGTTTGGTGCATCACAAGATGACCGATCTCGTGTGCCAAGCTGAAACGCCATCGGTCCTTCGGCTGCGCGGCGTTCAGGAACACGAGTGGGGGCAATCCCTCGTTGGGGTGTTGGGCGAAACCGTCCATCAACGGAGTTCCGAAATCGAAGCGCACCACGACAACCCCTGCATCCTCGGCGGTTTTCGTGAGATCAGGCACAGGGCCACGGGGCAGATTCCAACGCTGGCGAACCGCCGCCGCCACGTCCTCAATCTTGCGTCCGAAGGCGTCGGGATCAATCGCGGGCACGCTCGGCAGTCGCGCATCCACTTCAATCGCCTCAAAGCACTTGCGCAGATTGAGGCGGTAGACTTCCGCAACGCCGTAGATCGCTTGGAGATCAGGGGCCGCCAGCTTTTGCCGACGCCGGCTGTAGCTGACCATCGGTTCCCGCAAGTAGGAAGGATCGAGAAAGAAACTGCGCCGAACTCTGAGCGCGGCGGCGAGTGCATCTATCACCGCCACGTCCGGCTGGAAACGCCCATGCTCAATCTTCGACAGCGTGCCCTGCACCACCTTGCCGCCAAGGTCGCGCACGAGTTCTGCTTGACTTTTCCTGCGTATCTGGCGCGCGAGCGTCAGCATACGCCCATTAAACTGCTCACTCATTTGCCTTCCGCTTGCGGTCTGCCTTGATCCGCACCCGCCGCTCGCCCGGATCGGGTTCGCTGGGCTTGCCAAACGGGAGTTGTGCCGCAGGCGGCGGCGAAAGCCCGTCCAGAGGGAGCACCCACGCAACCGCGCCGAAACCGTTGTTGCAGATGGCGTATTTCTCAATCCGGTGCGGCGCGTTTTCTGGCACCGCCCATGCGAGATAAAGACATGTTGCGGGCGGCTCCGCCAACAACGTTCCATCCAGGGAAGCGGGAAGTTGGTTGCGATTGTATTGCTCGGACGCTTCGGTGGGGCTGACAGCCACTTTGAAACCGTCAGCAACCTTCTTTATCCGTAGCACCCAGTTATTTGCCAAGCCGATCACGCCGAGGTTGCCTCGGCGGATAAACTCGGCCCCGTTGGTGCGGTCGCAAAACTCCCGCATCCGCCTTGCTGCGAGGTCGCGGACAATACTTGCTTTTGTGCGAGTTTCCAGGCGCGGCGCAATATCGCGCGTTTTTTCGAGGAACTCCGCATAAGCTGCATCTAGTTCAACAACAAACTCTGCAAAATGAACGCCGGCATCGGCCTTAAACTGGTCCACGCTGCGGACGGGCACGGCATTCTCCTGAACGGCCACAAAGCATAATGCCGTTTAATCATGGCAAAAATCAAGAAGGATATTCCAGAATTATTCCTGATTGGCGCTCCATCGTTTTGCTGCCGCCTTCCGGGCTATCTCCGCACGACGCTCCGGCGTCATTCCAGCAGCACGGGCAGCCCCACCCTTGCGCCCCATCGCCGCCGCAGCCGGGTCCTTGCCGCTGTCCGGCATCGGCGCGTCCTCTTCCTCGCCAGTGGCGATCCGCATGATTTTCACAGCCGCGCCGATCACGTCGGCGGGGCGTTGCTCCCCGCGTGGTCCTTTGGGCATGATGGCCTCCGCTCACCTGCTATGGTGCTACGCCCTTAGCGTGCTTAGCGGCAAGCATGATCGGGGAGGCTCGGCTACGCCCCATTTTCAAACTGAGACACTACCGCTTGGCCTATCGGCTATGAGGCCGTGCTGCCGTGTGGCCCGAAGATGTCGGTCACACCACGCCACGTTGGAGGCTTGCCCAGCCCAGACGGAAAGCGGATCGACTTCGCGCGCCCGAACTCATGCAGGGTCTGGATGCAGTGTTCGCGCCCATACCCGCTTTGCTTCGCGCCGCCAAATGGCGTGCCCAGGAACATGCGGTGATAGTTGTTCAGGAATATGACGCCGGCATCGATCGCGCGGGCGGCGCGGAGGCCTCTTTCCATGTCGTTGGTGTAAACGCCGGCGACGAGGCCGTACTCTGAATCGTTGGCGATCGAGATCGCCTCCTCCTCGGTATCGAAGGCGGTCACGGTCACGACCGGGCCGAACATCTCCTCCCGCGCGATCCGCATGCCGCGCGCGACACCGGTGAGAAGCGTTGGAGGCACGTAGAAGCCATGGGCTAGGCCTGGATCGTCCGGCAGGTCGGCCTGAGCCGCGATGGCAGCTCCCTCGTCCTGGCCGATGCGGATGTAGTCTATCACTCTCCGTTGCTGCGCACGGGTGACGACCGGGCCCACATGCGTCGCTGGATCGTCACCGCTCCCCACCTTCAGCTTGCGCACCCCGGCCGCAAGGCGCTCCACAAAAACGTCATGGATCCCGCGCTGCGCCAACACCCGCGAGGCGGCGGTGCACGCCTCGCCCTTGTTGAAGTAGCCTCCGTCGAGCGCGTCGCGAACCGCGCGGTCCAGGTCAGCGTCGTCGAAGACGATGAAGGCGTTCTTGCCACCCAGTTCGAGCAGGACAGGGGTGATGTTGTCGGCTGCCGTCCTGGCGACCGCCGATCCCGCCTTGGTTGACCCCGTGAAGGAAACTTTGCGGACCAGCCTGTGCCCGGCGAGCGCTTGGCCGGTGATGGGACCGATCCCGGGGACCGCGTGCAGCACGTCTGGGGGCAACACAGCATTGAGCAACTCCACGATCCGCATGATGGTCAGCGGCGCCTGCTCGGCTGGCTTGAGCACGACAGTGTTCCCGACAGCGAGCGCAGGCGCGACTTTCGCGCCGATGTGGATCGGCGGCCAATTGAAGGGGATGATGCCGCCAACGACGCCGAGCGGTTCCAGCACGATCGAGGCATAGATGCTTCCCTGATCGTAGAATTCGCCCGGCAGCTTGCCAATCAGCCCACCGAAGAAGCGGAACGCGCCGATCAGGTAGCTGACGTCGAACATGCGGGCGTCGGCGACAGGCTTGCCGTTCTCTCGGGACTCCAGCCCTGCCAGTTCATCGGCATGAGCTTCGATCACGTCGGCGCATTGCAGCAGGATACGGCCGCGTTCCTGAGGGGTACGCCAACGCCAGTCTGCCTCGAACGCGCGGTCAGCGGATTGGACGGCGGCGTCGACCTCGGCCGCGCCGCCACCCTGCACGACGGCCATGACCTGGCCCGTCGCCGGATCTTCGACGCTGAACCGATCGTCGGCGCTCTTCGATGACCACCGGAACGCGGTCACGGGAACCTGGGTCGCATCGGTCATGGCCATCCTCCTGGTTAGGTCGCGCTTGGGCCAGCGGCGTACGAGTGGCGATGGTCGCCCGCCTTGCCGCCCAGCTTTCCCGTGCTGCAGCCGGTTCGGCCGAGGCCAGGAACCCCGGGGTCAGGGAAAACGACCAGGGCAGCAACTCGGGGCATGGCGGTTCCCCGGTTGCTATAGGGACAACCCGAGCACCCGGGCCGCGTTGCGGCCCGCCATGGCCGCGAGCGTGTTCGCGTCCATGCCGGGCAGCCCGGCGATGTGGCCGATCGGGTCGTACTCCGCCATGTCGAAAGGATAGTCCGTGCCCATCAACAGCCGGTTCGGCCCAAACACGTCGAGCAGGAAGCGCAACTGCTCGGTCCCGAACACCACCGTGTCCAGGTAGACCTGGCGCAGGTAGGTGCTGGGCGGCAAAGCCAGGCCCGCATGCGCGTCGCTCCTGGCACCCCAGGCGTGGTCGAGCCGCGCGAAGTACGCCGGCAGGAAGCCGCCCCCGTGCACGGCGAGCAGTTTCAGCGCCGGCAGCCGCGCCAACACTCCCGACAGGATGAGCCGCACCAACGCCACCGTGGTGTCGAGCGGGTTGCCGATGACGTTGTTGAGGTAGAACTCTTGCAGGCGGGCACCGTCGGTGTAGCCGTTCGGGTGCATCATCACCAAGGCGCCAAGCTCCGCCGCCTTCTGGAAGAACGGCTCGAAGCTGGGGTCGGACAGCTCCTGCCCATCCACGTTGGTCAGGATTTGGACGCCCTTCAGTCCCAGCCCGCCGACAACCTGCTCCAGCTCTGCCACGGCGCGGCTGGGCTCCTGCAGCGTCACAACCCCCAGGCCCACGAAGCGCTCGGGTCGGCGCGCCACGAACTCAGCAACGCCCTCGTTGGCCATCCGGTGCGCGGCGGCGGCAACGCCGGGCTCCACCGTGTAGTAGCACTGCAACGGGACGGGCGCGATCACCTGGATGTCGACCCCCATCCCATCCATGTCGCGCAAGCGCTGATCCGCGTCCAGCATCGGCGACCTACGATCCTGCTCCTGCATGGCATTGATCTCGCGCCCGGCCGCGTCGACGAAGCGCGCCAGCGGCACTCGCGCCAAGTCCAGGTGGGGGGCGGCACACGCGGCGGCGACTGGCACCAGGATGTGCGAATGCACGTCGATCGTTGGCGTGGCAGGCCGACAAGCCACGCCCAGGGCGCGGTGGACCCGCGCGGCACTGTTGCCGTAACGGTTCTTGCTGGCGATCACGCAGTGCCCCTCGTGACGCGAAGCGGCCGCGGCGCCGACCTAAGCCACATCGATCACGATCCGGCCGAACACCGAGTTGGCGCGGATCGCCGCGAAAGCGTCATTGACCTGCGCCAACGGGAAGCGGCGGCCGATCGTCACGCCGACACGGCCGGCGGCGACCAGGTCTAGGCTGGCCGCGATTTCAGCGCGATTGCAGTACCGCGTTCCCATGATCGTGCGCTCGCCCAGCAGCAGCGCGAACGGGTCGGCGCAGAGCTTGGCCCCCACGGAGACGCCCAACACGACGAGCTTGCCCCTGGCTCCGAGGCTACGGGCGCCGGCCGCGAGCGTCTCGCTCGCGCCGACCATGTCGACGAAGCCCGTCAGCCAGTCGCCCGTCGCGGCACGAAGCCTTTGCTCCCATTCAGACTCGGCGGCATCGACCAGAAGGTCCGCGTGGTTGCCCAACCGCAGCGCGTCGAGCTTGGCGGGATCGCGCTCGATGCCGATCGCGATCCCGCCGAACGCCCGGATCACCGCCAGCATGTGGACACCGATGCCGCCGCCTGCCCCAAGCACCGCCACTCGGTCGCCTGCCCTGATCTGCAGCCGGTCCCGAGCTACGTGGTAGGGAGTGGCGACCGCATCGGCGACCACGCCGGCGAGCTCGAGTGGCACCCCCTCGGGCACGCGAACCAAGTTGCGCGCGGGCACCGCGATCCGCTCGGCAAAGGCGCCGTTCGAGGCTGCGCCAATCCAACCTTTGAAGTTGCGGCACAAGGTGTCGTGCCCGCTGGCGCACATGTCGCACGCGTCGCACGTCAGGTAGAAGGTTGCCGTGACCGGGTCGCCCACCATCCAGCCTAAGACCGCCGGCCCGAGCGCCGCGACGCGACCGGCGAACTCGTGGCCCATGATGACGGGGGGCACGCCACCCATCACGCCGTTCCGAACGTGCTCCAGCGTAAGCCCGGCGCCGCACGCCACAACATCCACGACCACCTCGCCGATGCCAGCAACCGGGTCGGGCATGTCCCGGAGCTCCAGATCGGTCCCGAACGACGGGAGGACTGCCGCCCGCATCAGGCTTCTCCCGGCGAGGCGGCGGCATAGCGTCGCGGGGCTGGTCGGTCGAAGCGGGGCAGGGTCAACAGGAGGCCGGCGCTCACGAGCAACGTGGCGGCCGAGAGCAGAAGTACCGCCGTGTATGACCCCAGCGCATCATGCAGCACTCCGTAAAGCAGCGGAGAGATCGCGGTGCCTGCGAGGACGGCCGCGTAGAAAGTCCCGTAAAGCCGGCCGTAGGCACGCAGGCCGAAGTAACGAGCGCAGAGATAGGCGATCAAGTCGAACTCCGCCCCGAAAGATAGGCCGATTGCGATCGCGCCGCAGATTGCATAGGCGGGGCCGCCCAACACCAAGGCCAACAACGCCACGGCGCTGAGCCCCATGAGGGCAGCGCCGACCCACGGCGCGAAGAACACGTCGATCAACACACCGGCCGTCAACCGGGCCAAAATGATGCAGATGCCGACCGTGCTCGCGAGAACCGCCGCTCTCGTCGCCGTGAGTCCCTGATCGACCAGCATCGGCACGAAATGCACGATCAAACCAGGACCAGCCAGGGCGATTAGTCCAAAGGTCACGATCAACGTCCAAAACACCGGGTCGTGCAAGGCCGTCTTGAACTCGACGCCGCTCGCGTGGGCGATAGAGACAGCTTGCTTGAGGTTGCCACCCACCGCTCGGCGCGTGAGCAGCGCTATGATCGGCGCTGCGACCGCCGTGACGGCCCCCAAGGCAAGATAGCCGGAACGCCATCCGTCCGCGGCAATGATTGGCGCGAGGAGCAGTGGGCTCAACGTGCTGGCCAGCCCGGTTCCGACCAGGCCGATCCCGAGGGCCGTGCCGCGCGACCTGTCGAAAGTCCGGGCGATGATGCGCGAGAAGGTCGGGGTGGCTGATCCCGACCCCAGAACCGCCATGAGTGCGAAGGTCGCGTAGAACCCTAGCAGGCTGCCGCCCATGAAGGAGAGTGCGACGAAGCCGAGCGCCACGACGATAAGGGCGGGGATGGCGATCGTGTGTTCCCCGTGCCGATCGACGAACTTGCCCATGAAAGGTGACAGCAAAGCGATGCCAGCGATCAGGATCGTGGTCGCCAGCGACATCTGGGTTCGGGACCATCCAAAACTCCGCGACAGGGAGGCCATGAACAGCCCGCTCGTATAAAATGGAAGCGAATGCACGCCGGTCGCCAAACCTAACGTGCAACCCATCAAGACGGGCCAGTTCTGTCGCAGTTCGGTGGGTCCAGTCACCTGTTGTCCAGCTTGAGCCGTTGCGGCCGGCGAAGTATTTTCGACTGAACTCATTGTCCGCTTCCTTCGAGCCCTCGTAGCAAGGCGCCACAAAGTATTATTGGTGCTGGCGACGTCTGTGGTGAGGAGCCTGGGCGATCAGGTCCGGCTTCCAGAAGGCGAGGCCCCGGTGATGGGCGCAGCCGAATGCAGCCTTTGCCAAAACTGACTCATGCCGCTCTATCTCGCCCAAGTCGGGGCCGCCAAGGACGGCCGCCCAAGCGGGCGTGCGTAACGCCTTTCACCTGCGAAGAGCGTGCAATGCGGCCCTCCGCTGCATCGACCGTTGCATGCTTGATTGCCATGGCGTTGCCTCCCGCTGCGGTTGCTTGCTCGCTTGTGTCAGGCGAGCTGAAGATCCGGCCGACAGTGACTCATGATCACGTCAGTCAGCAGCTTGATGGTGTATTCGCGATCGCCCGAGCGGTCTTCGACAAGGGACAGGATCGCGGCTCCACGCAACTGCGACATGACGAAGAGGGCAAGCGCATGAGAATCGGAACCCGCCTTCAGGTCGCGCCCGAAGACGCGCTCGAACTCCTGCGCCCAAGTCGCTTGAACGACCCTGATGCAGCTTGAGATTACGGGCTTGAGTCGCGGGTCCCATCGCCCGCAGACGTAGATCTCCCAGATTACCTTCACCATTTTGGTATCGAACAACGCCTGGCACCTGTTGACGGCCAAGCTGCATCGGGCTGCCATGGGCAGACCGGCATCGTCGTCATCGCCCGAAATCGCCTCGATGACCTTCGGTATGAAGCCAGCAATGATCTCTTCGACAATGTCCATCTTGGTTTCAAAATGATGCTGGAAGGCGCCTGTGGTCACTTTCGCTCGGCGGCAGGCCTTGTGGATTGTAAATGCCATGTAGCCTTGCTCGGCTATCTCTTCGAGCGCCGCCGCGACCAAGCGAGCGCGCATGTCGCAACTTCGGTCCGCCTGTCTCCGCTGTGGTCGTTCGTCGGAATGCCCCCGCCTTGCCATCTTTCTGATCACATTATCATTGTAATGATGGACATTGCTGTTCCTGTTCGGCCATGTCAACGGTTGCGGTCATGGTTGGCGACCCGGCTTCGGGCGGCGTCGCGCATCATGCCAGCGGTAAGGCTGTTGCCGCTGGGTAGGGGCCGAGTTGACTTGGTCTTGACGCAGGGCCACGACCTCATGTTTCAGCGGGTGACATCTTGACGCTGGGTTGATT
>CAXUHK010000033.1:0-29140 GCA_964250775.1 uncultured Acetobacteraceae bacterium | reverse complement strand
GGCCGGAGAAGCGCTGGCCCGCCGCGAGCTTCGGCGCGCTGGCGGCCCGGCTGCACGCCGGCGGCATCGCCCCGGTGGTGGTCGGCACCGGCTCCGAAGCCGCGCTGGCGGCCACGATCCGCGCCCGGTGCCCTGCGGCGGTCGACCTCACCGGGCGCACCACGTTGCGGGAATTGGCGGCGCTCGCGGGGCGGGCCAGGCTCGCGGTCGGCAACGACACCGGGCCGATGCACCTCGCGGCGGCGCTGGGGACGCGCTGCCTAGTGCTGTTCTCCCACGCCAGCGACCCGGCGCTGACCGCGCCGCGCGGGCCGGGTGGCAGTTGGCCCACGCTGCTGCGCGTGCCGGACCTGGCGGAACTGGCGCCGGAGAGGGTTGCGGCCTGCCTGCCGTTGCCGCCATAGAGGCGCCCCACCGCCGAGGACCCGAGACGATGCCCGCGATCACCCTGCCCGACGGCTCCGTGCGCCAGTTCGACGCGGCCGTGACCGGCACCGAGGTGGCGGCGGCGATCGGCCCCGGCCTGGCCCGCGCGGCGCTGGCGATGAAGCTCGACGGCACGCTGGTCGACCTCGCCGCCAGCATCGACCATGACGCCCGCGTGGTGTTCGTGACCCGCCGCGACCCCGACGCGCTGGGCCTGATCCGCCACGACGCGGCGCACGTGCTGGCCGAGGCGGTGCAGGAGCTGTTCCCCGGCACGCAGGTCACGATCGGGCCGGCGATCGAGAACGGGTTCTACTACGACTTCGCCCGCAACGCCCCGTTCACGCCGGAGGACTTCCCGGCGATCGAGGCGCGGATGCGCGAGATCGTCGCCCGCGCGGCGCCGTTCGCGCGCGAGGTCTGGGCGCGCCACGACGCCATCGCGTTCTTCGAGGCGCGCGGCGAGCGGTTCAAGGCCGAGCTGATCCGCGACCTGCCCGAGACCGAGACCATCACGCTGTACCGGCAGGGCGACTGGATCGACCTGTGCCGCGGCCCGCACATGCGCACCACCGGCGACGTCGGCCAGGCGTTCAAGCTGCAGAAGGTGGCCGGGGCCTACTGGCGCGGCGACCACCGCAACCCGATGCTGAGCCGCATCTACGCGACCGCCTGGCGCGACGCGGCCGAGCTCGACGCCTACCTGAAACAGTTGGAGGAGGCGGAACGCCGCGACCACCGCCGCATCGGCCGCGAGATGGACCTGTTCCACCTGCAGGAGGAGGCGGTCGGCTCGGTGTTCTGGCACCCGAAGGGCTGGCGGCTGTACCGCGCCGTCGAGGACTACATGCGCCGCCGGCAGAACGAGGGCGGCTACGAGGAGGTGCGCACGCCGCAACTGGTCGACCGCTCGCTGTGGGAGGCGTCCGGGCACTGGGAGAAGTACCGCGAGCACATGTTCCTCGCCACCGCCGAGGGCGAGGACAAGACGCTGGCGCTGAAGCCGATGAACTGCCCTTGCCACGTGCAGATCTTCCGCCACGGGCTGCGCAGCTACCGCGAGCTGCCGTGGCGCATGGCCGAGTTCGGCGCCTGCAGCCGCTACGAGCCGTCGGGCGCGCTGCACGGCCTGATGCGGGTGCGCGCGTTCACCCAGGACGACGCGCACATCTTCTGCGACGAGGCCGACGTTGCGCCGGAGACCGCGCGGTTCGTGGCGCTGCTGGCCAGCGTCTACCGCGACCTCGGCTTCGACGAGTTCCAGGTGAAGTTCGCCGACCGCCCGGAGCAGCGCGCCGGCAGCGAGGAGAGCTGGGACAAGGCCGAGGCCGGCTTGCGCGAGGCGTGCCGGTTGGCCGGGGTCGAGTACACGTTGAACGCCGGCGAGGGCGCGTTCTACGGCCCCAAGCTCGAATTCGTGCTGCGCGACGCGATCGGGCGCGACTGGCAGTGCGGCACGCTGCAGGTCGACTACGTGCTGCCCGAGCGGCTCGACGCCGAGTACGTCGCCGAAGATGGCGGCAAGCGGCGGCCGGTGATGCTGCACCGGGCGATCTTGGGCAGCTTCGAGCGTTTCCTCGGCATCCTGATCGAGCAATACGCCGGCCGCTTCCCGCTCTGGCTGGCGCCGGTGCAGGCGGTGGTGGCCACCATCGTCTCCGATGCCGACGACTACGCGCTGGAGGTCGCCCAACGGCTGCGCGCGGCGGGGCTGGCGGTCGAGGCCGACCTCGGCCGCGACCGCATCAACGCCAAGGTGCGCCTGCACAGCCTGCAGCACGTGCCGGCAATCCTGGTGGTCGGGCGCAAGGAGGCCGAGGCGCGCACCGTGGCGCTGCGCCGGCTGGGGGAAGAAGCGCAGGCAGTGCTAAGCCTCGATGACGCGGTGGCACGCCTTGCGGCGGAGGCGATGCCTCCCGATTTACGCAAATTGAACGATTTGGTGGCAGGATCGGTTTGATTTTGCTGCCAGGCCGAGTCGAAAAAGCCCATACTCATTTTCCTAGGCTGTCAACTCTCATAGGAGCGATCCCATAGCCAGAGGCCCCATGCCTGCCGCGCCGAGCCGCGACGGCCCCCGCGTGAACGAAGACATCCGCGTGCCCCAAGTCCGCCTGATCGACCAGGACGGCGAGATGATCGGCGTGATGACCGCCCGCGAGGCGGTGCAGCGCGCCTTCTCGGTTGGCCTCGACCTGCTGGAGATCAGCCCGAACGCCGACCCGCCGGTGTGCAAGATCCTCGATTTCGGCAAGTTCAAGTACGAGCAGCAGAAGAAGAAGAACGAAGCCAAGAAGAAGCAGAAGGTCGTCGAGATCAAGGAGGTCAAGGTCCGCCCGAACATCGACGAGAACGACTACCAGGTTAAGATGCGCGCCATGAAGTCGTTCATCGACGAGGGCGACAAGGTGAAGGTCACGCTGCGGTTCCGTGGCCGCGAGATGGCGCACCAGGACATCGGCATCAAGGTGCTGGAGCGTATCCGCAACGAGCTCGACGTGCTGACCAAGGTCGAGCAGATGCCGCGCATGGAGAACCGCCAGATGATCATGGTGCTCTCCCCGCGCTGAGCCGGCTATGGCGCGGCCGGGCGCGCCGCGGTGGCGGGCAGGCTGAGGCGCAGCGCCGGGCCGCCCGGCGCATCGCTGTCGAGCACGACGCTGCCGCCGTTCGAGCGCGCGAGGGCGCGGGCGATGGCGAGCGGCACGCCGGCCGCGTCGCCGAACGGCGAGAATGGCGCCGCCGCCGAGGCGGCCGGGATCGGGCAGTCGGCGGCGACCTCCAGCGTCACGACGCCCGAGGCCTGGCGCAAGGCCACCGTGACGGCGGTGGCGGGCGTCGCGCCGCAATGGCGCAGCATGTAACCCAGGCTGCGCACGACGTTCTCGCGCACCGCGGACACTTCGATGGCGGTCCCGCGCGTCGCGGTGATCGCCACCCCCGGCATCGCAGCGCGCGCCGCCGCCACTGCCTCATCCACCGCCGCGTGCAGCGGGAAGCGCGCGACCGGCGCCGCCTGGTGCCCGTCGCGCGCGAAATCGAGGCTGCCGCGTACCAGTTCGATGGCTCGCTCCACTGCGCGCACGGTGATGTCGCCGATGCGCTTGATCGCGGGATCGGCGTTGAGCTGCAGCCGCTCCGCCGCCAGCAGCGCCGGCGACAGCGTGCCGCGCAGGTCGTGGCTGGCGCGGGCGGCGCCGGCCGCGATCGCGCCGAGCCGGGCCTCCCGCCACTCCGCCAACTGCAATCGGCGGTCGAGTTCGGTCACGAGCTGCGGCGTGGTCACTCCGTCGACCAAGTGGCGCAACGGTCGCAGCAGCAGGTGGCCCGACGCCGCAGCCACGACCGCAGCCGCGACACCGGCCGCGAGCGCCGACCGCAGGCCGCCGCCCAGGGCCGGCACGGCGAGGGCGCTCGCCAGGCCGGATGCGGCGGCGACCACCGCCAGGCGGACGGGGAAACAGGGCACGGGCGTTGTCATGATACCAAAATGAGTTGCCGTGGGCGTCACGGCAACAACGCCAGCAGGCGCACCAGGCGTTGCGTCGAGGCGGCGAACAGCCTGCTTGCGTAGAGGCTGCCGGCTGCGCGCTTGGCGGCTTCGGCGCGGGTCGGGTACGGCGCGACCAGGTCGGCCATCGCGGCCAGCGGGACACGCCGAGCGATCGCCAGGGTCCAAGCGCCGATCATCTCGCCGGCGTGCGGCGCCGCGATGCCGGCTCCGAGGATGCGCCCACGCCGCCCCACCACCAGTTTGACCAGCCCCTCGGCGCGGCGCTCGGCCTGCGCGCGGTCGTTGTCGGCCAGGCTCCAGCGCAGCACGTGGGCCAGGCTGCCGGCGTCGCGGGCCTGCGCCTCGGTCAAGCCGACCTGCGCCAGCTCCGGCGCGGTGTAGACGACGCGCGGCATGACGCGGCTGACGCGGGCGGGCAGGCGGAACAACGCCCGGCGCACCACGATCCCGGCATGGTGGCTGCCGGCATGGGTCAGGTATTGCGGCCCGATGCCGGCCACGTCGGCGACGTCGCCGACCGCGAACACCAGCCGGTTGCTGGTGCTGCGCAGCCCGGCGTCGGTGGCGATGCCGCGCCCGGTCGCTTGCACGTCCCCAGCCGCGAGGTCGAGCGCTTCGAGGTTCGGCGTGCGCCCGACGGCGATCAGCAAATGGCTGCCGGCGACGCGTCGCCCGTCGGCCAGCAGCAGCGCCACCCCCGGCTCGGCGCGCGCCACGTCGGCGTGCTCGATCATGGCGACTCCGGAGCGGGTCAGCGCCGCGCGCAAGACCGCGACCAGTTCGGGGTCCTCGCGCCCGCCCAGCCGCCCGCGCTCCACGATGGTCACGGCGCAGCCGAGCTCGGCGTGCGCCTGCGCCATCTCCAGCGCGATGGTGCCGCCGCCCAGGATCAGCAGGTGCGCCGGCGGCTGCGCCAGGTCGAACAGGGTGGCGTGAGTGAGGTACGGCGTGGCGTCGAGGCCGGGCAGGTCGGGGATGGTGGCGCGGCTGCCGGCGGCGACCACGATGCGTCGCGCGGTGATCCGACGGCCCCCGACCGCCAGCGTGTCGCGCGCCACGAACCGCGCCTCGCCCGGCAGCACGGTGACGCCGAGGCCGGTGAAGCGCGCCACGCTGTCGGCTAGGGCCAGCGTGTCGATCACTCCCTGGACGTGACGTTGCACCGCAGGCCAGTCGACCTCCGGCGGCGCGAGGCGCACGCCGAGCCGCCCGGCGTCGCGCGCGTCGGCGGCGGCATGGGCGGCGGCGAGCAGCGCCTTGCTCGGCACGCAGCCGACGTTGAGGCAGTCGCCGCCCATGCGGTCGCGCTCGATCAGCGCCACGCGACGGCCGAGCTGGGCCGCCACGGACGCGACCGACAGGCCGGCGGCGCCGGCGCCGATCACAGCGAGGTCGAACTCGGCCGCGCTCATGTCCCGCGCCAGCGCTGCCACGCCACCGGCAGCACCGACAACGCCCCCAGGCCGAGCAACGGCCACAGCACGCCGGGCGCCGTCAGCGCCGACAGGTCGGGCGCCTGGCCGCGCGCCAGCACGTCGGCGGCGCCGGCGCCGATGCCGACCAGCACCACCGTCGCCGGCACGATGCCGATGACGGTCGCCGCCGCGAACGGCAGCAGCCGCATCCCGAGCAGCGCCGGGGCCAGGTTGCCTAGCCAGAACGGCACCACCGGGATCAGCCGCAACGCCAGCAGCGCCCAGAAACCAGGCCAGAAGCCGTCGCGCTGCACCGGGCCGTGCAGCCGTGCCAGCAGCGGGCGGGCGCGGCGGGCCAGCACTTCGCCCAGCGCGCTGCGGGCGATCAGGAACAGCAGCACGCTGCCGCCGCTGGCGCCGGTCACTGCCAACATCGAGCCGGCGAACACGCCGAACAGCGCGCCGCCGAGCACCGAGAGCACGCCGCCGGCGGGCAGCGACAGGCCGACCACCAGGGCATAGCCGAGCGAATAGGACAGCCCGGCCAACGCCGGCTGCCGCGTCACCCACCCGTGCCAGTTGGCGACGTGCTGGCCGATCGCCTGCCAGCTCAGTTGCTGCCGTGCGCCGAACGCCAGCGCCACGATCGCCGCGAGCGCCAGCAACGGAAACATCTTGCGAAGGCTACGCACCGTCGCCCCATAGCAGGCCGGCCGGCCGGTTGACGACAGCCGGGGCAGGCCCCTATACACCCGCGCCTGCAACGGAGCCCGCCATGGGCGTCGTTTCCGTCCTCGGCCGCCGCTCCGAGGCGCACCAATACCCTTCGGAGAGTAGCCGTGAAGCGCACCTATCAACCGTCGAAGATCGTCCGCAAGCGCCGCCACGGGTTTCGCGCGCGCATGGCGACGGTGGGCGGCCGCAAGGTCATCGCCAGCCGCCGCGCCCAGGGCCGCAAGAAGCTCTCGGCCTGACAGCGACGCGGCCTGACGCGGGGGACCGGCCATGGCTTCGGCGCAGGAGCGTCTGAAGCGACGCTCCGAGTTCCTCCGCGTCGCGGCGAAAGGCCGCAAGGCCGCGGTGCATGGCCTCGTGCTGCAGTGCCTGGCACGCGACGACGACGCGCCGGCGCGGCTCGGTTTCACCGTGACCAAGAAGGTCGGCAACGCCGTGGTGCGCAACCGCACCCGCCGCCGGCTGAAGGAGGCGGCGCGCCTGCTACTGCGCGACCATCCGGCGACCGGGGCCGATCTGGTGCTGATCGGCCGCGACAGCACTCGCGCGCGTCCGTTCGCCGACCTGATCGACGATTTGCGCCGGGCAATAGGCAAGGTCGGCGTGTCGCTGCCGGACAGCGCGCGATGACTCCGGCGGCAATGGCGCTGACCGGGGCGGTGCGCGGCTATCAATACGTGATCCGGCCGCTGATCGGGCCGCAATGCCGGTTCGAGCCGTCGTGCAGCCACTATGCGTTGGAAGCGGTGGCCGCGCACGGTGCCGGCCAGGGCGCGTGGCTCGCCACTCGCCGCATCCTGCGCTGCAACCCCTGGCATCCCGGCGGCTACGATCCCGTGCCGCCCCCCTCCCATGGCTGGACCCGACCCTGATGGACACCAAGCGCCTGTTCCTCGCGATCGCCATCTCGGTGGCGATCCTGGCCGGGTTCCAGTTCCTGCTGCCGCCCCGGCCGGCCACGCATCAGGTCGCGGCGACCGACACCGCGACCGCGCCGCTGCCCTCGGGCACCGTGGGCGTGACCCCGCAGGACGCCGGGGCGGCGCCCATCGTGCCGCCGGCCAAGGTGCCGCGGGTGAAGGTCGACGCGGCGCGGGTGCAGGGCAGCGTCAGCCTGCTCGGCGCCCGCATCGACGACCTGGTGCTGCGCGACTACCGCGAGACGCTGGCGCCGGATAGCCCGTTGGTGCGCCTGCTGGAGCCGCGTGGCGAGCCGCAGCCGTACTACGTGCAATTCGGTTGGAGTGCCGCCGACAGCAGCCTGAAACTGCCCGGCAACGACACGCTGTGGACCGCCAGCGCGCCCTCGCTCGACACCGGGCGGCCGGTCACGCTGTCGTGGAACAACGGCTCGGGCCAGACCTTCGAGATCGCGCTGGCGGTCGACGCCAACTACATGTTCACCGTGCAGCAGCGGGTGCGCAACGCCGGGCCGGCTCCGGTGTCGGTGACGCCGTGGCAGCGGGTGCGGCGCGACTACACGCCGCCGGTGGCCGGCTACTACATCTTGCACGAGGGCTTGCTCGGCATCGTCGGCGGCACGCTGCAGGAGTACAAGTACGCGGCGGTCAAGAGCGACGGCGACAAGAACGGCGGCCTCGCCTATAGCGCCACCTCGCCCGGCGGCTGGGCCGGCATCACCGACAAGTACTGGCTGGCCGCCTTGGTGCCCGACCAGGCGGTGCCCTCGGTGGTCGAGTTCACCCACACGCTGAACCCGGCCGACGGCTACCAGGTCGCCTATCGCCTGGCGCAGCCGGAGACCGTGGCGCCGAACGGCGACGCGATGCTGGCCAGCCGGCTGTTCGCCGGCGCCAAGGAGGTCCACCTGCTCGACCACTACCAGAGCGAGCTGGGCATCCCGGCGTTCTGGAAGGCGGTCGATTTCGGCTGGTTCTGGTTCATCACGCGGCCGTTCTTCTACGGCATCGACTGGCTCTACCAGCACATCGGCAATTTCGGCGTCGCCATCCTGGTGTTCACGCTGTTCATCAAGCTGCTGTTCTTCCCGCTGGCGAACAAGTCGTATCGTTCGATGAGCAAGATGAAACTGCTCGGGCCGAAGATGGCGGCGCTCAAGGAGCAGTACAAGGAGGAGCCGCAGAAGCTGCAGACCGCGATGATGCAGCTCTACAAGGCGGAGAAGGTCAACCCGGCTTCGGGCTGCCTGCCGATGGTGATCCAGATCCCGGTGTTCTTCTCGCTGTACAAGGTGATCTTCGTCACTATCGAGATGCGCCAGGCGCCGTTCTTCGGCTGGATCCACGACCTCTCGGCGCTCGACCCGACCAACGTGTTCAACCTGTTCGGGCTGATCCCATACGACCCAGCGCAGATCGCCCCGTTCCTGCACCTCAGCGCCTGGACCCTTATCATGGGCGCCACGATGTTCTTCCAGCAGCGACTGAACCCGCCGCCGCCGGACCCGACGCAGGCCAAGCTGTTCCAGTTCATGCCGCTGATCTTCATGTTCATGCTGGCGCGCTTCCCGGCGGGGCTGGTGATCTATTGGAGCTGGAACAACACGCTGACCATCGCCCAGCAATGGCTGATCATGCGCCGCACCCGCTTGGCCAGACCGGCTTTAGCGCGGACGTGAGCGAGGAGGAGGAACGGGAGGCAGCCCGGGTCGAAGCCGGGCGGCTGCTGTTCGCCGGCGCCTGCGACTTCTTCTTCGCCGCGCAAAGGCTCGACCAGTTGCCGCCGGCCGAGCTGTCCGAGGTGGCGTTCGCCGGCCGCTCCAACGTCGGCAAGTCGACGCTGATCAACGCGCTGACCGGCCGGCGCGCCCTGGCCCGCGCATCGAGCCAGCCCGGGCGCACCAAGCAGCTCAACTTCTTCGACCTCGGCCATCGCCTCGTTCTGGTGGACATGCCAGGCTACGGCTACGCGCAGGCGGCGCGAGAGGTGAAGGAGGACTGGCAGGGCCTGATGTTCGAGTTCCTGCGCGGCCGGCCGACGCTGCGCCGGGTGATCCTGCTGCTCGACGCGCGGATCGAGGTCAAGGAGAGCGACCGTGCCGTCATGGGCCTGCTCGACCGCGCCGCCGTCACCTACCAGCTCGTCGTGACCAAGGCCGACCAGGTGAAGCAGCCTTTGCTCGCGGCGAAGCAAGCCGAGGTCGCGGCGCTGGCGCGCGAACACCCGGCGGCGCATGTCGAGGCGCTGGTGACAAGCAGCGAGAGCGGGTTGGGCATCGCGGCGCTGCGCGCTACGCTGGCCGAGCTGGCCGACCCGTGACCTAGAGGAGAGCCGATGCCTGAAACCGTGTCGCCGGGGACCGTGTTGCCGGGGACCCTCGACCCGCTAGACCTGCCGATCCATGAGACCGCGCAGGACCAGGCCCGCATCCTGGTGCACGCGCTGCCGTACATGCGCCGCTATGCCGGCGAGACGGTGGTAATCAAGTATGGCGGTCACGCCATGGGCGACGAGCGGCTGGCGGAGATGTTCGGCCGCGACATCGCGCTGCTGAAGCAGGTCGGCATCAACCCGGTGATCGTCCATGGCGGCGGGCCGCAGATCAACGCCATGCTGGAGCGGCTCGGGATCGCCAGCACCTTCGTCGACGGCCTGCGGGTGACGGATGCCGCGATGGTCGAGGTGGTCGAGATGGTGCTGGCCGGCACCGTCAACAAACACGTGGCCGACCTTATCAACCGCGCCGGCGCGCTGGCGGTCGGCATCTGCGGCAAGGACGGCGGCATGATCCGCGCCCGCAAGCTACGCCGGATGCACAAGGACCCCGACAGCCTGATCGAGCAGGCGCTCGACCTCGGCTTCGTGGGCGAGCCGGAGCACATCGACGTGCGGGTGCTGCACGCGCTGACCGGGGCCGGGCTGATCCCGGTGGTGGCGCCGGTGGGCGTGGGCGAGGGCGGCCAGACCTACAACATCAACGCCGACACCGTGGCCGGCGCCATCGCGGGCGCGCTGGGCGCCACGCGGCTGCTGATGCTGACCGACGTGGCGGGGGTGCTGGACCGCGACCGGCGCATGATCCAGGAGCTGACCACCGCCGAGGCGCAGGCCGGGATCGAGGACGGCATCATCACCGGCGGCATGATCCCCAAGGTCGAGACCTGTGTGGAGGCGGTGCGCGCCGGCGTGAAGGGCGCGGTCATCATGGACGGGCGGCAGCCGCACGCCTGCCTGCTGGAGCTGTTCATCGAGAGCGGCAACGGGACGATCATCCGGGCGTAGGGACGCGGGCCGCAATGTGGTATGAAGGCTCATGAGCAACGCGCTGCGCCGACCGTCGATGAGCCGAGAGGAGTTCTTCGCCTGGGCGGAGCTGCAGGACGCGCGCTACGAGTTCGACGGCTTCGATCCGGTGGCGATGACCGGCGGGTCGCTCAACCACAGCACCATGGGCGGGAACTTATACTTCGCCCTGCGCTCTCGGCTGCGCGGCAGCTTGTGTTGGCCATACGGGCCGGATGCCGGTCTGGCGACCATCGGCGATGCGGTTCGCTACCCGGATGCGATGGTGACATGCACCAAGGCTCCGGGGCAGTCGCATGTCGTTGCCGGTCCCGTCGTGGTGTTCGAAGTGCTCAGCCCTGGCTCCGGCCGTGTCGACCGGATCGTGAAGCTGCGCGAGTACCGCGCCGTCGTGTCCATCCGTCGCTACGTGATCATCGAGTACAACAGCGTGGGCCTGACCACGTTCGCCCGTGCCGACGGGCAGGCTGACTGGACCGCGACCGCGCTGACGGCCGATGACACGTTGGCCATGCCGGAGATCGGCGTCGAGATCCCGATCTTGGAGTTCTACGAGAACGTCGATCTGCCGACCGCGGCCGGCGCTTAGTCCAGCCATGGCGGACAAAGCCGCGACCGACGGGTTCGGGCTGGCCGGCCATGGCGCAGGGCGTCTTACCGCCGTGCACATCGACACCTACAACGCCGAGTTGCGCGACAAGGAAGGCTTCATCGGCGACCGCGCCAGCGGGCGGGCGTTCCGGGCCATCCTGGAGGACGGCCGCGAGCGCGTCCGCGAGGTCGACGACGACCCGTTGGGCGCCGTCGCCAGCGCCGACATCAGCAAGAAGAAGCTCGACCGCGCGATGGCGGACGGCGATCCCGAGGCGGCCGGCGTGGTGCTGGGCACGATAGAGGAGTTCGCGCAGGAGTTCGCCGCGGTGATCCGGCGCATCATGCGGCTGAAGGAGTGGCGGGGCACGCAGCGCATCGTCGTGGGCGGCGGCCTGCGCGCCAGCCGGGTCGGCGAGCTGGCGATCGGCCGCACCGCCGTACTCCTGAAGGCGGCGAAGCTGGAACTCGACCTGCAGCCGATCCGGCACGACCCGGACGAGGCCGGGCTGATCGGCTGCGTCCATCTGGCGCCGTCCTGGATCTTCTCGGGCCATGACGGCATCCTGGCGGTCGACATCGGCGGTTCGAACATCCGCGTCGGGCTGGTGGAAGTGAACCAGAAGGCGGCCGACCTGTCGAAAAGCCGGGTGCTGGCCTCCGATCTGTGGCGGCACGCCGACGACAAGCCGGACCGGCAGTCTGCCGTCGGGCGCATGACCGCCATGCTGCAGGCCACGATCAAGCGGGCGACCAAGCAAGGGGTTCGACTGGCGCCGTTCATCGGCATCGGCTGCCCCGGCCTGATCCGCGAGGATGGCTCGATCGAGAAGGGCGGCCACAACCTGCCCGGCGATTGGGAGCACAAGGACTTCAACCTGCCCCGGCTGTTGCGCGACGCGATCCCGACCATCGACCAGCACCAGATCGCCGTGCTGATGCACAACGACGCGGTGGTGCAGGGGCTGAGCGAGGTGCCGTTCATGCGCGACGTGGAGCGTTGGGGCGTCATGACCATCGGCACCGGGCTCGGCAACGCCCGCTTCACCAACCGGACTTCCGGCAAGGAGTAGCGGCGATGCGGTCGCTGCGCCGGCTGTGGATCGGGGGCTTGGCGCTGCTGGCAATGCCGGGGATCGCCCTCGCCCAGGCGCCATCGCCGACGCAATCGGGAGTTATCGTGGCCCATGCCGATGCGCATCGGCGCCTGCCCGCCACAGTGTCCGACGTGAGCCTCGAGATCGAGGCGCGCGCGCGGACCATAACAGATACATCGGCCCAGCTCGCGACACGGTCCCAGACTCTGCTCGACTATCTCCGTGGCGAGCACGCCGAGCGGCTGCGCACCGAACAGGTCGGGGTCGATCCCGAAACCGCGCAGGCGACGGGGCAGCCGGTCCGCGTCACTGGCTATGTCGGCCGCGCCAGGGTGTCGTTCCGCACCACGCCGGACCGCGCGCCGGTGCTGCTGGCGGGCTGCCTCGATCACGGAGCCAACGCCCTGCTGCGGTCCGGCTCGTCGCCACCCGAGGCGGAGGTCGCGGCGGCGCGGCGGGAACTGGCAGCCGAGGCGGCGCGAGACGCGCTGGCGCAGGCGGAGATCGTGGCCAAGGCGTTGGGCGAGCATGTCACGGGCGTTGAGCGGGCCGAAATCGACCCGCTGACAAGTGGCCCGGTGCGTCCGATGATGGGTGCCATGGCGCTAAAGTCGTCAGCGCCGGTCGCAATGGAGGCCGGCGAGTCCGACATCACCGTAGGTATCACCTTGACCGCTCGCATAACACCGGAAGCGCCGTGACCGCATCTGCCCGCGACTTGATGCATCGCGTCACCGCCTATTTTGCTTGCATTGGCGCACGCAACGCGTCGGCAGCGGTGACCCGTTTTGGAATTCCGAGAAAGACCAGGATGAACATCGCGACCGCAAGGACGCTGGTGGCTATATAGATTGGTTGCAGCGAGCCGAACGCGCTCTCGCTGCGTGCGGCCAGGAATTCGCCCAGTAACGTGCCCACGCCAAGGCCCGCGTTGACGAGGGCGGAAAGCGTCGTCGCCTGTCGTTGCAAACCGCTCTTGCCGATCGTCGCCGCGAGAAGCCCGTAGATCGGGTTGAACGAACTGCCAAAACAAGCCGCGGCGATGAAAAGGGTCAAAGCTGTCGGGTGCAAGGCAGCAAGTGCTCCCGCCACGCAAAGTAGACTTGCCGTTACTGCCAACGCGGCGCGGGAGCCAATGCTGTCCGCCATGAACCCGACGGAGACGCCGGCGATCAGTCCCACCAAGCCGACCAAACTCCAGGTTCGAGCGGCCAGCGCCGCGGAATGATGTAGCTCGCCCTGCAGGAAAGCCGACCAGTAGGTGAGGAAGGGCCACCCAGCCATGCCGCCAAGGACGGCGATGGCGATAACGACCCAGCCACCATCCGCAAGCGCGTGGACAGCGCCCTTGCGCCTGTCGGCTGCTGGTGCCTGCCAAGGCAAGCGGACCAGGCCCCTCGTCACCATGAAGGAAGCTGCCAAAAGCGCTGCCGCGATGCTGGCGGCCGCCAGCCAAGTCGGCCGCCACCCTGCTCGGTCGGCTAGAGGCGCAAGTAGGACGCCGTTGATGAGAACGCCGTAGCTGGTTCCGCTGGAGATGAGACCCAGTGCCTTGCCGCGATGACGCTGGGGCACATAGTGCGCGACGACGGAGACCATAGGTGCCCAGGCGAACACCGCAGCGCTGTTCAACACGATCAGCAAAGCGCCGAGCAACCAGATGTCCTGGATAGTGGCCATGCCGAACAGGCAGATCGTTGATGCGGCCATTGCCGCCAGGATGGTGCGCCTCGGCCCGAAAATGCCGACCGCGCTGCCGACCAGGCCGCATCCGGCGAGGAAGCCAAGCTGTTGGGCTGACGCGATATCCCCCAGAGCCGAGAGCGGCAAGTGCAACTCGGGCCGCATCAGCGGGTAGATTGCCGGGAACAGGTAGATGCCGAACCCATAACCGACGGCGATGAAGCCGGTGAAGACTGCGGTAAGCGGCCAAGCGGCTGAGTGGCTCATGCACAAGACTTGGCATTGCTTGATCAATGACTGAAATGATATTAATCACGCGGTTCTATGAATGGGTGTCATATGCTGACGAGCGACATCAACCCGAGTCTCCTGCGCGCCCTCGTTGCCATTCACGATACGGGCGGCTTCAGCGCTGCGGCTCGGGAGCTGAACGTCACGCAATCGGCCATCAGCCACCAGATCAGCCGGCTTGAGCAGCGTGTCGGCCGGCCTCTGCTCAAGCGCACGACACGCCAGGTCGCCTTCACTGAGGACGGTCGTGAGTTGCTGCGCCATGCGACGCGGTTGCTTGATGCCATCCAAGGCTTGAACCGGCACCTCAGCCCCTCGGTGATCAAAGGCGTGGTCCGGTTCGGCATCCCGGAGGCGGTGCTGGGCAACCAGTTGCCGCCCATACTGGCGCAGTTTCGCCGCCTGTTTCCGTGTATCCGGCTGGAAGTCACCGTCGGCATGAGCCTGGACCTTCGCCGCGCCGTGGACGACGGCAAGCTCGACCTTGCTGTCGTCATGGATGCCGAGCCGTTGAAGCGAGGCGAGTTGCTGCGTAAGGAACAACTTCAGTGGGTCGCCGGCGACTCGTTCCAGAGGCGTTCGGTGGACCCGCTGCCATTGGCCTTGCACCCGCCACCCTGCGTCAATCGCGCTGCCATCCTCGACGCGCTGCAATCCCGAAACATCAAGTGGGCAGTTGCGTTCACCTGCTCCAGCACGGACGGTATCCGGTCTGCCATACTTGCCGGGTTTGCGGTGACTGCCCTCTGCACAAATCAGGTCACGCCTGGAATGAGGCTGTTCGGCGACGACTTTGCGCTTCCGGCGCTGCCGGTTTTCAGTCTCGGCTTGGTCGGGAAGGCGGCCGGCAATCCGCCGGTCGAGGAATTCGAGCGATTGATCGCGCGTGCCTTGCGACGCGACTCCGGCTCAGAACTTGCCCGGCATTCTTCCGAAGCATGAACGGATCGAGAGAAGGCGCGTGTTTTCGGGTCGGTTCGCCAGGGCTGCGCCCTATCGCGACGCCAACCGCGACAGCAGGAAGTCCCGGAACACCGCCACCCGCTTCGAGCTGCGCAGCTCTTCCGGGTAGACGAAGTACACGTCCACCTTCGGCGCCTTGACCTCCGGCAGCAGCCGCACCAGGCCGCCCGCCTCCGCCTCCTCGGCCATGTAGTCCGGCACCGCCGCCAGGCCGAGGCCGGACTTCACCGCCTCCATCATCGCGTACAGGCTGTTCACCTCCAGCAGCGCCCGGCGCGGGTCGCCGGCGCGGCGGCCGAGCTCCGCCAGCCAGTTCACATCAGGCACCGGCGGGTGATAGCTGCCGAACAGGATCAGCTTGTGCCCGTCCAAATCCTCCGTCGTCCGCGGCGTGCCGTGCTTCTCCAGGTACGCGGGCGAGGCGCACAAATGCCACTCGATCGCCATCAGGTGCCGCTGCACCAGGTCCGGCTGCTTCGGCGGGTGCATCCTGATCGCCACGTCCGCCTCGCGCATCGCGAGGTCGAGGTCGGTGTCGTCCAGCACCAGGTTCATCGTGACGTCGGGGTACATGTCGAGGAACGCCTGCACCCGGGGTGCCAGCCACGAGGCGCCGAATCCGACCGTGGTCGTGACCTTGAGCCGCCCGGCCGGCTTCTCGCGGCTCTCGGTCAAGAGCGCCTCGGTCATCGCGAGCTTGGCGAACACCTCGCGCACGGTGCGGTTCAGGCTCTCGCCCTGCTCGGTCAGGATCAGGCCGCGCGCGTGGCGGTGGAACAGCGGCACCTGCAGCGCCTCCTCCAGCGCCGAGATCTGCCGCGAGACCGCCGATTGGCTGAGGTTCAGCGTGTCGCCGGCATGGGTGAAGCTGCCCGCCTCGGCGACCGCGTGGAACACCCGCAGCTTGTCCCAGTCCATGACATGACCCCTACCACCGTCGCCGCCCCATCTTCGCCGCCATGCCTCGCTCAGTAGGCCGCGACCGCCGGCTCCTGGCGTTGCGCAGGCGAGTCGTGGCCGGAGAGCCACTTTTCGGCTTCCAGCGCCGCCATGCAACCCGTGCCGGCCGCAGTGACCGCCTGCCGCCACACTTTGTCCTGCACGTCGCCGGCGGCGAACACTCCCGCGACCGAGGTGCGGGTGCTGCCCGGCTCGGTCAGCACGTAGCCTTCGGGGTCGAGCGCCAGCTGCCCCCGGAACGGTGCCGTGGTCGGCGTGTGGCCGATCGCCACGAACACGCCGTCGAGCGCGAGGTGGCTCTCGGCCCCGCTCACCGTGTCGCGCAGCCGCACGCCGGAGACCCCGCGCGGCTCGCTGCTGGCTGTGATCTCGGTGACGGCGGCGTTCCAGGCCACACGGATCTTCGGATGGCTGAACAGCCGGCGCTGCAGGATTAGCTCGGCGCGCAGGCTGTCGCGGCGATGGATCAGGGTGACGCTCTCGGCGTGGTGGGTGAGGTACAGCGCCTCCTCGACGGCGGTGTTGCCGCCGCCGATCACGGCGACGCGCTTGCCGCGGAAGAAGAAGCCGTCGCAGGTGGCGCAGGCCGAGACGCCGAAGCCCTGCAGCGCCCGCTCGCTGGGCAGGCCGAGCCAGCGGGCCTGCGCGCCGGTCGCGACGATCACTGAGTCCGCCACGTAGCCGACGCCGGAATCGGTTTCGGCGCGCAACGGGTGCGCGGAGAAGTCGACGCCGGTCACGATGTCGTGGACGATCCTGGTGCCGACGTGCTCGGCCTGCGCCGCCATCTGGTCCATCAGCCAAGGCCCCTGCACCGCGGCGGCGAAGCCCGGGTAGTTCTCGACGTCGGTGGTGATGGTGAGCTGCCCGCCCGGCTGCAGCCCGGCCAGCAGGGTCGGCTCCAGCCCGGCGCGGGCGGCGTAGATGGCGGCGGTGTAGCCGGCGGGGCCGGCGCCGATGATGAGCAGGCGGACGCGGCGGGTCTCGGGCATGGCTCGGAAATCCAATGACGGCGTGAGCCGACCATATCGGCAGCGCCGCCGGCGGAACAAGCAAGCCGGCCTTGCGGCACCGCGCGCGGAAGGATATTGCGCGGCAAGGGGAGCACTGGGACACATGAAAGCGCGGCCTGTCGCGAAACCGGAACCGCACGAGTCCGGGCCGGAGCTTCCGCTCGACCCGCGCACGCTCGACGCCATCGACCGCCGCATCCTGAGCGAGATGCAGGCCGACGGCCGCATCACCAACGTCGAGCTGGCGCGCCGCGCCGGCATCTCGGCGCCGCCCTGCCTGCGCCGGGTGCGCCGGCTGGAGGAGGCCGGGATCATCCGCGGCTACCACGCCGACAGCGACCCGCAACTGCTGGGGTGGGAGATCACCTTCTTCGCCATCGTGGGCCTGGAGAGCCAGAAGGAGGTCGTGCTGGCCGGGTTCGAGGCGATGGTGGGCGAGTGGCCCGAGGTGCGCGAGTGCCACATGATCCGTGGCGGCGGCGACTTCCTGCTGCGCCTGGTGGCGCGCGACACCGCGCACGAGAACCAATTGACGCAGCGGCTGACCGGCGCCGCCCATGTCAGCCGGGTGCAGACGCTGCAGACCATCCGCACCAGCCGCAGCCTCGCCGGCGTGCCGCTCTGACGGCAGGCCGCGAGGCCTGCTGGGCGCTGGCTGGCCTGACCGTGCTGCGCCTGCTGGTGGCGGCGGTGACGCCGCTGTCGCCGGACGAGTCGTACTACTGGGTGTGGTCGCGGGCGTTGGCGCCCGGCTACCTCGACCATCCGCCGATGGTGGCGTTGTGCATCTGGCTCGGCACCGCGGTCGCCGGCGACGGCCCGCTCGGCGTGCGCCTGCTGGCGCCGCTGGCGGCGGCGCTGGGGTCGGTGTTGCTGGCGATGGCCGGCGAGGATTTGTTCCCCGGCCGGCGCGTCGGCATCGCGGCGGCGGCGCTGCTGAACGCCACGCTGCTGTTCGGCGTGGGCTCGGTGACGATGACGCCCGACACGCCGCTGCTGCTGTTCTGGACCGGCGCGATCTGGGCGCTGGCGCGGCTGCACGCAACCGGCCAGGGCGTGTGGTGGTGGATGGTGGGGGCCGCCGCGGGCCTGGCACTCGACAGCAAGTACACGGCGGCCTTGCTGGCGCCGGCGATCCTGCTCTGGCTGCTGGCGACGCCCGGCTTGCGGCGCTGGTTGTGGAACTGGCAGACGGCGCTCGGGCTGGCGCTCGCGGCGCGGCTGTTCCAGCCGGTCTACGAGTGGAACCGCGCGCATGGCTGGGCCAGCTTCGCCAAGCAGGGCGGCCGCGCCGGCGACTGGCAACCGGCGCGCATGGCGCAGCATCTAGGCGAGCTGATCGGCGGGCAGGTGGGCTTCGCGACGCCGCTGCTGGCCGTGCTGTTCGCGGCGGGCCTGTGGGCCGCCGCGCGCGCCGGATGGCGGCGCGATCCGGCCTCCATCCTGCTCGCGGCCGTGACGCTGCTGCCGGCGGCGGTGTTCGTCGAGCACGCGCTGGGCGACCGGGTGCAGGCCAACTGGCCCTCGGTGATCTATCCCGGTGCCGCGCTCGCCGCCGCCGCCCTCGCCGGGCGCTGGATGGCGGTGCGCGGCCCGGCGGTGGCGCTCGGGCTGACGCTTACGGCCCTGGTCTGGCTGCAGGGCGCGGCTGGCGCGCTGCCGCTGCCGCGCCGGCTCGACCCGACTCTGATGCGCCTGGGCGGCTGGCCGGGGCTGGCGCAGGCGGTGCGGCAGGCTGCGACGCGAGACGGCGCGCGGTTCGTGGCGGCCGACAACTACGGCGATGCCGCCATCCTGGCGCGGTTGCTGCCCGCAGCCGTGCCGGTGCTGGGCGTGGACGCGCGCTGGGCGCTGTTCCAGCTTCCCGATGCCGCCCAGTTCATCGCCGGCAACTCCGGCCTGCTGCTGCGCTCCGCCCGCCGCGCCGGGCCGCCCGATGCCGCCGACTGGTCGCGGGTCGAGGCCACGGACACGCTGGTCCGCGCGCGCGGCGGGGTGGTCGCGGAGAGCTACCGGCTGTACCGTGTCACCGGTCGCGCCGGCTCGGAGCCGGTGGCGGTGATGCCGCGCCCACGCTGACGGAGACTTCGATGCGGTTGCCGACCCATGACGACGTGCTGGCTGCCCACGCCCGGATCGCGCCGCACGTCGTGCGGACGCCGACGCTGCGCTCGACCGCACTCGACGCGCTGACCGGCGGCACCGTGCTGCTGAAGGCCGAGCCGTTGCAGCGCACCGGCAGCTTCAAGCTGCGCGGCGCCACCAACGCCATCCGCCAGCTCGACGCGGCGAGGCTGCGCGGCGGCGTGGTGGCCTTCTCCTCGGGCAACCACGGCCAGGCGGTCGCCTGCGCCGCGGCAACGCTCGGCGCCACCGCCACCATCTTCATGCCGTCCGACGCGCCCGCCATCAAGGCCGCTGGCACTCGCGCCTGGGGTGCGGAGGTCGTCACCTACGACCGCCTGCGCGACGACCGCGCGGCATTGGCGAGCGCGTTCGCCGAACGCACCGGGGCTGTTCTGGTGCCGCCGTTCGACCATCCGCACGTCATCGCGGGGCAGGGCACGGCGGCGCTCGAACTGGCGCAGGACGCCGCCGCCGCCGGGCTCGCGATGGACGCCTTGCTGGTCTGCACCGGCGGCGGCGGCCTGATCGCCGGCTCGGCGCTGGCCGTCGAGGGCGCGTCGCCGGCGACGCTCGTGCATCCGGTCGAGCCGGAGGGCTGGGACGACACCGGGCGCTCGCTGCGCGCCGGCGAGCGCGAGCGGGCGCCTGGCGGCTCGCTGCTGTGCGACGCGCTGTTGGCGCCGATCCCGGGCGAGCTGACCTTCGCCATCAACCGCACGCGCCTCGCCGCCGGGATCGTCGTCACCGACGCCGAGGTGCTGGCGGCGATGGCGTTCGCGTTCGGGCACCTGAAGCTGGTGGTGGAGCCGGGCGGCGCGGTGTGCCTCGCGGCGCTGCTGTCCGGCCGGTTCGACGCGCGCGGCCGGGTGGTGGGTGCGGTGCTGAGCGGTGGCAACGTCGATCCGGTGACGTTCATGCCGGCGCTGTCCGCCGGTTAGGCGTCGGTTAAGCCTGCTCCGGCAAGGTGCCGCCACCGGGACAGGCCCGGCGGAGGCAGGCGGCGGATGGCGACCAAGCCGAACAAGCGCGAGCGCCCGATCGTCGTGGTCCGGCGGGTGGAGGCGGCCGAGGTCGGCCACCATGGCGGCGCCTGGAAGGTTGCCTACGCCGATTTCGTGACCGCGATGATGGCGTTCTTCCTGCTGATGTGGCTGCTCAACGCCACCACCGAGGCGCAGCGCACCGGCCTCGCCGACTACTTCACCCCGTCCAACGCGTTCAGCCGCAACTCGTCGGGCAGCGGCCAGCCGTTCGGCGGCCACACGCCGTTCGACCATGGCTCGATGGTGTCCGACCGCGCCATGCAGGCGGTGCTGCCGGGCCGCACCATGCAGGCGTCCGACGGCTCGGCGTCGCTCGTGCCCAGTGCCTCGACCGAGCTCGACAGCACCAACGCCGGCGGGGCCGACGCCGACACGGCGGGCGAGAAATCGGTGGGCGGCGGCCAGGCGGCGGTGGCCAGCGTGGCGGCGGCTCGCACGGACTACCTGGCGCAGGCGGCGTCCGGCTCGGCGCCGAAGCCTGACCCGGCGGCGCTCGACCCGGACCACCAGCCCACCGCCGCGTTGCGCGCCGAATTGGCGCAGCGCGAGGCGGCGTCGTTCCAGCAGGCGGCGCAGGCGATCCGCGACGCGGTGGGCGCCGATCCCAACGCCACCGACGTGGCGCGCCAGCTTGCCATCGACACCACGCCGGAAGGTTTGCGCATCCAGTTGCTGGACGCCGACCGGCAGCCGATGTTCGACACCGGCTCGGCCGCCGTGACCGCGCGGGCGCGCCTGCTGCTGCGCAAGGTCGCGCCGGTGGTCGCCCATCTGTCGCAGGACATCGCCATCTCCGGCCACACCGACGCGGCGCCGTACCGTGGCGGCGGCATGAGCAACTGGGAGCTGTCGAGCGAGCGCGCCAACGCGACGCGGCGGCTGCTGGTCGAGAGCGGCCTGTCGGAGAGCCGGTTCCGCAGCGTGTCCGGCAACGCCGACCGCGAGCCGCTGCTGCCGGCCGACCCGTTCGCCGCCGCCAACCGCCGCATCGCGATCGTGGTGCTGCGCTCCGCCAAGGTGGGCCACTGACATGCTGACCATCGGCGGCCTGGGCTTCCTGCTGGCCTGCGTGTTCGGCAGCTACCTGGCCTCCGGCGGCAGCCTCGGCCCGCTGGTCGAGGCGGTGCCGTTCGAGATGCTGACCATCGGTGGCGCCGCCGTCGGCACCTTCGTCATGGCCAACTCGATGCACGACCTGAAGCACACGCTGTCGGGGCTGGGCAAGATCGTCAAGGGTGCCTTGTACAAGCAGGCCGACTACCTGGAGCTGCTGAGCCTGCTGTTCTTCTTCGTCCGCCTCGCCAGCACCAAGGGCGTCATGGCGCTGGAGGCGCATATCGAGCGGCCGGAGGAGAGTGTGGCGTTCCAGAAGTTCCCCAAGATCGCCGGCAACCCGCGCGTCACCGCCCTGGTGTGCGACTACCTGCGCATGGTCGGCATGAACGCCGACGACCCGCACCAGTTCGACGACGTGATGGGGCGCGAGCTGAGCAAGACGCTGCGCGAGGAGCTGCACGGCTCGCACTCGCTGCAGAGCATGGCCGACGCGCTGCCGGCGCTCGGAATCGTCGCCGCCGTCCTGGGCGTCATCAAGACCATGTCGCACATCAACGAGCCGCCGGCGGTGCTGGGGGCGATGATCGGCGGGGCATTGGTCGGCACCTTCCTCGGCGTGCTGCTGGCCTACGGCATGGCGGGTCCGGTGGCGTCACGGCTCAAGGGCATCGTCGAGGAGGAGAGCCGCTTCTTCGAGGTGATCCGCGCCGTGCTGGTGGCGCACCTGCACGGCAACGCGCCGCAGGTCAGCGTCGAGATCGGTCGCAAGATGGTGCCCAACCAGCACATGCCGAGCTTTCAGGAGCTTGAGCAGGAACTCCAGGCGCTGCAGGTCGGCTGAGCCGCGTGGTATAGGGCTGTCATGATTTCCGACCCGATTCCCGTGATCGTTTGCGCCTTCGCGCTCCTGATCCTGATCTGCTTGGTGTTGCTGCTGTTGCGGCCGGGGGCGGGCGGCATGGAGGCGCGGCTGCGCGCCGAGAGCGAGGCGTTGCGCGCCACGCTGGTCGACTTCGACCGCAACTTGCGCCGCGAGATCGCCGACGGCACCAGCCTCGGCCTGTCCGCCGCGTTCGACAAGGTGCAGGCCGGGGCGCGGGCGCAGTCCGACGAGCTGGCCCGGTTCGGCGAGAGCGTGCAGGCGGTGCTGGGCGCCGTGCGGGTGCAGCTCGCCGATACGGTGGAGCGCGCCGCCACCGCGACCGACTTGGCGCTGAAGGGTTTCGGCGAGCAGCAGGGCCAGCGGCTCGACGGCATGGGCCGGCTGCTGCGCGAGGCGGACGAGCGGGGTGCCCGCGACATGGCGGGCTTCGCCGAGCGGCTGCGGCTGGAGCAGGAGCGGCTGCGCAGCCTGGTCGGCCTGCGGCTCGACGAGATGCGCGCCGGCAACGAGGCCAAGCTGGAGGAGATGCGCCGCGCCGTCGACGAGCAGTTGCGCTCGGCGCTGGAGAAGCAGGTGGGCGAGAGCTTCCAGCGCGTCGCCGAGCAGTTCGCCCAGGTGCAGCAGGCGATCGGCCAGGTGCAGAGCGTGGCCGGCCAGGTCGGCGACCTGAAGCGGCTGTTCAGCAACGTCAAGACGCGCGGCGGCTGGGGCGAGGCGCAGCTCGACACGATGCTGGCGGATTCGCTGCCGAGCGGCAGCTACGAGCGCAACTGGCGCCCGCGCGCCGGCAGCGCCGAGGCGGTCGACTTCGCATTGCGGGTTCCGGTGCCCAATGGCGGCCCGGGCAGCGAGCCGGTGTGGCTGCCGGTCGACGCCAAGTTCCCGACCGAGGACTACGACCGGCTGCTGCTGGCCGCCGAGGAGGGCCAGCGCGAGGACGAGGCGGAGGCGCGGCGCGGCCTCGACCGCCGCATCCGCGCGGAGGCGGCGCGCATCTGCGGCAAGTATATCGTCTCGCCGCGCACGGTGGAGTTCGCGGTGCTCTACGTGCCGACCGACGGCCTGTTCGCCGAGATCGCCCGCAGTCCCGGCCTGATCGAGGCGGTGCGGCGCGAGCACCGCGTCATGGTGATGGGGCCGAGCCTGCTGCCGGCGTTCCTGCACACGGTGCGCGTGGGCCACCTCACGATGGCGTTGCAGCACAAGGCGAGCGAGATCGGCGAGACGCTGGGGGCGGTTAAGGCGGAGTGGAGCAAGCTGGGCGGCGCTCTGGAGACGCTGGCGCAGCGCGCCGAGAAGCTGACCAAGGGCATTCAGGAGACGCAGGTGCGCACCCGCGCGGTCGGCCGAGCGCTGAGCGGGGTCGGGGCGATCGAGTACGGCCGCGCCGAGCAGTTGCTCGGGCTAGACGCGCCGGCGCTGGCCGAGGCGGCGGAGGACGGGTGAGCCGCACGCCGCACGTCGTCCATCTGCCAGGCGGGTACGTGATCAGCGACGACCGCGCGCGGCTCGATATGGGCTTCGTCCACGACGCGCTGGCCGGCGCGTATTGGGCGGTGGGCCGGCCGCGCTGGCTGACGGAACGGAGCTGGGCCAACTGCCTTTGCCTCGGCGTCTACGCCCCGGACCGGGCGATGGCGGGCTTTGGACGGGTGCTTACCGACTACGCCCTGCGCGCGCATATCGGCGACGTGTTCATCCACCCGGCGGCGCGCGCGCTCGGCTTCGGCAAGGCGCTGGTCGAGACCATGCTGGCGCATCCGGAACTCGCCACCGTCGTCAACTGGACGCTGACGACGGCGGACGCGCAGGCGCTGTATTCCCGCTATGGTTTCCGCGCGAGCGAGGCGGACGGCAACTGGATGACGCTGGAGCGTAGTCCTGAGGACGGCGGCTTGGCGTAATCCGGGACGGGCGCGCCAGGCAGCGAATGGCCGCTATCCTATCCCAAGCGCCGCAGCGGCTTTGCTCGCCACGACGACCGTCGTCTCGTCGAGCTCGTCGTTGGGGGCGATCCAAGTCGCCGACAGGCCCATGACAGCCAAAATCCATTGCAGCAGTCGTGTGGTGTCCAGCCCCGCCCGTTCGGCGACGAGCGCGACCTGGCGCTCGAAGCGCCCAGGTCGCAGCGCGACGCCGCCTGTCGGGTTGCGGAATAGATTTGCGTAATCGTAGCCGCGCTCGCCGCGCAGTCCCTTGGGATCGATGGCCAACCAGCCCTTCGGCCCGAAATCCAAGATGTTGTCGTGATGGATGTCGCCGTGCAGCACGCCTTCGTCCGCGGGCGCCGTAAGCAGGTCGCGCGCAACCCTCCAGGCGGCCGCGAAAATACCGTCGCGCGATGCGGCGACTTCCAACTCCTTGAACCACACGGGGAGCGGCACGAGTGGCGGCATGGCCGCCTTGCGCGGCGCGTGCAGCTCCGCAACCACGTCGCAGATGATGCAGGTGGCTTGCTCGTCCGGTCCGTCGCGAGCCATCGCGGCAAGCGATCCGCCTGTTGCCCGTTCAAGCAACACCGCGTCGGCGTCATGCGCCAGCATCCGCGCGGCGCCCCGGCCGTCCCACCACGACATCAATGCGCCGCCAGCCTTCTCCTCATCGTCGACGGCCACCTTTAGCATGGCCGGCTGCTGACTGTGCCTGACCGGCAGCAACCTGCTGCGTGTGCAAAGCATCTCGCCATCTGGCGCGAGCCGCCATGCGGCGAGGTAGCGGTCGCTCACAATCCGAACGCCGCACATATTTGGCGCGCGTTCTCCAGGGCGGTGGTGTTCGACGTTTCGATCTCCAGATCGTAGGCAATCCCGCGATGGACACGCCCGAACTGCCAGCGCGCCAGCCCGATCTCCCGGTCTCCGCGTTCACGCTCGCGCGCCTCCAACACGTCGAGCGGCGCGAGTAGCCCGACCAGGCGGAACTCGAAGCCGGACAGCAGCGCCGCGTACTCCCGCGCGTCGTCAGCCTCCAGCAGCACGTCGTCGACGATGATGTCGTTGCCCTGGGTCGCCATCGCGGCGATGGCGTGGCGCATCCCGCGCAGGGCGCGCGCCACCACCGGGCCGCTCGTGATGACGACGCTTGGATGTCCGTCCTCCCGGACCGTCTCGAAGGTCAGTCCGTCAGGATGGCCGAACATCCCCGGCGGCAGCATGGCGAGGAAGCCGTCCATCGCGACATGCAGGAACGGCGTCGCCGCGAGTTGCTGCACCGCCCGCGCGGTCGAGCTCTTGCCGACGCTCCCGACGCCGTTCAGGACGATGACGCGCGGCCGTCCAGCCATGCCGCGTCACCGGCAGCGCACCAGCGGCTCCGGGAAGTCGGCGCAGCCGGGGAAGCTGATCTGGTTGTCGCCTTGGCGCACCACGTGCAGCACGTTGGGGTTCTCGCAGCCGAAGCCGGGCGAGGGCTTGGGGGCGCTGCCTTCGAGCAGGCCGCCAGCGGTCGCGTCCACCGGGGGCGTGAACTGGAAGTCGGTGCGGCCCGGCCCGGTGCGCGCCGTCTCGATCACCCGCTGGGCGTAGGCGGGATCGGTCAGCGAGGCGCGCAGCACCACGTCGCGGGTGAAGATCACCACCGGCTGCGCCATGCACGCCTGCAGCGTGAGCCCCGACGGCACCGGGAACAGCCCGCCGGTCCACGAGCCGAACAGCCAGGCGTGCGGCGGCTGGCCCTGCGCCGCGACCGGCACGCTGCCGGTGAGCGACGCGGCGGCGAGCAGGCAGGCCAGTGAGAAGGTGGCGGCAAGGCGCATGGCGGTCTCCAGATGGGGGCGGCGCAGCTTACCCGCCGGGCAGCGGCGCGCAATTGCTGCGGCCGGCCATGACGCAGTCCTGCACCCGGTTGCCGGCGCGCAACCGCCCCGCCAGGAAGTAGCCGCCGACGCAGAGCAGCACGATCAGCAGCAAGGCGACCAGCGGCCCGCGCGACGGCCCCTCGGGCGCGTCCGGGGACCCGCCGGAGGAATTGTCATGAACCATTAGAGCGCCCGCAGTTTCGTTGACAGGCGCGGAGCGGCGCGGCCACGTGGCGTCATGCGCATCCGACTCGTGCTAGTCCTGCTGGCCATGTCGTCGCTCGCACCCTGCGCGGCCCGCGCCGCGGACCGCTACTTCACCACCACCGACGGCGTCCGGCTGCACTATATCGAAGCCGGTCGCGGCGGCCACACCATCGTCATGGTGCCCGGCTGGACCATGCCGGCCTGGATCTGGGGCGCGCAGGTCGCCGACTTCTCGCGCCGCTACCACGTGATCGCGTTCGACCCGCGCTCGCAGGGCGGCAGCGACCTGGCGTGGAGCGGCAACGAGCCGTTCCGCCGCGGCCGCGACATCGCCGAACTCATCGCGCAGTTGCCGGACGAGCCGGTGCTGCTGGTCGGCTGGTCGCTGGGCGTGCTCGACTCGCTGTCGTACTTGCAGCAGTACGGCGACAGCCGGCTGGCCGGCCTGGTGCTGGTCGACAACTCGGTGGGCGAGGACCCGCCGCCGGCGCCGGAACGCTTCCCGAGAGGGCCAAGGCGAGCGAAGCCGCCGCGGTCCGACAGCGTGCGCGCCTTCGTGCGCGGCATGTTCGTCCGCCCGCCGCCCTCGGGCTACCTGGAGCGGCTGGCCGAGGCGGCGCTGCGCACGCCGGAGCAGGTGGCGGCGCAACTGCTGGCCTATCCGCTGCCGCGCAGCTTCTGGCGCCAGGCGGTGTACTCGACCGCGCGGCCGATCCTGTACATCGTGCGGCCGCGACTGGGCGGGCAGGCGGCCAACCTGGTCGCGCGCGACCCGGCGGCGGAAAGCGTGGTGCTGGCCGGCGTCGGCCACGCCATGTTCGCGGAGGACCCGATGCGGTTCGACACCCTGGTGGACGACTTCATCCGGCGACGGCTGTGGCATTGACGCCGATGGCGCGGGCGGCGATGCCGCCGCTGTTCCTGGTCTCGACCGCCATCCTCGGCTTCGAGATCGCGCTGACCCGCTACTTCGCCGTCGCGAAATGGTCGGAATACGGCTACTGGGTGATCTCGATCGTGCTGGCCGGCTTCGCGTTGAGCGGCGTGGCGCTCGCCTTGGCGCAGCCCTGGTTCGCGCGGCGTGGGGCGGCCCTGCTGGCGGCGCTGCCGGCGGCGATGGTCGTGGCGGCGGCGCTCGGCTACCATGCCGTCACCGCGAACCCGTTCAACCCGCTGCAACTGCAGAACCAGGCGACGTTCTGGGGCCAGATCGGCAACATCGGCGTCTACTACCTCGACCTGCTGCCGTTCTTCTTCCTGGGCGGCGTGTTCGTGAGCCTGAGCTTCGTGTTGAACGCGGGCCGGATCGGCCGGGTCTACGGCGTCGACCTGGCCGGGGCCGGGATCGGCGCCGCGTTCGTGCTGCTGCTGATGTCGCTGGTGCATCCGTTCCGGCTGGCCGCCTGCCTGCTGGTGCCGCTGGCGCTGGCCGCCGTCTGGGCGCCGCGACGCCGCGCGCTGGGTCTGGCCGCCGCCCTGCTGGCGCTGGCCGGCGGCGAGGCGCTGCTGCTGCTGGACGACACGGCCGCATACAACGACTTCAAGGCGATCTACGCGCCGCTGCACGTGCCGCAGCACCGCGTCCTGGCGCAGCTCCGCTCGCCGCGCGGCCTGTACGAGCTGCTCGACGACTTCACCGAGCGGCTCGACACCGACGTCTCGAACGATGCCGGGATGCTGGGCCTGCCAGGGCCGCCGCCGACCTACGGGCTGTACCGCGATGGCGCGCGTATCGCGGCGCTGCCGAAGCCGGGCGGCGTCGAGGCGCGGTATGCCGGCGCCACTTTGGCAGCCTTGCCATACGCGCTGCTGTCGCATCCGAGAGTGCTGCTGGCCGGGGCGTCGGGCGGGTTCCGCGTCGCCGAGGCGCGCGCTTTGGGCGCCGCCCAGGTCGACGTGTCGGAGCCGGAGCCGGCGCTGCGCCACGCCATCGCGCATGGACTAGCCGGCTCGCCGCCGCTGCCGGCCGAGCCATCCGTGCGGCTGCACGCGGCCGGGCCGCTGGCGCTGGCGCGCAGCGCAGGGCCGTTCGACCTGATCGACCTGTCGGCCGACTTCCTCGACGCGGCCGAGGCCAATGCCGCCGCGTTCACCGCCGAGGCGCTGGCCAGCGACCTGCGCGCGTTGGCGCCCGGTGGCCTGCTCTCGGTCCCGGTGTCGATCCGCGAGTTCCCGGCCTACGCGCTGCGCGTGTTGGCGACGGTGCGCGCGGCGCTGCTGCGGGCGGGCGCCGTCGATCCGGGGCGGCACGTCATCGTCTATCGCAGCGCCTGGAACGTCCGCGTCGTGGCGTCGCTGGCGCCGTTCGACGCGGCCCGCATCGGCCGGGCGCGCGCCTTCTGCGACCAGCGCAGCTTCGACGTGTCGTACTTCCCGGGCATCGACGTGGCGGCGGCGCGGGCCGGCATCTACAACGACCTGCCGGCGGTCTCGTTCGCCGAGGGCGCCGTGACCTCCGGGAACGACGGCGCGCACGACGCCATCGCCGACGAGGCCGGCGGCGTGCTGGCCGGGCAGGAGGTGGCCTCGGGCCGGGACTTCGACCTGTCGCCGATGACCTTCGACCGGCCGGCGTTCTACGCGCTGCTGCGGCTTGACCATCTCGGCACCGTGCTGCGGCGGCTGGAGCTGCTGCCGCAGGCGGAGATCGGGCCGCTGGTCAACCTCGCGGTGCTGGCGCAGGCGGTGGCGATCGCGCTGGTGGTGCTGGCGGCACCGCTCGCGGCGGGGCGGCGGCTGCGCGCCACCCGGCTCGGGCTCGGCCGCATGGTGGTGTATTTCGCGGCCCTCGGCCTCGGTTTCCTGTTCATCGAGATCTTCGCCATCGAGCGCGCCAGCTTCTACCTCGACGACCGCACCAGCGGCTTCGCCCTGGTGCTGACGGCGATGCTGGTCTGCTCCGGCGCGGGCGCCATGCTGTCGCAGCGCTTCGCGGCGCGGCCCGAGGCGGGGTTGCTGCTGGCGGCTGGCGCGATCGCGGCTTGGGGCCTCGTCGTGCTGGCGACGCTGCAGCCAGCGATGCTGGCGACGCTGACTTGGCCGTGGCCGCTGCGCGCGGTCCTGGTGCTGGTGGCGGTGGCGCCGGTGGCGGTGGCGCTGGGCCTGCCGTTCCCGCT
>CAXUHK010000032.1:12694-29230 GCA_964250775.1 uncultured Acetobacteraceae bacterium | reverse complement strand
GGCCATCGCCGGCCTGGCCGCGACCTGCGTCGGGCTGTTCGTGACCCAGGCGCTGTCGCTGAGCTTCATCGGCGTCACCGTGCGGCAGGCGAAGTCGGCGGCGGTCGGGCTGTACGTCACGATCTACTACGTGGGCGGCGCCATCGGCGGCGTGGCGCCGCTGGGCCTGTGGCGGCAGTTCGGCTGGCCCGGCGTGGTGGCGCTGGTGGTCGCGGTGCTGTGCGCCATGGCGGCGACGGCAAGCCGGTTCTGGCGCGCCGCATGATCGACGTTGCGCCGCCCGCGACGAACGCCTAGGCTCGTTTCGTTCGCGAGAGAGCGCACGGCGACGTGCCGCCGAAGGGGCAACCACCCGGGACACTCTCAGGCAAAAGGATCGCGGACGGCGAACTTCTGGAGAGCGGTGGCCCCCCACCCGCCGAAGGAGCAAGCCAGCCCGCCGGTTCGCGGCGGGCGGCGAAACTCTCAGGCCCCATGACAGAACCGGGTGCGGAAGCGGCATGCGCAGCATGTACGCCCGCCTGTCACGGAGCCGACCATGAACGCGATCCCACGCCTGCCGCCCGCCAAGCCCGACGTCATCGTGTTGGGTGCCGGCATCGTCGGCGTTTCGACCGCCTACCACCTGTCGCGCCAGGGGCTCGACGTGCTGGTGGTCGACCGCCTGCCCGGCCCCGGCCTCGACACCTCGTTCGCCAATGGCGGCCAGGTCTCGGTCTGCCATTCCGAGCCGTGGGCCAACCCGGCGGCGCCGTTCAAAGTGTTGAAATGGTTGGGCCGCGACGACAGCCCGCTGCTGTTCCGGCCGCGCTTCGACCCCGGCCAGTGGCGCTGGCTGCTGGCCTGGATCGCCGAATGCGCGCCCGGCCGCAGCCGCGCCAACACCAGGCGCATCCTGGAACTGGCGCTGGAGAGCCGCGGCTGGATCCAGCGCATCCGGGCCGAGGAGGGCATCGACTACGATTGCGAGACGCGCGGCATCCTGCATTTCTACCGCGACCCGAAGGAGTTCGCCGCCGCGATCCCGGTGGCGCGGCTGATGCGCGAAGTGGGCTGCGGGCGCGAGGTGGTCGATGTCGGCCGCATCCTGGAGATCGAGCCGGCGCTGGCCGGCGCGCGGGAAAAGATCGTGGGTGGCACCTACACGGAAACCGACGAGAGCGGCGACGCGCAGGCGTTCACCGCCGGCCTGGCGCGCGCCTGCGCCCGGCGCGGCGTGCGCTTCCGCTATGGGCAGGAGGTGACGGCGGTCCGTGCCGGTGGCGCGGTCGAGGTCAAGGACCTGGCGGGCGCGCACTACGAGCGGCTGGAGGCGCCGGCAGTGGTGGTGGCTTTGGCGTCGTACTCGCGCGCATTGCTGCTGCCGCTCGGCCTGCGGCTCAACATCTACCCGACCAAGGGCTACTCGGTGACGATCCCGACGGCCGGTTTCGGCGGCGCGCCGCGCGTGTCGCTGACCGACGACCAGTACAAGCTGGTGTATTCGCGCCTCGGCGAGCGGCTGCGGGTGGCCGGGACGGCGGAGCTGTCGGGCTACGACCGTGGGCTGAACGCGGTGCGTGTGCGGGCGATCCTGGACAACGTGCGCGGCCTGTTCCCCGAGGCTGGGGACTTCGCGGCGACGACGGCGTGGAGCGGGCTGCGGCCGGCGACGCCGTCCAACGTGCCGTATCTGGGCCGGACCCCGGTGCCAGGCGTCTACCTCAACACAGGCCATGGCACGCTCGGCTGGACCATGGGGCCCGGCACCGGCGCGCGCGTGGCGGAGGTCGTGGCGGCGGACTTGCGCCGAGGCGCTCCGGCCGGCGTCAGCGCCGAGACGCTGGTGGACGCCGCGTAGCGTCTCAGGCGAGCGCCGCCAGCCTGCGCATCGTGCGGGAAAACGCGGCGGCGATGCGGCCGGCGTCCGGGTGCCGGCCGTCGCGCACCCGCCACTGTCCCGCGACCATGACGTCGCGCACCGGCGTCGCGTTGCCGCCGAACACCCAGGCGTCGAGCAGCCGGTCGCCGTCGCGGCCGACCAGCGCCGGGTGGTCCGTGTCGAGCGCCACGAGGTCGGCCAGCCGTCCCACGGCGATCTCGCCCGCGGCCCGCCCGAGCGCCTGCGCCCCGCCTGCCGCGGCGCGACGCACGAGGCCGGCGCCGACCGATGCTCCCGCCCGCGCCTCGCTGACGTTGCGCGCCCGGCTCTCCAGCCGGCGCACGTATTCCAGCCAGCGCAATTCCTCGACCGGGCTGGTGCCGACATTGCTGTCGCTGCCAACGCCGAACCCGCCGCGATAGCCGAGAAAGGCGCGCAGCGGGAAGATGCCGTCGCCGAGGTTGGCCTCGGTGGTCTGGCACAGCCCGACGATGGCGCCACTGGCGGCGAGGCGCGCGGTCTCCTCGGCGGTCATGTGGGTGGCGTGGATCGCGCACCAGTGCCGGTCGACCGGCGCGTGGTCGAGCAGCCAGGACACCGGGCGCGCGCCGCTCCAGGCCAGGCAGTCGTCCACCTCGCGCAACTGCTCGGCGACGTGCAGGTGGATCGGCGTCTCCGGGCCGAGATCGGCGGCGATGGCGATGGCGGCCGCGAGCTCGTCCGGCGTCACCGCGCGCAAGCTGTGCGGCGCGATGCCCACCGTCGCGACGCTCGCCATGCGGCCGCACAGGGCGGCGAAATCGTCGACGTCCAGCACGAACCGGCGCTGACCCGACACGGCGGCCGCGCCCCCGAACTGGCTGCGCCGATACAGCACCGGCAGCAAGGTGAGCCCGATGCCGGCAGCCTCTGCCCCGGCGACGATGCGCCGCGACAGTTCCGCCTGGTCGGCGTAGGGCGTGCCGTCCGGCGCGTTGTGCAGGTAGTGGAACTCCGCGACTGCGGTGTAGCCGTGCGTCAGGCACTCGACGTAGAGCTGCGCCGCGATGGCCTCGACGTCCTCGGGCGAGAGGGCCGCGAGGAAGCGGTACATCACCTCGCGCCAGCGCCAGAAATTGTCGCCCTCCGGCCCGGCGCGCTCGGCCAGGCCGGCCATGGCGCGCTGGAAGGCGTGCGAGTGCAGGTTGGCGATGCCGGGCACGACCAGCCCCGCGATGCGCTCGTCGCCAAGCACCGACGCGTCGTCGGGCGTCACCTGGACGATGCGGCCATCGCCATCGACCGCGATCCGCACCGCTCGACGCACCGCCTCGCCCAGCAGCGCGGCCTCGGCGAAATAGGCCTGCGGCTTCATCCTGTTAGCGCCATCGCGCCGAGGTGGCGCGCCGCCATGGCGATGGCGAGGTAGCGCGCGGCGACCTGCCGCTCGGTGATGCCGGCCCGACGCACCTGCTCCAGCCCGGCCTCCGAGGCGACGTGGAACACCTGCATCGGCCGGATCGTCAAGGTGCGGTCGGAGGCGAACAGGAACTCGCTGTGCCAGTTGACTTCCCACGGCGCCAAGCCGACCAGCCGCGCGGCCATGACGCCGGAACCATCGGACGCCCCGCCACGCATCGCGCGCAGCACCTCGGCGCGCAGCAGCGGCCCGCTCTGGCAATAGTAGGTGATCGGCGGATGGCCGAACGCCGCCGACAGGTCGGTGTCGCGGCACAGCGGTCGCAACGCTTCGAGGTCGCTGAAATCCGGCACGCGCCCCGAGCGTAGCGTCGCCAGCGCGTCGGACGCGAACTCCCGGGCCGCTTCGCCCGAGATGTATCCCAGCACGTCGTCGAACATCGGCCCGCCGTCGGCGTAGTGGCCGTGCGGCGACAGGAACAGGAACGGCGCGCCATCGGCGTCGAGGAAGTCGGCGCGGCCAAACCGGCGGATGAAGTAGAAGTCGCTGTCGACCATGAAGTAGGTCTCAGCCATGGCGGTCTGGTCGCAGCACAGCTTGACCACCTGCTGGTAGGTCCATCCGGCATTCCCCGGCGGCTGGTGGAACCCGGTCAGCTCGTGGTCGAGGAACACCGGCAGCCGCCAGGCGGCGAAGCGGGCGCGGTACAGGTCGACGTCCTGCTCCGGCAGCGACAGCGCCAGCGGGATCGCATCGGCGTTGAACCGACGATAGCTCTGCAACATGCGCTCCAGGCGGTCGAAATCGTCGCGGAACGTCTTGCAGAAGAACGCGAGCGGCTGCATCAGCGCGCCCCCTCGGCCCAGCCGTCCACCAGCGCCCGCAGCCGCGCGTCGACGTCGGCGTGGAAGGCGCGATAGCCCGCCTGCATCTCGGCGGCGAGGTCGCGCAGGCGCTCCGGCTCGGCGAGCAGCGCGAACAGCCGGTCGGCCAGCGCCTCGGCGTCCTCGTGCAACAGGTCGGGATGCACCGCCTCCAGCCCCAATCCGCCGTCGCGCGTGCTGAGGGTGACACGGCCATGCGCCAGCGCCTCGACGGTCTTGATCTTGAGGCCGGTGCCGCCGCGCATCGGGTTCACCACGATGTCGAGCGCCGCGTAGGCGTCGGACACCGCGTCGACCTCGCCGCCGGCCTGGAAGGCGCGCAGCCCGGCCGCCTTGCGCGTGACCCCGCCCAGCGCCAGGAACAGAGAACCGTCCGGTACGCCGCGCCGGGCGAGCAGCGCGTCGAAGTCGCGCAGGGTCTCGACGTTCCAGGGATTGCCCGAGCCGAGATAGCCGACCGCGATCGGGCGCCGCGTGCCGCGCCAGGGCAGGAACGCCGGCGGGACGGCGTACTCGGCCACCACCACACGGGCACGGGTCAAGCCAGCGAACTGCCGCCCCTCCTCCGGCTGGATCGCCAGCACCACGTCGGCGCGGTCGAGCCCGGCCGCCTCCTCGGCGCGCGTGGTGTAGAACCAGTGCGCCGGCATCCCGGCGGCACGCGTGACCTGGTGCCGGTCGCCGAACGCGTCATGGGTGTCGATGACGCGCAGCGTGTCACTGTCAGGGAACGCCGTCAGCACCCAGGAGCACCAGACATAGTTGACCACCACGACGTCGTACGCGGTCGAAGCCGCCAGCGCGCGCGTCGCCTGCATCAGCGCCGGGCCGACCCACTCGTCGACGCCCCAGTGGCTCGGCCGCCGGCGCTGCGGCCGGAACTCGCCGGGCTTGACGATATGCACCATGTCCCACGCCTGTCGCATCGCTCCCACAATGCCCTCGTCCAGCCCGTCGAGAGCGTAGTACAGCAGCTCGACCGGACCCGCACGGCGCAACGCGCTGGCGATCTGGTGGACGCGGGCGCGGTTGCCCTGGTTGGTCGGGTGCGTCGGCGTCGGTGTCACCATCAGCGACCTCACGCCAGGCGCTCCAGGGCCACGGCGCGCAGCGCGATCCCGGCCAGAGCGTCGGGACCGGGCGGCAACTCGGAATGCGCGATCTCCAGCCGATGACACAGATCGGCGGCCAGCGCCCGCGCCAGCAATGTCACCGTGAGCGCCTCGGCGTCGAAGCTCGGCGCGGCCTCGCGCCCGGCGATCCAGAACCGCAAATGGTCGCCATCAAGCGGCAGCCGGCTCTCTGCCAGCCGCAATTCGACCCGCAAATCCCCGCCGCCATGGCCGGGCAGCAGCAGCACGCTGCGCCGCTGCGGCCCGGTCCAGGCGATGCCGCCAGCTCCGGGAGTGACGCCCCGCAGCGCCGGAAGCTGGGCGATGGCATAGGCGGCGGTTGCCTGCTCGGCGCGCAGCCGCGCCAGCGTGTCCTGGCGCAGCAGCCGGTCGTGCAGCAGCGCCATCGCGTGCGGCTGCGCGAACAGGCGCAGCGGTCCCAGCCGCAAATCCGCGAGCGGGCCGTCGGGGTCGACCCGGCGCAGCGTCCCCGGCGACCACGGCTGCGGCAGCCGCGCCAAGGCGGGAGGCGCCAGGCACAAGATGTCCGGCCGCACCACAACGGCGACCCGCAGCAGGCGGTCGGGGCGCACGATGTCGCCCGCCGCCAGCACGCGCTGCGCCATAGCACCCCCGAGCGTCGCGTGCAGGGTGGCGTCCATCGGCCCCGGCACGTCGGCGTCGTCGATCCAACGTGCCGTGTCGGGCAGCAGGCTCGGCGGCGCCGGCGGACGCGACGCCTGCCATATCCGGCAATACGTGTCGCCCAACTCCTCGACGCCTGTTTCGCGGGCCTGCGGCGCGATGGCGTGCAGCAGGAAGGCCAACGGGTCGTGGCCGCGGTTCAGCCAGACCACATGGCGCAGCTCGTCACCCATGCGCGATCTCGGCGAACCGCGCCGCCGCCGTGGCCGGGTCGAGCGCCGCGTGGGCGTAGGCGTAGGCGGCGCTGCGCCGATGCTCCAGCGCCGAACGGTCGTCGAGCAGCCCGGCCAGCAGCGCCCGCAACGCCGAGGCCGGATCGGGGCGGGCCGGCAGCTTGAAGCAGGCGGCGTCGGGCAGCTCGGCGTACGAGCCCTGGTCGGTGACGCCGACGGCGCAGCCCAGGCCCAGGGCCCGCGCCAGCACGCCCGAGCTCTCGCCGAAGGTCGGGTAGCGCAGGTTCAGCACCAGGTCGCTGGCCAGCAGCAGGTCGTCCAGCCACTCGGACGGCAGGTAGCCGAGCGTCGCCACCTGCCCGCCGACCCCGAAGCGGGCGATGTCGTGCGCCAGGTCGTACTCGCCGGGCCGCTCGCTGCCCGCGATCAGCAGCCGCACCCGCGACCGCAAGGCGCGGGGCAGCGTCGCGATGGCGCTGAACACGGCGGCGTATTGCTTGGAGCGGCTGGGAAACCCCGAGGCGGTGACGAGCAGGCCGTGCGCCGGATCAAGCCCGGACTGCTCGGCCCACCAGCGTCGCCGCTCGTCGCGCACGGCGCGCAGCGCGCGCTCGCCCAGGCCAGGCAGGAAGGCGAAATGCGGCACCACATGCACCCGCATGTCCGGCAGCCAGCCGCGCACGATGCGCGCGGCGTAGGCCGAATGCACCACCACGGCGGTCGCGTAGCGTAGCCAGCCGAGCAGGCGGATCTCCTGGTGGTCCATGACCCGCTTCATGTCGCGCTGCCGCCACAGCGCCACCAGCCCGTCGGCCAGCGCCGGCCGCTCGGCGCGCAACTGCGCCGCGAAGAAGCCAGGCAGCAGCCGATCCGTCTGCTCGGCCAAATAGTGCAGCGACAGGTCGTGCACGACCGCGACGCCGGGGCGGCGCAGCAGCAGCGGCACCATGAAGGCGTGGTCGGGGTTGTTGCCCAGATGGTAGACCGCTGGCACGCCGCGCTCGCGCGGGTCGAGGAACTCGGACTCGCTGAGGAAGCGGATCGGCTCGCTGCCCTGGGCGGGCCGCAGCGCCTCGGTCATCACCTGCAGCGGCGCCGCGGTGTGGCGGGCGATGCGCTGCGCGTAATCGGCGATGCCGTTGCGCTGCGGCGGCCACGGGCTCACTAGCACGTACATTCAGGCGGGAACGGTGAACAGCTCGGCGCCGGAGAACACGGCGCTCAGCAGCCTGGGGTCGGCGGCGCTGGCGTGGTGACGCGCGAACGCCAAGTGCACGATCACCGTGTCGTCGGGCCAGCCGGCGGCGCGGCGCAGCGGGATGTCCAGCAGCCAAGGCCCTTCCGGCAACTGCCGCAGCTCGGCGCCCACGGTCACGCCCTCCATCGACACGCGCACCGACTGCTCGCCCTCGATCTGGCCGAAGGTGAAGAAGCGCAGCACGATGCGCGACACGGGGGCGCCCACGTCGCGCAGCACCAGCGTCACGTCGGGGCCGAACCAGCGCCACTCGCTGACCTCGTTGGTCTCCAGGTCGAACATGCCCACGCCCTCGACCTCGCTGGGCCGGAACGCGATCACCGGGGGCGCCGCCGGCACCGGGCGCGGCGGCGGCCCGCCCAGCACGCGCACCTCGCGGTCGATGCGCTCGTTCAGCATCAGGTAGAACAGGTCGAGCCGGTCGAGCAGCATCCGCTCGCGGCTCAGCGCCACCGTGGCGTCCAGCCGTTGCCGCAGCGACGCGGCCTCCCGCTCCGCCGCGTCGAGCCGGGCCTCCAGCCGCGCGATCTGCGCCAGTCCCGCGATCGGCAGCTCGTGCGCCTGCAGCTCGATCGGCTCCGACGCCGCCCCGGTGGCGACGTCGCGCACGACCAGGCTCTGGCCGGTCCGCAGCGAGACCGCGAACGTCACCCGATGCGCGCCGGCGGCATCGGGGGCCGACAGCGCCACGCCCCTCTCGGCGCCGTCCAGCAGCAGCGCCATCCGGCGCCCGTAATGCCGCACGCGGTCGACCGTCACCGCGAAGCTGGCGGCGTCGCCGCTGGCGCCGGTCAGCGTCGCCGTGAGCCTCGGCGGCCCGGCCGCGCGCAGCACGGCGTCGGCGTCGTCGAACCGCACCCGCGGCGACAGCTCGCGGCCGGCGTGCATCAGCCGGAGCTGGGCGGGAAACTCGACCACCGGGAAATCGACCATGTCGATGCCGCCAAATAGGCCTTGCCTGCCCGCCCGCAGCGCCGCGGCGCCGACCAGATGGTCGCCCACGAACGCCTCGACCACGCTGCCGCGCTTGGCCTTCGCGTCAGCGACGCTCACGCGCAAAACGCCGTCCTCGATGACGAGCGACGCCGGCGCGGGCGATGGGGCACGATTCGACATGGGCGGAACGATCCTTGCCCATCAAGCCTCTACCCATTGCGTCCGCATCGCGTCAACCAACAGTGAGCCGCTGTCGCTGGCACCGTGAGGCCGATCTGGCATACTGCTGCGGCAGGCGCGAACACCAACGGAGGCTGGGATGGGCGAGAGCAGGACCATGCGGATCGGCGTCATCGGCCTCGGCCGCATGGGTGGCAACATCGTGCGCCGGCTGATGCGCGCCGGGCACCAGTGCGTGGTGTTCGACGCCCACCCAAAGACCCGGCAGGACCTGGTGCAGGACGGCGCCGAGGACGCCGGCTCGGTCGAGGAGCTGGTGGGGAAGCTGGCGGGCGCGCAGCGGGTGGTCTGGGTGATGCTGCCGTCGGGCAAGATCACCGAGGACACGGTGGCGAAGCTGGGCACGCTGATGGACGGCGACGACATCGTGATCGACGGCGGCAACAGCTACTACAAGGACGACATCCGCCGCAGCAAGGCGCTCAAGGAGCGCGGCATCCACTACGTCGACGTCGGCACCTCGGGCGGCGTCTGGGGGCTGGAGCGCGGCTATTGCATGATGGTGGGCGGCGACACGTCGGCGGTCGACCACATCGACCCGATCCTCGACACGCTGGCGCCCGGCATCGGCACCATCCCGCGCACCCCCGGCCGCGACAAGTACGACAGCCGGGCCGAGCGCGGCTACATCCACGCCGGGCCGACCGGGGCCGGGCACTTCGTCAAGATGGTGCACAACGGCATCGAGTACGGCCTGATGCAGGCGTACGGCGAAGGCTTCGACATCCTGCGCAACAAGTCGTCCGACAAGCTGCACCCGGACGAGCGGTTCGACCTGCACCTGCCCGACATCGCCGAGGTGTGGCGGCGCGGCAGCGTGGTGTCGTCCTGGTTGCTCGACCTGTCGGCTGCGGCGCTGGCCAGCGACGAGCATCTGAAGGAATACTCTGGCTACGTCGACGACAGCGGCGAAGGCCGCTGGACCATCGAGGCGGCGATCGAGGAGGCGGTGCCGGCCGACGTGCTGACCAGCTCGCTCTACGCCCGGTTCCGCTCGCGCCAGGAGCACACCTTCTCCGAGAAGATGCTGTCCGCCATGCGCTTCGGCTTCGGCGGCCACACCGAGGGCATGTTGGAAGGCGGCGTCCCCGGCAAGTCGGCGCATGGCGTGCCGAGCGAGGCGCCGGGCGCGCCCAGCACCCCCGTCGCCAACGCGGCGGAATAGGGCGGTGCCGGACGACCAGCCGCCGGCGCGCGGCGCGGTGCTGCAATCGGCGCCGCGCCGCCAGCCCAAGCCGGCCGACCCCTGCGCCATGGTCATCTTCGGCGCGTTCGGCGACCTCACCAAGCGGCTGGTGACGCCGGCGCTGTACAACCTGATGCACACCGGCATCCTGCCGGACGGGTTCTCGCTGATCGGCGTCGACCTCGCCCAGGGCACGGCGGAGAGCTGGCGCGACCACTTGTTCACCATGCTCAAGACCTTCGTCGGCAACCGCTCGTCGGAGTTCGACGTCGACAGCATCGACCAGGCGGCCTGGGACAAGCTCGCCGGCCGGATGTCGTATGTGCAGGGCGACATGACCAAGCCCGAGCTGTACCGGTCGATCGCCGAGGCGGTCGACCGCGCCGAGCGCGAGCACGGCACCGGCGGCAACGCGCTGTTCTACCTCGCCGTCGCCGACCGCTTCTTTGGCGAAGTGGTCGACCAGTTGGGCGCCGCCAAGCTGGCGGACCAGCAGGAGGACGGCGACGGCAAGCAGCAGCGCTGGCGCCGCGTGGTGATCGAGAAGCCGTTCGGCCACGACGTCGAGTCCGCCCAGGCACTCAACACCCGCATCCTGCGCTCGCTGCGCGAGGACCAGATCTTCCGCATCGACCATTTCCTCGGCAAGGAGACGGTGCAGAACATCATGGCGTTCCGGTTCGCCAACGGCCTGTTCGAGCCGATCTGGAACCGCGAGCGGATCGACCACGTGCAGATCACGGTCGCCGAGACCGTGGGCGTCGAGGCGCGAGGCAAGTTCTACGAAGTGACCGGCGCGTTGCGCGACATGGTGCCGAACCATGTGTTCACTCTGCTGTCGATGGTGGCGATGGAGCCGCCGACCGGGTTCGACGCCGAGAGCATCCGCAACAAGAAGGCGGAGATGCTGCAGGCGATGCCGGCGGCGCGGCCGCGCGACGCGGTGCGCGGCCAGTACGGCGCGGGCCACGACGCGAAGCCGTACCGCGAGGAACCCGACGTGGCGGCCGACAGCAACGTCGAGACCTACGTCGCCATGCGGCTGGAAATCGACAACTGGCGCTGGGCCGGGGTGCCGTTCTACCTGCGCACCGGCAAGCACATGGCCGACCGCATGACCGAGATCGCGATCCGCTTCAAGCAGGCGCCGTACACGCCGTTCGCCGACACCGACATCAACGCGCTGCCGCCGAACTGGCTGGTGATCCGGCTGTCGCCCGACGAGGGCATCTCGCTGCAGTTCGAGGTCAAGCAACCGGGCCAGGTGATGCAGTTGGCCGCGGTGCGGATGGACTTCAACTACGCCGACTGGTTCCCGCGCGAACCCAACGTCGGCTACGAGACGCTGATCTACGACGTCATGATCGGCGACGCGACGTTGTTCCAGCGCGCCGACATGGTGGAGTCGACCTGGCGCATCGTGCAGCCGGTGCTGGACGCCTGGGCGGCGGAGAAGGCTGCGTTCCCCGACTACGATTCCGGCAGCGACGGCCCGGCCGACGCCGACGCGCTGATCGCGCGCGACGGCAAGCGCGCCTGGCGCCCGGTCAGCGTCGAGGCGCAACAGACCAAGGCCGCGGAGGCGACGCCATGAGCGTGCAACACGACATTCGCGTATTGCTGGCCGACGTCGACGGCACGTTGGTCACGCAGGAGAAGGTGCTGACACCCGACGCGGTCGCGGCCGTGGAGGAGCTGCGCGAAGCCGGGGTCACGCTGGCGCTGACCAGCGGGCGGCCGCCGCGCGGCATGGCCATGCTGATCGAGTCGTTGCGGCTGCAGGGCGCCATCGCCGGCTTCAACGGCGGCGTGTTCGTCAACCCCGACCTCAGCGTGATCGAGAGCCGGCGGATCGACGCCGCCGTGGCGCGGCAGACGGTCGAGCTGATCGCGGGCCAGGGCCTCGACGTCTGGCTGTACACCGACGACCAATGGCTGATCCACAAGCAGGACGCGCCGCATGTCGCGCGCGAAGCCTGGACGGTGAAGTTCGATCCCGTCGTGGTGCCGGAGTACACCGACGAGCATTACACGCGCGCGGTCAAGATCGTCGGCATCTCTGACGACAAGGATCTGGTGGAGCGCTGCGAGAAGGCGGCGCAGGACGCGCTCGGCGACCACGCCAGCGCCGCACGGTCGCAGCCGTACTACCTCGACGTGACCAGCCACGAGGCGAACAAGGGGGCCGTGGTGGCGTTCCTCGCGCGCACCATGAAGATCGATCCGAAGCAGGTCGCCACCATCGGCGACATGCCGAACGACGTGTTGATGTTCCGCGCCGGCGGCTTCTCGATCGCCATGGGCAACTCCAGCGACGCGGTGAAGCGGGCGGCCAGCGCCACCACCGCCAGCAACGAGGAGGAGGGTTTCGCCAAGGCGATCCGCACCCTGATCCTGGGGCAGCAGCCATGACCCCGGCCTTCGGCACCCTGCACGTGTTCGACGACGGCGAGGTGCTGGCGCGCGGCGCCGCCGATTGGCTCGTGACGCACACGCGGCAACTGGGCGACGACTTCATGCTGTCGCTGTCCGGCGGCTCGACGCCCAAGCGCCTCTACGAATTGCTGGCGCAGCCGCCGTATGTCGAGCGCTTCCCGTGGGCGCACGCCGAGTTCACCTTCGGCGACGAGCGCTTCGTGCCGCCCGACGACCCGGCCAGCAACGCGCACATGGCGACCGAGGCGATGTTCTCCCGCGCCCCGGTCCCGCCCGAGAACGTGCATCGCGTGACGACGCTCGGCATCTCCGCCGAGGCGGCGGCGTCCGAGTACGAGACCACCCTGCGCCACCTGTACGGCGCCGAGACGCTCGACCCGACGCGGCCGCTGTTCGAGGTAACGCTGCTGGGCTTGGGCGAGGACGGCCACACCGCGTCGCTGATTCCCGGCCAGAAGGTGTTGCAGGAACGCGAGCGCTGGGTGCAGGTGGTGGCCGAGGGGCGGCCGGAGACGCGCATCACGCTGACCTACCCGGCGCTCGACAGCAGCCGGTTCGTGGTGTTCCTGGTGCAGGGCGCGGGCAAGCGCGACGTGCTGGACCGCATCCTGTCCGGCGACGAAACGCTGCCGGCGGCGCGCGTGCGCCCGGTGGGCAGCGTGCTGTGGATGCTGGACCGCGCCGCCGCCGGGCGCTGGGCCGACGATGCCGCTTAGACCAAGGCGCCACGCCGCGCACGCACGGCCGCGAGCAGCCCCGCCTCCAGCTCCCGCGCGCGGTGCGCCGCCGTGTGTTCGCGCAACACGCGCCGACGCGCCGCGTCGGCCACCGCGCCGCGCCGCGCCTCTGGCATGGCGAGTGCCGCCACGACCTGCTCAGCCGTGTCGGCGACCACGATCTCGGGGCCGATGCGCAGCACGCTGTCGAGACCGTCCCAGCGGTCCGAGACGATCGGGGCGCCGCACGCCGCCGCCTCGAACAGCCGCACGCTCGGGCTATAGCCGGCGGCGATCATGTCGGCTCGGGTGACGTTGAGCGTCCAGCCCAGGCAGGAATAGAACTCGGCGTGGTCGGCGGGCGAGACGTGCTCCAGGCGTTCGACGTTGGCGGGCCACCCGATGTCGTCGGGATATTGCGGCCCGGCCACCACGAAGCGGCGCTCCGGCGACAGCCGCGCCGGCTCGATCAGCAGGCGCTGCAAGGCGGGCTGCCGGTCGGGGCTGTAGGTGCCGATGTAGCCGAGGTCCCAGCGCCGCGCGTGCTCGGTGCGCCGGTACAGCTCGGGATCGACCGAGCAGTACAGCGCCTGCACCGACCGTGCCCCATACGCCCCGCGCAGCCGCTCCAGCGCCGGGCCGCCGGTGAACGACAGGTACAGGTCCAACAGCGCGATCTGCTCGCCGCGCAAATAGTCGCAGTCGCGAACTGCCAATTTCGCCAACGTCACTGGCGTGTCGATGTCGTAGAAGGCAACGGCCCCGCGCGCCTCGCGCCGCGCCAGCTCGATCACCGCCGCGCCCTCCGGCACGAACGAGCCGACAATGACCACATCGGCGGCGCGGATGCGGCCACTCCAGCCGGCCAGTTCCGGCAGCGAGCCGTAGAACCGCAGTTCGCAGAAATCCGGCTCCGGCATGTCGCGCTCGCGGGCGTACCACGGGACGTCGCGTTCCAGGAACAGGATGTGGTGTCCGCGCGCCGCCAACGCCCGCAGCAGCGCGCGATAGGTGGTGGCGTGCCCGTTGCCCCAGGACGAGCTGAGGCTGAGGCCGAGCACCATGATCCGCAACGGCGAACTCACGCCGCGAGGCTCGCCGCCTTGCCGATCGCGGCCGACCGCCACAGCGCGTCCACCACGACCGCGCGTTGGGCGTAGGTGTGCTCGGCCAGGATGCGGCGGCGCGCGCGCGCGCCGACCTCGCGCGCCGCGTCGTCGGTCAAGCAGCGCAGGTGCTCGGCCACGTCCCGCCCGTCACGCGCCACCAGCACCTCCTCGCCGGGGGCCAGGAACATCTCGATGCCGTCCCAGGCATCGGTGACGAGGCAGGCGCCGGCGCCGGCCGCCTCGAACACCCGTGTCGCGGGCGAGAAGCCGACCGCCGCCATGCTGTCGCGCGCGACGTTCAGCACGGCGCGCGGCGAGGCGTTGAAGGCGTTGTGCGCGGCCGTCGGCACGTGCCCGATCTCACGCACGTTCGCGGGCATCCTCTTGCCGGCCCAGCCGGAGCCGCCGATCAAGAAACGATGTTCGGGCAGCGCCTCGGCGGCGGCGAGGAAGAACGCCTCGACGCGGGCCTCGCGATCGGGCAGCCGGTTGGCCAGGAACGACAGGTCGGCCACGTAGGCCGGGTTGGGCGGCACCGGGAAATGCGTGGCAGGATCGAGCGCGTTGTAGATCGGCGCGCAGGCGGCGGCGCCGTGCGCCAGGTAGCGCCGCACCACCGCCGGTCCGCCGCCATAAGTCAGCACCATGTCGAGCCCGGCCAGCGCGGCGCGGACCGGATGCGCCGGATCGGCGTCGATCTCGGCCAATGTCGCCGGCGCGTCAACGTCCCAGAACAGGCGCAGCGCATCCGGCCGCGCCACCTGCATGACACCGGCCAGCAGTTCGCGGTCATAGACGCCGACGCCGCTCGCCTTGACCACCACTTCGGCCTGCCGCGCGCCTTCGACGGCGGCGGCGAGGCCGGCGGGAGTTGCCGGATAGACATGCACCTGCGCCCAGCGCGGCGGCTCGATGTCTCGGTGGCTCTGGCGGTCGAAGGCGTCCGGCTCGTGGAAGGTGATGTCGTGGCCGAGTGCCGCCAGCGCCAAGAGGATGCCGCGATAGTAGGTCGCGGCGCCGTTCCAGTACGACGACAGCAGGCTGGAACCGTAGAACGCGACCTTCATGCCATGACCTCGCTGTTCTGCAAGCGCTCGACGAAGCGCAGCAACTCGTCGGCGCGATGGGCGCAGGTGTGGCGCGCGACGATGGTGGCGAGGCCGTGCGCCGCGAGACGCTGGCGCAGGCCAGCGTCATTCGCCAGCGCCCGCAGGTGCGCCAGCGTCTCGGCGCCGTCGCGCGCGACCAGGTAGTCGCGGCCGGGCGTGAACAGGCCCTCGCTGTCCCGCCACGGCGCGCACACCAACGGGATACCGCAGGCCAGCGCCTCGAACACCCGGATGGTCGGGATGCCGGGCAGCAGGTCGGCGTAGAAGCGGCGCGGCACGTGTACCGTGGCGAGATGCCGGGCGAACACGGCCGGCGCGTCGGCGTTGGCAAGCCAGCCGTGATAGCGCGCGCCGAACCGGCGCAGCGTCGCCAGCGCCGCCTCCGGGTAGCGCACGCCATGGATGTCGAGCGGCAGGCCCGCCTCGCGCGCCGGGCGCAGCAGGAACTCGACCAGTTCCTCCGATCGCTCGCCGTCGCCCCAGTTGCCGATCCACACCAGGCCGTCGTGGGTCGTCTCGGTTGTCGGCGGATGGAACAGCCGCGTGTCGGCGGCCTCGTGCAGCACAAGCACGCGCCGACCCCAGCCCCAGCCGCGATAGACCCGCGCCAGCGCCTCGCCGAACGCCAGCACCGCGTCGTAGCCGGACAGCTCGAGGGCGCGCATCGCCTCGGGGTCGCTCACCGCCCGGTGGTGGGTGTCGTGGAACAGCAGCCGGAAGCCGCCGGCGCGCCGCAACCGGCCGAGCGCCGCCACCAGCCAGGGTTCGTTCCACTCGTGGACGATGACGAGGTCCGCGCCCTCGACGAGGCCGGGCAGATCGGCGTCCGTCTCGTAGCCTTGCGGCGCCAGCGTGGGGAACGCGCGATGGAACGCCGCCACCGCAACCGGGCCGTGGTCGGCCAGCAGGTTGTCGCGGCTCCAGCCTCGCGCCGGCTCCGCCGCCTGGACCTCATGGCCCCGATCCGCCAGTGCGCGCAGCAGGCCGCGCAGGAAATGCGCGTTGCCGTGGTTCCAGCACGAGACCAGCGAGTGCGTGAAGTAGACGATCCGCATCCGGCTACGCGGCCACCCGCAGGACGCCGCGATGCGCCGCCAGCGTGGCGTCCAGCATCGCCGCGAGCGAATAGCGCCCTGCCCGCTCCCGCGCGGAGCAGCCGCCGTCGAGCGCCCGGCGCAGCGCCGCCGCGAAGCCGGCCGGGTCGCGCGGATCGACGAAGATCGCGCAGCCATCCCACAACTCCCGGAACGACGGGATGTCGGCCAGCACCAGCGCCATGCCGGCCTGGGCGGCTTCCAGCACCGCCAGGCCGAACGGCTCGTAACACGACGGCGAGGCGAACACCGCCGTGGGGCGCCGGCGCGCGCGGCCCCCCGCCCGCGGCCCCGGGCCCCCCGCGGGCCGGGGGGGGG
>CAXUHK010000032.1:1592-12684 GCA_964250775.1 uncultured Acetobacteraceae bacterium | reverse complement strand
CCCGGCGCGAACCCCCCCGGCGCGGCTAACCCCGCCGGCGCCGCCATGCGCGCGCGCAGCGCCGGCGGCGACAGCAGGCCGAGCGGGCGCAGGTGGCGCCACCGCACATCGGCGCCGTTCGGGCCGGCCATGGCGCCCGCCGCGAACACCGGCGCGTCGAGCAACGCCGCAGCGGCGTCGAGCGCCGCCATGCCCTTGCCCTCGTCCCACAGCCGACTGGCCGTGAGCACGGCGCGAGCGCGCGCGCCCGACGCGGTGGCGCCGGGATCGGAGCCGTTACGCACCACTCGCACCGGCAAATCCTGGCCATGCGCCGCGCGGAGCTCGGCGGCGAAGGCGTGGCTGGGTGCCAGCACCAGGTCGGCGCGGCGCAAACCGGTGGCGGTCGCGGCGTGCCGCCAAGCAAGGTCCGGCGGCAACGCGCCGCCACGCACGGCGCGCCCCCAAGTACCCACGCAGGAATGCGCCCCCCCCGCCACCGGGCGCGGCCCGTCGCCCGCGGCCCGCCGCGCCGGGGCGTGCAGATGCACGATGTCGGGGGCCGCCTCGCGCGCCAGCGCCGCCAACCGCGCGCCCGCATCCGCCAGCGCAGCCGGATCGGCGGCGGTCCAGTCCAGGGCCAGGCCGGTGCGCCGCATCCTCACGCCCACAGGCGGCGGCAGATCCTCGGCGACCGGTCCCAGCAGCGCCAACGTCACTGCGGCGCCGCGCTCCGCCAGTCCGCGCGCCAGGTCGCGGCTGTAGGTCCAGACGCCGCCGACCGCATCGCTGGACAGGAACACGCGCCGCCCGGCCAGCTCCGTCATGCCACCAGGCAGTCCGACTCGAGCGTCGGCAGCGGCAGCGGCGCGTCCTCCTGGATGTCGCTGAAACGACTGAACTGGCCCAGGTAATGCTCGTGCGCGCGCTCCCAGGCACGCTCGTCGGGGGCGCCCCACAGCCGGCGGTAATCCGGGGAACTCGGGTACGGGTAGAGTGGCACCGGGTCGTTGGCCCACACGCCCTGAGCCTGCAGCCGCTGCCGCCAGCGCGCGATCTCGGCCGCGTCGTCGCCCGGCGAGGCGATCAGGTTGGCCTGCACGAACGGCACGTGGCGGCGCGCCAGGATCAGCCGCTCGGTCAGCTCGTCGGTGGTCATGCGGCAGTTCTTGGCCAGATCGGCGCGGCCGGCCACGGTGAGGCTCTCGACCCCGGCCTCGATCGACACGCACCCGGCGCGGCCCAGCAGCACCAGCATGTCCGGCTTCCACAGGTCGATGCGGGTCTGCACGCCGAACTGCAGCCCCCGCTCGACCAGCGCGTCCAGCAACGGCCGTTGCGGCAGGAAGATCTCGTCAATGAAGTAGAGGTAGCGCACGCCCTGCGCCGCCAAGCCGTCGATCTCGGCCAGCAACGGCGCCAGGTCGCGCCTGCGGTAGCCATCGCGGAAATCGATCTTGGCGCAGAACGAGCACGCGTACGGGCAGCCCCGCGACGCCTCGACCTCGGCGCCCGGCCCGACCGGGGCCGCGTCGAAGCGGTGGTGGTGATGGGCGTGCCGCCGCACCCAGGCGTCTGGCCATTCCAGCGCCGGCAGGTCGACGAACCGCCCGGCCTGCGGCACGCCGTGCAGCGCCACCTCGCCGTCCCGGAGCACGGCGGTTCCGGCGACATCGCGCCCGCCATTGGCCAGCGCCGCCACCACCTCCTCGCACTCGCCGCGCACGACGACATCGACGCCGAGCTTGCGCAGCGTCGCCGCCGGGGTCGAGGAGCCGTGCGGGCCGACCGCGACCAGCCGGCCACCGCGCCCGGCAAGCGCCGTGACCATGGCCCGCGGCACCCGCAGCTCGGGCGGCGCGCAGCGCCAGAACAAGTAGCTCGGCGCCGTGGTGAGCACCGTCATCTCGGGCGCCCACGCCGCCACCTGGTCGGCGGCCTCCTGGTTCGACGTGCCGGTGATGTGCGCGTCGACCAGCAGCACGTCATGTCCGTCGCGTCGCAGCAGGGCGCGCGCGTAGCCTAGCTCCAGCGGCAGATGCGGCTCACGGCAGCCGAAATAGATGCTGTTGGCAAAATCCCAGGCCGGGTTGACCAATGCGACCCTCACGGCACGGCAACCGCGTCGGCGGCGGCGAACCAGTCGACCAGCCGGGCCAGGCCGTCCCGCCAGCCCAATGGCGGCCGCAGGCCGAGCGCCGACGCGGCCCGCCTGCTGTCGGCCACGAAGTAGCGCTGGTCGCCCGCCCGCCAGTCCTCGAAGCGCAGATCGAGCGGCTGGCCGGTGATGGCGTGGAGCTCGCGCGTCACCTGCAGCAGGCTGACCATGTTGGCCGGGCCGCCGCCGAGGTTGAACGCGGTGCCCTGCACGACGCCGATGCGCTGCCAGGCGGCGACGTAGGCTTCCACCGCGTCGTCGATCCAGAGCACGTCGCGCACCTGCTTGCCGTCGCCGTAGATCGTGACCGGCAGGCCGGCGCGGGCGCGCAGCACGAAATGCGCCAGCCAGCCCTGGTCCTCGGTGCCGCGCTGGCGGCGGCCATAGATGCAGCTCATCCGCAGCACCGCCGCCGGCACGCCGAAGCTGCGCGCGTAGTCGAGCACATACTGGTCGGCCGCCCCCTTGGAGCAGCCGTACGGGGTGTGGAAGTCGAGCGGCTGCAGCTCGTCGATGCCGTGGCGGCGCTGCCGGTCGTCGGCCGGGACGTAGCGGTCCTCGTGCTCGACCAGCGCCACGTCCTGCAAGTTGCCATAGACCTTGTTGGTGCTGGCGAACACCAGCGGCGGCGGCGCGGAGCGGCGGCGCAGCGCTTCCAACAATGTCAGCGTGCCGCGCAGGTTGATGTCGAAATCGGCCTCGGGCGCCGCGAGGCTGGTGGTGACCGCCACCTGCCCGGCCAGATGAAACACGGCGCTGGCGTCGCCGCAGGCGGCCTCGACCGCGGCCCGGTCGCGCATGTCCGAGATCGTGGCCGAGACCAGGCGCGGGTGCCTCCGGCGCAGCCAGTCCAGGTTCTCGGCGACCCCCGGCCGCAGCAGCGCATCGAACACCAGCACGTCGTGGCCGTCGCCGCACAGCCGGTCGACCAGGTTGCTGCCGATGAAGCCGGCGCCGCCGGTGACGAGGATCGGGCGCCGCCCGCTCAAGCGACCAGCCCCCGCGCCTCGAGCTCGCGGCTGGCCTCGGCCACCCGGTCGACGGCCTGCTGCCGTTCGACCCAGGCCACCACCTCGTCCAGGCTGTTGCCGAAGTCCCGGCGCGGCGCGTAGCCGAGCACGCCGCGGGCCAGGCCGATATCGGCGAAGCAGTGCCGTATGTCGCCCAGCCGCGCCTTGCCCGACAGCAGCGGCGGCAGGTCGGGGCGGCCCATCGCCGTGGCGATGCGCGCCGCCACCTGGTTGATGCTGACGTCCTGGCCGCTGCCGATGTTGAAGGTGCCGCCCGCCGCCGCCGGGTGTTCCAGCGCCAGGGCGAACGCCTCCGCCACGTCCTCGACATGCACGAAGTCGCGCCGCTGCTCGCCGTCCTCGAACACCATCGGCGGCTGCCCGTTGGCCAGGCGCGAGGCGAAGATCGCCAGCACGCCGGTGTACGGGTTCGACAGCGCCTGTCCGGGGCCGTAGGCGTTGAACAGGCGCAGCGCCACGCCTTCCATGCCGTAGGCCGGCGCCAGTGTCAGCGTCAGCCGCTCCTGCACGAACTTGGTCAGCGCGTAGACCGACATCAGCGACGGCTGCTTGCCCTCCGGCGTCGGCACCGGCTGCAGCCGCTCGCCGGCGGCGTCAACGGGGTCCCAGCCGGTCTGGGGATGTCGGCGGGCCGGCCGAACCACGGCGGGGAACAGCGTCCCGGCGCCGTCCTGGTACAGGCCCTCGCCGTACAGGCTCATCGACGAGGCGGTCACGACGCGGCGCACCGGGCGCTCGGTCAACGCCTGGAACAGGATGGCGGTGCCGTGGTCGTTGACCGAGACGTAGCGGTCGATCGCATACATGCTTTGGCCCACGCCCACCTCGGCCGCGAGGTGGATGACCGAGTCCGCGCGCGACAAGGCGCGCTTCACGGCCGCCACGTCGCGCACGTCGCCGGCAATGAACTCGACCTCGCGCGACGGCCGCTCGAACGCCGCGGCCGGGCCGTGTACCTGGTCGAGCAGGCTGTCCAGCACCACCACATGATGACCGCGTGCCAGCAGGGCGGCGGTGACGTGGCGGCCGATGAACCCGGCGCCGCCGGTGATCAGGACCGTCTCGCTCATGGCGTGGCCTCGCGTGGCAACATCCCGACTCCAATCGAACCTGAAATGCATTTCAGTCGTATGAAGATGCTGAACGCAAGTTCGTCGGGTCGGTTTCGCGGGCGAAACACGTGGGCGGCGGGGCCGCGGCCCCGCCGCTGTGGCAGCGATGCTTCAGAAGCTCAGGGCATCGGCAGCGCCGGGGTGCCCTCCCGCTGCACGCCGACCAGGGCGGCCGGATCGAGGCCCAGCGCGGCCAGGATGGTCGGCGCGATCTGCTTGGTCTCGACCGGGTTCTCGTCGATCGTGCCCGGCAGGCTGGGGGCGCTCAGCAGCAACGCCACGTTGCGGTCGTCGGTCGAGAAGCCGCCGTGCTCGGACAGCTTGCTGCCGCTGGTGTAGATCACGCCATGCTGGCTCACGGCCACGAAGTCCGGCGTGCGGCTGTCGCTGCGCGGATCCTGGTACAGGTTCCTCAGCGACGCCTCGCCCAGGAGTTGCGCGATGTGCAACTCGCCCGCGTTCGCCCGCAGGTACGAACGGGCCTGTGCGTACGCCGCCGGCGTGCGCGTCTGCGGCTTCAGCCACAGCAGCGCCTCGTCGTCGGCGATGTGGAAGCCGTAGCCCGGCGTCTTGGCATAGGGCGCGTCATCGACCGCGACCCGCGCCGACACGTCGATCGGCGACTGGCCGTGCTTGGCGCTGACGATGATGAGCGTGCGGCCGGTCAGGTGCTGCTGGTCGAGCGCCTGCACCATGCGGCCGAGCGACTGGTCGACGTAGTCGAGCTGCTGGGCCAGCGCGTTGCCCGGTGTCGCGTTGGCGTCGGTGTAGCCCCCGACCAGGCCGGGCGGGTCGAAAATGCCCGACTTGGCGAGCTTCTGGCCCACGCTGACCGCCTGGAAGTTGCAGCCGAAGATCGCCGGCACGGCCGCCTGTTCGGTGCCCAGGCTGTTGAGGCCGTCGATCTCGTTGACGACCGCCTGGACATGGGTGTCGTCATATTGGCGCACCGCGGCGAAGCCGGTGGTGTAGTCGCCGGTCTTGCCGTCGGCCTGGCCGGGCACGATCGAGTTGATCTCCGGCGTGTACAGGTCGTCGATCCCCTTGCCGGACGGGCCGTTCAGGATCTCGTAGGCCGGGTGCTTGTCCGACCATGCGGTGCGCAGGCCGGCGGCCTTGGCGATCTCGAACACGGTGTTGGCGCGGATGAACTCGTGCGGCAGCACCGGCACGCACTGGCCGTCGACCAGACGCAGCGGCAGTTTCGACGGGTCGATCTGCGCCAGGGGCTGCCCGAGCGGGCCGCCGCCATCGAGCCGGGTCAGCGTGTGGTCGATGTTCTCGGCGTAGGTGGTCTCGGCGCCCGGATCGCCGGCGCAACCGCTGCCAGGCGCGAAGAAGGTGCGGTCGTAGCTGTCGTCATAGAACACGCCGGCGGTCTTGGGCGAGGCGCCCGTCACCTGTGCCACCATGCCCGGAAAGCTGTCGGACGGGGCCGTGGTGTAGGCGTTGGGGAACTGCGTCCCGTGCCGGCTCAGCCGCTTCAGCGTCGACGGGCCCGGCTTTTGGAGATAGTTGGCCAGGTCGACGGCGTGCAGCCCGTCGATGCTGATGAGCAGGACATGCTCGAAGCGTGGACTATTCCCGGCCTGCGCGGCTCCCACCAACGGCGCCGCACAGACGCAAGCCAGCAACAGTCCCTTGAACGCGCCCATCAAGTCCTCCGAGGTGTGAAGCAACCACGAGAACCTGCTTGCACAATCGTCTGATTGAAACCGTTCGCCGGTTAAACAACCATGACAATATAAAATATCGGCTTTTAACGCCGTGCCTTGCGCGCCGCGTAGCGAGCATCGCGCGCCGCTTGCTGCTGCGCCTTCAAGGCAAGCGCCTTTGCCGCCAACTCGGCCTCCAACGCCTGTTGCTGACGCACCCGCTCGGCCTCCTCCTCGGCCAGCCGCGCCTGCTCGGCGGCGATGCGCGCCGCCTCGGCTTCGCGCGCCGCCTGGCGGATCGCGGCACGGGCCTCGCGTGCCTTGACGACCTCCAACTGGGCGGCGACACGCGCCTGCACCGCCGGGTCGTCGGGCTTCGGCGCCGCGCGGAACTTGGCGAGCGCCGCCTGCTTGGCGGTCGCGGCGGCGCTCAGCCGGTCGCTGAACTTGGGATCCTTGTAGCCAGCCACGTCACTCGCTCCTGCTACTCAATTCCCGGCCGTGGCATCCCGTACGAGATTCGAACTCGTGTTACCGCCGTGAAAGGGCGGTGTCCTAGGCCTCTAGACGAACGGGACGCATGGCCGGCGACGGCGCTTAGATAACGCCGGCACCGGCGCGATGCTAGTGGCCCCGCTCAGGCAAGCGCCACGTCGGTCACGACGAAGCCGGTGCTGACGGTCTCGTTCCACTCCTCGGTGCGCAGGTGCCCGGCCAGATGCAGCGCGCCGCCATCCCGCGACAGCAGCGCCTCGGCGGCCGGGCTATCGCCGGCGCGGAACATCACCGCCTTGAGCCGGCCGCCGCCCTCGCCTTGCACGAACGCGCGGACCGTGCCGCCGTCCTTGCCCACGCGGTCGGCCCTGACCACGCGGGCGCGCGGCACGATCAGCACCGGCTCCTCGTTGCCCGGCCCGAACGGCGCCAGCCGCGCCAAGTGCCCGGCCACCTCCGGCGTGCAGCCCGGCACCGCCAGCGTGCCCTCGACCGCGAGGTCGGCGGCGCGGGGCAGCGCCGTCGCCGCCTGCAGCCGGTCGTCGAGGAACGCCTGGAACGCCGACAGCCCGCCCGCCGCCAAGGCGAACCCGGCCGCCATCGCGTGCCCGCCGCCCGAGGTCAGCAGCCCGGCCTGGCGCGCCGCCAGCACCGCATGGCCGAGGTCCAGCCCCGGCACCGAGCGGCCGGACCCGCGCGCCGCGCCATCGGCCACGGCCGCAACGCAAGCCGGTCGGTTGAACCGCTCGCGCAGCCGGCTGGCGACGATGCCGACCACGCCCGGATGCCAGCCCTCGCCGGCCACCAACAGCGCCGCGTGGCCGGCGGCGACCTGCGACTCCCCCGCCGCCAGCGCCGCGTCGAGCATCCCGGCCTCTACGTCCTGGCGTTGCCGGTTGATGCCGTCGAGTGCCCGCGCCAGCGCCAGCGCCTCGTGCGGGTCGGCGGCCAGCAGCAGCCGCAGCCCCATGTCGGCCTCGGCGATGCGCCCGGCGGCGTTGATGCGTGGCCCCAAGGCGAAGCCGAGCGACATGGCGCTCGGCACGCCGCGCACCTGTGCCACCTCCAGCAGCGCCGCGATGCCCGGCCGCGCCCGCCGTGCCATGACGCGCAGGCCCTGGGTCACGAAGGCGCGATTCAGCCCGGTCAGCGGCATTACGTCGCACACCGTCGCCAGCGCCACCAGGTCGAGCACCCCGAGCAGGTCCGGCTCCGCCCGCGCCGCGAACCAGCCACCACGGCGCAGCGCGCGCATGGTCGCGACCAGGGTGAGGAACACGATGGCGGTGGCGCAGAGATGGCCGAGGCCGGAGGCGCAGTCGTGCCGGTTCGGGTTCACCGTGGCGACGATGCCGGACGGCGGCTGGTCGCTCTTGTGGTGGTCGAGCACCACGATGTCGGCCTGGCCGCGCAGCTCGGCCAGCACGTCGCCCGCCGCGGTGCCGCAATCGACGCAGACCAGCAGCGTGGCCCCGCGTCCGGCCAGCGTCCGCAGCGCCGGCGCGTTCGGGCCGTAGCCCTCGGCAACCCGGTCGGGCACGTAGGACAGCACGGCGCAGCCGAGCTCGCGCAAGATGCCGGCGAGCAGCGCGCCGCTGCAGGCGCCGTCGACGTCGTAATCGCCGAACACCGCCACCGTCTCCTGGCCGCGCACCGCCGCCGCCAGCCGGTCGGCGGCCTGCGCCATGTCCGCCAGCACCGACGGGTCGGGCAGCATGGCGCGCAGGGTCGGCGCCAGGAAGTGGGCCGCAGCGTCGGCATCGACGCCGCGCACCGCCAGCAGGCGGCCGACGATTTGCGGCAGGCCGAGGCGCTGCGCGATGCCCAGCCCGATGCGGTCCTCGGCGACGCGCCAGACCCAGCGGCGGCCGCTCAGGCTGGTGTCGATGCCCAGCGCGGAAGCGGCAGCGTTCAAACCTGCGCCCAGGTCTTGGTGGCGAAGTTGTGCTGCGCCTCGATGGTGCGCACCGTGCCGGACTTGCTGCGCATCACCAGCGAGTGCGTGATGGCGCCGTTGCCGAACCGCCGCACGCCGCGCAGCATCGGCCCGGCGGTGACGCCGGTGGCGGCGAACATGACGTTGCCACGCGCCATGTCGCTCACCGCGAACACCCGGTTCGGGTCGGTGACGCCCATCTCGCGCGCCCGCTGCCGCTGCGCCTCGTCCTCGTACAACAGCCGGCCCTGCATCTGCCCGCCGATGCAGCGCAGCGCCGCCGCCGCCAGCACGCCCTCGGGCGCGCCGCCCGAGCCCATGTAGATGTCGACGCCGCTCTCCGGCTGTGCCGTGGCGATCACGGCCGCCACGTCGCCCTGGTCGAGCAGCATGATGCGGGCGCCGGCCTCGCGGATCCTCGCGATCAGTTCGGCGTGGCGCTCGCGGTCAAGCACGCAGACCACGAGGTCGGAGACCGAGCAGTGCTTGGCGCGCGCCACGCTGCGCAGGTTGCGCTCCACCGGATCGTCGATGTCGACCACGCCCGCCGGCAGCCCGCCGCCGACCGCGATCTTCTGCATGTAGATGTCGGGCGCGTGCAGGAAGTTGCCGCTCTCGGCCAGCGCCACCACGGCGATGGCGTTGGGGCCGCCCTTGGCCGTCGTGGTGGTACCCTCCAGCGGGTCGACCGCGATGTCCATCTTGGGGCCGCCGGAGCCCACCTTCTCGCCGATGTAGAGCATCGGCGCCTCGTCCATCTCGCCCTCGCCGATCACCACGGTGCCGTCGATCGCCACCGCGTCGAACGCCTTGCGCATCCCCTCCACGGCGGCGCCGTCGGCCTCGTTCTTGTCGCCCAGCCCCATCCAGCGGCTGGCCGACAGCGCCGCCGATTCGGTGACGCGCACCAGCTCCAGCGCCAGGTTGCGGTCGGTCTTGAGGTCCTGCGCGGGGTCGCTGTTGGGCTGGCTCGGGGTGTCCATGGCGGCTTTCTACCTGGCTCTTGGTGCAACTGTTGCGCGATCACGCGGGCGCGGACTTCAGATCCAACGGAAGCCGTGCGCGATGGCGCCGAGCAGGCCGGCGAAGCCGCCCACCCCAAGCGTGATCAAGAGGCGGAAGTCGGTGCGCGCGTCGCGGCCAAGGGCGTCGATGCGTCCGTCCATCCGGTCAAAGCGGCGCTCGAAGCTCTGCTCGATGCGCGCAAGCGTGTCACGGGTTTCGCGGGTAGCCTGTTCCAGCAGCGCGACGCGCGTCGTGAGGTCGTCGGGGGCGGTGGCGCTCATGGGCGTTGGTTCCTCTACTGTCGTCGAGGATAGCGCGACCCGTGGCGGGGGTCACGCGGCGGGCTTGGGTGCGCGGCCCAGGGCGACCCCTATTCGCTTCCGCGTCGCTACGCCGGCTCGATGCGGATCAGCGCCGGCGGCTCCAGCACGGCGTCGAGCGCCACGATGCGCGACACCGCCGCGCGCATCGCAGCCTCGCCGGTCTCGTGCGTGACCAGCACGACCGGCACCGACTCGCCCGGGCTGCGGCCGCGCTGCAACATGCTCTCCAGCGACACCCCGGCGTCGCGCAGGGCGGCGGTGACGTCGGCGATCACGCCGGGCCGGTCGACCACCATCAAACGCAAATAGTAGGCGCCGACATGCCGCGCCATGGGCAGCGCCGGCGCGTCGGTCAGCGCGCCAGACGCGGCGCCCCAGGCCGGGGTGAAGCGGCCACGGGCGATGTCGACCAGGTCGGCCACCACGGCGGAGGCGGTCGGCCCGGCGCCGGCCCCGCGCCCCTCCAGCATCACCCGGCCTACGAAGTCGCCTTCCGCCACCACCGCGTTGAACACGCCGTCGACGCGCGCGATCGGCGCCGCGCGCGGCACCATGCACGGATGCACCCGCGCCTCGATCCCCGCCTCGCCGGCGCTGGCGATGCCGAGCAGCTTGATGCGGTAGCCGAGTTCGGCGGCGAAGGCGATGTCCATGGCGCCGATTCGGCGGATGCCCTCGACATGCACGTCGCCGAACGCCACCGGGCGGCCGAACGCCAGCGCCGCCAGGATCGCCAGCTTGTGCGCGGCGTCGGTGCCGTCGATGTCGGTGGCTGGGTCGGCCTCGGCGTAACCGAGCCGCTGCGCGTCGGCCAGCACCTCGGCGAACTCGCGGCCGTGCTCCTGCATGGTGGTCAGGATGTAGTTGCAGGTGCCGTTCAGGATGCCGGCGACGCGGCGGATGCGGTTGCCGGCCAAGCCCTCGCGCAAGGCTTTGATGACCGGGATACCGCCCGCCACCGCCGCCTCGAACGCCAGCGCGGCGCCGGCGCGCTCGGCCAACGCCGCGAGCTCGGCGCCATGCACCGCCATCAGCGCCTTGTTGGCCGTGACCACCGGCCGCCCGGCGCGCAGCGCCGCCTCGACAACCCCGCGCGCCGCGCCCTCGCTGCCGCCGATCGCCTCGACCACCACGTCGACCCCGGGATCCTGCGCCAGCGCCACCGGGTCGTCGAACCAGCGCAGGCCGGACAGCGCCATGCCGCGGTCGCGCCCGCGGTCGCGCGCCGCGACCGCGGCGACCGCGACCGGCCGCCCGGCGCGCGCCGCCACAGGGCGATGTCGCATTTCGCCAGGACGGTCCGGGTGCACATGCCGACCGGGAAGGCGGACAGGTCGAGGTCGAGCGGGCAGCCGGCATTGATCAGTGCCGCCGCCGCGCGCCCCGACACCGCGAAAC
>CAXUHK010000032.1:0-1582 GCA_964250775.1 uncultured Acetobacteraceae bacterium | reverse complement strand
GGTCGAGGTAGACGACCCGGCCGGCCAGCCCGGTCTCACCGGCGTCGAGGATACCGTTGCCGTTGAGGTCGAGGTAGACCGTCCCCTGGATCATGGCCGTGGTCGTGACCCCGGTCAGCGCGCCGGTCGCCCCGGCCGCGGGGTCGGGCGCGGTGATGGGGTGGCGCCCCGCCCCCGCCCGGGGGCGCGCCGGGGGGCGCGCGCCCCCCCCGCGGCGACCGCGACCGGACGCCCGGCGCGCGCCGCCACGACATCGGCGTTGCGGCGCAGCAGTTCCAGCACGCCGATGCCGACGGTGCCCAGGCCGGCCAGGGCCACCGACAGCGGACGGGTCACAACGCGGTCTCGGCCAGCGCCGGCTCCGCTTCGTCGTTCTGCAGGAACGTCTTGATGCTGCGCAGCGCCTGGCGCAGCCGATGGGTGTTCTCGACCAGCGCGATCCGCACGTGGCCGTCGCCGTGCTCGCCGAAGCCGATGCCGGGCGCCACCGCCACGCGCGCCCGCTCCAGCAGCAACTTGCTGAAGCCGACGCTGCCGAGAGGGGCGAAGCGCTGCGGGATCGGCGCCCAGGCGAACATCGAGCCCTCCGGGCTGGGCACATCCCAGCCGGCGCCGCGCAGGCCGCGGACCAGCACGTCGCGCCGTTCCCGGTACAGCGCGCGCATCTCGGCCACGCAGTCCTGTGGGCCGTTCAGCGCCGCCGTGGCGGCGACCTGGATCGGCGTGAACGCGCCATAGTCGAGGTACGACTTAATCCGGGTCAGCGCCGTGATAAGCCGCTTGTTGCCGGCGGCGAAGCCGATGCGCCAGCCAGGCATGGAGTAGGTCTTGGACAGGCTGGTGAACTCGACCGCGACCTCGCGGGCGCCGGGCACCTGCAGCAGCGACGGCGGCGGCTCCTTGCCGAAATACAGCTCGGCATAGGCGAGGTCGGACATGATCCAGATGTCGTGCCGGCGCGCGAGCGCCACGATCTCGCGGTAGAAGTCGAGCGTCGCCAGGTACGCCGTCGGGTTCGAGGGGAAATTGACGATCAGCGCGGTCGGCTTGGGCACCGAATGGCGGACCGCCTGCTCGAGCGCGCGCAGCATGTCCTCGTCCGGGGTTGCCGGGATGCTGCGCACCGAGGCGCCGGCGATGATGAAGCCGAACTGGTGGATCGGGTACGACGGGTTCGGCACCAGGATGGTGTCGCCGGGCGTGGTGATCGCCGCCGCCAGGTTGGCCAGCCCCTCCTTCGAGCCCAAGGTGGCGACCACCTCGGTCTCCGGGTCGAGCGCCACGTCGAAGCGGCGGGCGTAGTAGCCGGCCAGTGCCCGGCGCAGGCCGGGGATGCCCTTGCTCATGGAATAGCGGTGGGTGCGCGGGTCCTGCACCGCCTCGATCAGCTTGACCACGATATGCGGCGGCGTCGGGCTGTCGGGGTTGCCCATGCCGAGGTCGATGATGTCGGCGCCCCGCGCGCGCGCGACCGCCTTCGCCTGGTTGACCTCGGCGAACACGTAGGGCGGCAGGCGGCGGATGCGGTGGAACTCGTCGGCCATGGTCGGAGTGTGAACCTCGCGGGTTAACGGACGATGCG
>CAXUHK010000031.1:0-29376 GCA_964250775.1 uncultured Acetobacteraceae bacterium | reverse complement strand
GCACCGGCGGCGAAGAAGGTGGTCGACGCCCGCCGCCGCCCCGGCCGCATCGACGTGCCGGCGGCGATCGAGGGCGAGGACGACCGGGTGCGCAGCCTGGCCTCGGTGCGCCGCCAGCGCGAGCGCGAGCGCCGCGAGCAGGAACTGCAGTTGCTGCGCGCCGATGGAGTGAAAGTCGTGCGTGAAGTCGTTCTGCCGGACACCATCACGGTGCAGGAGCTGGCCGCCCGCATGGCCGCCCGCGCGCCCGACGTTATCAAGACGCTGATGCGCATGGGGGTGATGGCGACCATCACCCAGAGCCTCGACGCCGACACCGCCGAGCTGGTGGTGCAGGAGTTCGGCCACCGGGTGAAGCGGGTCAGCGAGGACGACATCGAGAGCGGCCTCGACGGCGCGTTCGACGAGCTGGAGGACATGCGCGCGCGCCCGCCGGTGGTGACGATCATGGGCCATGTCGACCACGGCAAGACCTCGCTGCTCGACGCGCTGCGCGCCACCGACGTGGTGGCGGGCGAGGCCGGCGGCATTACCCAGCACATCGGCGCCTACCAGGTGCAGTTGCCGTCCAGCAGCCGCATCACCTTCATCGACACGCCGGGCCACGAGGCGTTCACCGCCATGCGCAGCCGCGGCGCCAGCGTCACCGACATCGTGGTTCTGGTGGTGGCCGCCGACGACGGCGTGATGCCGCAGACGATCGAGGCGATCAAGCACGCCAGGGCCGCCAACGCGCCGATCATCGTCGCCATCAACAAGATGGACAAGGCCGACGCCAACCCGGACCGGGTGCGCCAGGAGCTGCTCAGCCATGACATCGTGGTGGAAGCCATGGGCGGCGATACCCAGGATGTTGAGGTCTCGGCGACCAAGCGCCAAGGGCTCGACCGGCTGGAGGAGGCGATCCTGCTGCAGGCCGAGATCCTCGACCTGCAGGCCAACCCGAACCGCGCCGCCGAGGGCAGCGTGATCGAGAGCCGGCTGGACCGTGGCCGTGGCCCGGTGGCGACAGTGCTGATCCAGAAGGGCACGCTGAACTCCGGCGACATCGTGGTGGCCGGCGCCGAGTGGGGCCGGGTGCGCGCCATGCTCGACGACAAGGGTCGCGCGTTGCCGGCGGCCGGGCCGTCGGCGCCGGTGGAAATTTTGGGCCTCGCCGGCGTGCCGCAGGCCGGCGAACCGTTCGTGGCGGTCGAGAACGAGGGCCGCGCCAAGGAGATCAGCGAGTTCCGCCAGCGCAAGCTGCGCGACAAGGCGGCCGGCGTCGCCACGGCGGCGCGCGGCACGCTGGACGAGATGCTGGCGCGCATCCAGGCGGGCGTGCAGAAGGAAGTGGCCGTCCTCATCAAGGCCGACGTGCAGGGCAGCGCCGAGGCGATCCAGCTCACCGTCTTGCGCCAGGCGCACGAGGAGGTGCGGGTGCGGGTGCTGAACTCCACCGTGGGCCAGATCACCGAAAGCGACGTCGAGTTCGCGCGCGCCAACAACGCGCTGATCGTGGCGTTCAACGTGCGCGCGACGGCGCAGGCGCGGGCGCTGGCGACGCGCGACGGCGTCGACATCCGCTACTACTCGATCATCTACGAGGTCGTGGATGACATCGAGAAACTGGTGCGCGGCAAGGTCGCGCCGAAGGCGCGCGAGCGGTTCCTGGGCTACGCCGAGATCCGCAAGGTGTTCGACATCACCAAGACCGGCAAGGTCGCCGGCTGCATGGTCACGGACGGCCTGGTCAAGCGCGGCGCCGGCGTGCGGCTGCTGCGCGAGGGCGTGGTGATCCACAACGGCGAGCTGACGCAGTTGAAGCGCTTCAAGGACGACGTGCGCGAGGTGGCGCGCGGCTACGAGTGCGGGTTGTCGTTTGCGAACTACAACGACTTGCGCGAGGGCGACGTGGTGGAGTGCTTCGAGGTCGAGATGGTGCCGGCTTAAGGCACCGTCTCGTGAGCGGCATGATCGACCCGGGTGACATCGACCGGCTGAAGCTACGGCAGATCATCGCCGACATCGACCAGAAGCGTGCCGATGTCGAGTTGAAGCGGGTGCAGCTGCCGTTGGAGACCAAGCGCTACACGCTGCAACTGACGGCCACCATCGTGGCCGCGTTCGCCGCCGGCGCGGCGTTGTTCGGGGCCAGCATGGCGCTCTTGGGGCACCACGGACCATGAAAAGCTCGGCTGAGCCGAGCGAGCGGGGCGCCGCCGATCCCGTCAAGGCCGGCTAAGATGGGCAAGCGCGCGACAGTGCCTTCTGCGCGGGCGCCGTCACAGCGACAGCTTCGGGTCGCGGAGGAAATCCGCCACGTCCTGTCTGGCGTTTTCGCCCGCGGCGAGGTGCGCGACCCCGAGTTGGCCGACGTGCTCGTCACCGTGACCGAGGTGCGGATCAGCCCGGACCTGCGCGCGGTCACGGCGTTCGTGACCCGGCTCGGCCGTTCGGATATCGGCGAGAAGCTGCCGGCGCTGCGGCGCGCGGCGCCTTTCCTGCGCGGCCAACTGGCGAAGGCGTTGCGGTTGCGGGTGGCGCCGGAGGTGTCGTTCCAGGTCGACACCAGCATCGACTACGCGATGCACGTCGACGCGCTGCTGCGCGCGCCGGAAGTCGCCCGCGACCTGGAGTGAGCCTGCCCGCATCGACGGAGCGGTCCGTCGGCTTGGACATCCTGCGCTCGCTGGCCATCCTATGGGTGCTCGTCAGCCATTGCGGCGACACGTTCGCGTCCTGGTGGGGCACGCGGGCGCCGTTCCTGTCGAGCGTCTCCGGCTTCTTCGGAGTCGAGCTGTTCTTCGTGCTGAGTGGCTTCCTGATCGGCCGCCTGCTGCTGCAGGTCGTCGAACGCAGGCCGACTTGGCGCGATTGGCGGGTGTTCCTGGTGCGGCGCTGGATGCGGACCCTACCGCTGTATTATTTGTGGCTGGCGGTGTTGGCGGTGGCGTGGCCGCCGCTGTTCTGGGTGCCGGGCCACGCGGCGCTGTGGCGCACGCTGCCATGGTTCGCGACGCTGACGCAGAATCTCGCCTGGCCGGTGGTGGGCGGCTGGTTCGGCGTGTCCTGGTCGCTGGCGGTCGAGGAGTGGTTCTACCTGCTGTTCTCGTCGCTGCTGCTGGGTGGGGCCGCGCTGTTCGGCCGCCGCCCGGCGCTGCTGGCGAGTCTCGCGATGTTCCTGCTCATCCCGCCACTGCTGCGCTGGCAGTTGCCGGCCAGCGTCGATTGGGGCGAGTTCACCAGCAAGGTCGTGCCGTTCCGCCTGGACGCGATCGGCTTCGGCATCGCCGTCGCCTGGTTGGCGCAAAGCCGCTCGCGGCTGCTGGCTTGGCCGCGCCTGCTGCTGGCGGCGGGGACGGTGCTGGTCGCCGGCATCTGGCTCGGCCCGGTCTCCCATTGGCTGACCGTGATCGGCCCGCAGGTGCAGCGGACGTTGCTGTTCGATGTCGGCTCGCTCGGCTTCGCCATGCTGCTGCCGGCGGCCGACCGGCTGCGGCGGGCACCCGGCTGGATCGCTCGGCCGGCGGCGCGTGTGGCCGGGCAGTCGTATGCGCTCTACATCGTCCACCTGTCGCTGCTCGACATTGTGGGCTACATCCGCGCCACGCAGCATCTCCCGGCGCTGCCCTGCGTCGTGGCGTGCCTCGCGGCGATGTGGCTGCTGTCTTGGGCGTCGTTCCGCTACCTGGAACAGCCGTTGCTGCGCCTGCGCCCGCCGCAGCGAGAGGACCACACAAGCCGATGCGCCACCGCAAACCCCGCGGCCTTCCGCTCGACGGCTGGCTGATCGTCGACAAGCCGGCGGGGCTGACCAGCACCGACGTGGTGAACCGCGTCCGCCGCTGGTTCGACGCGCAGAAGGCGGGGCACGGCGGCACGCTCGACCCGCTGGCGACCGGCCTGCTGCCGGTGGCGTTCGGCGCCGCCACCAAGACCGTGCCGTACGTCATGGACGGCACCAAGGTCTACCGCTTCACGCTGCGGTTCGGCGAGGCGCGCGACACAGACGACGCGCAAGGCGCCGTCACCGCGACCGGCGACGCGCGTCCCACCGACGCGGCGATCCGTGCGGCGCTGCCGGCGTTCCTTGGCGACATCATGCAGGTGCCGCCGGCGTATTCCGCGATCAAGGTCGCCGGCGAGCGCGCCTACGACCTGTCGCGCGCCGGCACGCCGCCGGTGCTGGAGCCGCGCCCGGCCCGCGTCGACCGCTTCGAGCTGGTCGAGCGGCTGGACGCCGACAGCGTGACCTTCGAGGTGCAGTCGGGCAAGGGCGTCTACATGCGCAGCCTGGCGCGCGACCTGGCGCTGGCCTGCGGCAGCGTCGGGCACGTGGCGGCGCTGCGCCGGCTGCGGGTCGGGCCGTTCGACGAGCGGCACGCGATTGTGCTGGACAAACTGCAACGGGCGGAGGATACCCCGCCCACGTCCCCGGACTTCCTGCTTCCGGTCGCGACCGCGCTGGCCGACATCCCGGCGCTGGCCCTGACCGCGGCGGAAGCCGTCAGCCTCTCGCATGGACAGGCGATCAGCCTCGTCGATCTGATGGGCCGCATTCCACGGACCGCCGCCCCGGATCGCGGGCTGGCGCGCGCCATGGCGGGGACCCGCGTGATCGGGCTGTGCCGGCTGGAGGATGGCTGGCTGAAACCCGAGCGGCTGCTGTAGCCCGCGCGTCGCCTCTCACCCCGTATCAGGAGTATGCGATGTCGATCACCGCGGAGCGCCGCACGGCGCTCGTGTCCGAATACGCCACCGCCGCCAGCGACACCGGCAGCCCCGAGGTCCAGGTCGCCCTGCTCACCGAGCGGATCGTCAACCTGACCGAGCACCTCAAGACGCACGCCAAGGACTTCCACAGCAGGCGCGGCCTGCTGATGATGGTGGGCCAGCGTCGCGCCCAGCTCGACTACCTGAAGCGCAAGGACCAAGACCGCTACGAGAAGCTGATCGGCCGCCTCGGCTTGCGCCGCTGACCCACGCCGGGCGCCAATCCCGCCCGGCCGCCGACCCTCGCGCCATCGGGCGCGGGGCCATCGCTATTCGCGGGGGGACGACGATCGCCGATCCTCTGACGGCGGCTCCGGCCACATGGCGCGCGGCTGCGCCGCGGCGCAGCCCCTCTCCATGCCGCCCGAGACGCCGTGCGCCCGCCTCGATGGCGCGGATCGCCGACCTGCCCGCCCACCCGCGTCTCGCCCTCGCAAGGAAGACGTGATGTTCAACTATTTCCGCAAGGAACTCGACTGGGGCGGCCGCAAGCTGATCCTGGAGACCGGCAAGATGGCCCGCCAGGCCGACGGCGCCGTGCTGGCCCGCTACGGCGACACCATCGTGCTCTGCACCGCCGTCGGTGCCCGCAGCGTGAAGCCCGGCCAGGATTTCTTCCCGCTCACGGTGAACTACCAGGAGAAGGCGTTCGCCGCCGGCAAGATCCCGGGCGGCTTCTTCAAGCGCGAGGGTCGGCCCTCCGAGAAGGAGACGCTGGTCAGCCGGCTGATCGACCGGCCGATCCGGCCGCTGTTCCCGCACGGCTTCCGCAACGAGGTGCAGGTCGTGGCCACGGTGCTGAGCCACGATCTCGAGAACGACCCCGACGTTGTGGCGATGGTCGGCTGTTCGGCGGCGCTGACGCTGTCCGGCATCCCGTTCTTTGGCCCGGTCGCCGGCGCGCGCGTGGCTTGGATCGACGGCCGGTACGTGCTGAACCCGACCACGGCCCAGTCCGAGGAGGGCACGCTCGACCTGCTGGTCGCCGGCACCGCCGAGGGCGTGCTGATGGTCGAGAGCGAGGCGCGTGAGCTCTCCGAGGAGGTTATGCTTGGCGCAGTGGCGTTCGGCCACGCGCAGTTCCAGCCGGTGATCCAGGCGATCATCGAGCTGGCCGAGGCCGCCGCCAAGGAGCCCTGGGCGCTGCCCGAGACCAGCGACGAGCAGAAGTCGCTGTCCGCCCGCGTCGACGCGCTGGCGCGCGGCGCGCTGGCCGACGCCTATCGCGAGAAGCTGAAGCAGGTCCGCCAGGAGAAGGTGGCCGAGGCCAAGAAGTCCGCGACCGCCGCGCTGGCCGGCGAAGGCTTGGATGCCGACAAGGCGAAAGGGCTGTTCAAGGAACTCGAAGCCGACATCGTGCGCAACGCGATCCTCGACACCGGCCTGCGCATCGATGGGCGCGACACCAAGACCGTGCGCCCGATCGTGGCCGAAGTGGGCGTATTGCCACGCGCGCATGGCAGCGCGCTGTTCACCCGCGGCGAGACGCAGGCGCTGTGCGTGGCGACGCTGGGCACGGCGCAGGACGAGCAGATCGTCGACGCGCTCGACGGCGAGTACCGCGAGCACTTTATGCTGCACTACAACTTCCCGCCGTACTCGGTGGGCGAGGCCGGCCGCATGGGCAGCCCGGGCCGGCGCGAGATCGGCCACGGCAAGCTGGCCTGGCGCGCCGTGCATCCGCTACTGCCGGAAAAGGGCAAGTTCCCGTACACCCTGCGCGTGGTCAGCGAGATCACCGAGAGCAACGGCAGCAGCAGCATGGCGACGGTGTGCGGCACCAGCCTGGCGTTGATGGACGCGGGCGTGCCGCTGCTGCGCCCGGTGGCCGGCATCGCCATGGGGCTCATCAAGGAGGAGCGCGGCTTCGCCGTGCTGTCCGACATATTGGGCGACGAGGACCATCTCGGCGACATGGACTTCAAGGTGGCCGGCACCGAGGCGGGTGTGACCAGCCTGCAGATGGACATCAAGATCACCTCGATCACCGCCGACATCATGAAGGTGGCGTTGGACCAGGCGCGCGAGGGGCGGCTGCACATCCTGGGCGAGATGGCACGCGCCATCACCGGGGCGCGCTCCGACGTCGCCGCGACCGCGCCCAAGATCACCATGATGAGCATCCCGAAAGAGAAGATTCGGGACGTGATCGGCACCGGCGGCAAGGTGATCCGCGAGATCGTCGAGCTGACCGGCGCCAAGATCGACATCGAGGACGACGGCACGATCAAGATTTCCTCCAGTGACCCGGAGAAATCGCAGGCCGCCATGGACCGCATCCGCGGCATCGTGGCGGAGCCGGAGATCGGCGTGATTTACACCGGCAAGGTGGTCAAGACCGCCGAGTTCGGCGCGTTCGTGAACTTCCTCGGCTCGCGCGACGGACTGGTCCACATCAGCGAGCTGGCGAGCAACCGGGTGCAGAAGACCACGGATGTCGTCACCATGGGCGATTCGGTGAAGGTCAAGGTGCTGGGCTTCGACGACCGCGGCAAGGTCAAGCTGTCGATGCGCGTGGTCGACCAGGCGACCGGCGCGGACATCAGCGACCAGGTCGGCTCCAAGGGCGGCCGCCGCGAGCGCGACGAGGCGGCCGACTGAGCCGGCGGCGCTAAATCGTCCGGCTACCTCCGGCGGGGCCTTGCCTTCGCCGGGGGCGGGGACGATTTCGAAGGGTGTTCGGTTCGCGGAGGGTATGTTTCCGCTCCGGACTGCGGAGGGTATTTGATGAAAGCGATTGATGCGATCCGGATGGGCGGCGTCGACGTGCTGCCATTGGTGGAGGGCGGCAAGGGCGTCTCGGTGTCCAACGGCGCCACCTCCGGCCACTGGGCGGCGGGCGGCGGCGCCGGCACTTTCAGCGCGGTCAACGCCGATAGCCTCGATGCCGACGGCGTGGTGATCCCGCAGGTCTACCATGGCCGCACCCGCCGCGACCGGCACGAGGAGCTGGTGGCCTACGCCATCCAGGGCGGCATCGAACAGGCGCGCCAGGCGCACGACATCGCCGGCGGGCGGGGGCGCATCCACGCCAACATCCTGTGGGAGATGGGCGCCGCCGAGCGCGTCGCGGCCGGCGTGCTCGAAGGCGCCAAGGGGCTGATCCACGGCCTGACCTGCGGCGCCGGGATGCCGTACCGGCTCTCCGAGATCGCCGCCCGCTTCAACGTCTACTACTATCCGATCGTGTCGTCCTCGCGCGCCTTCAACGCGCTGTGGCGGCGGGCCTACAGCAAGGCGGCCAGCTTGCTGGGCGGCGTCGTCTATGAGGACCCCTGGCTCGCTGGCGGCCATAATGGGCTGTCCAACGGCGAGGACCCGACCAGGCCGGAGGACCCGCTGCCGCGTGTCCTGGCGCTGCGCAAGCTGATGCGCGAGCTGGGACTGGGCGAGACGCCGATCATCATGGCCGGTGGCGTCTGGTGGCTGGAGGAGTGGCAGGATTGGATCGGCAACCCCGACCTCGGCCCGATCGCGTTCCAGTTCGGCACCCGCCCGTTGCTGACCCAGGAAAGCCCGATCGGCGAGTCCTGGAAGCGCCGGTTGCTGACGCTCAAGCCGGGCGACGTGTTCCTCAATCGGTTCAGCCCGACCGGCTTCTACTCCTCGGCGGTGAACAACGGCTTCATCCGCGAGTTGCGCGAGCGCAGCGAGCACCAGGTCGCCTACACCACCGAGCCGGTCGGCGAGCACGTGTCCGAGTTTGGCGTGGGACCGCGCAAGCGCGTCGTCTACCTGACGCCGCGCGACCTGCGGCGCGCGCGCGGCTGGGAGGCGCAGGGCTTGACCGAGGCGCTGCGCACCCCTGACGCGACGCTGGTGTTTGTGACGCCAGAGAAGGCGGCGGAGATCGTGGCCGACCAGGTCGCCTGCATGGGCTGCCTCAGCACCTGCCGGTTCTCCAACTGGGCGCAGCACGAGCCGGACAACAGCAACGGCAAGAAGGCCGACCCGCGCAGCTTCTGCATCCAGAAGACATTGCAGGACATCGGCCACGCGACCGACGACGAGACCTCGCTGGAGCGCAACCTGATGTTCGCCGGCCACAACGCGTTCCGCTTCGCGAGCGACCCGTTCTACGGCAACGGCTTCATCCCGACGGTGCGGCAGTTGGTCGAGCGGGTGCTGACCGGGCGCTGACCCTATTCGAGGTTGGTATGCCGGGCGCGCATCGCGTCCGGCGACACTGCCAGCGCGGCGCGCAGCTTGAGCACCATCACCTCGAACAGCACGAACAGCGCGCCCTCATAGAGCGAACCCATCGGTAGCACCGACGAAGCGGCGACGCCCTGGTCGTTGGCCATGGTCTGCGCCGGGATCACCAGCACGGAGTGCGCCAGCGCCGCGCCGCGCCCGTCCGGCTGCGCGGTCAGCAACAGGATGTCGGCGCCGGCGGCCTGCGCGACCCGCATCAGCGCCAAGGCGGTCGAGATCTCGCCAGGGCCGACAGTGACCAGGAACAGGTCGCCAGGGCCGACCGCCGGGCAGGTCATGTCGCCGACCACGGCGACCGATCGCCCCATGTGGAACAGCCGCATCGCGAAGCCGCGGATCTGCAGCCCCTCGCGGCCGCCGCCGAACACCACCACGGTCCGTGCCGCGGCGATGCGCGCGACCGCTTCGTCGACCGAGGCGGGATCGACGCGGTCGAACACCGCCGCCAGTTCGTCAAGCGCCTCGCGGTAGACGGTGCTTTCTGGCATGGCTGCGCTTCTCCTTGGGGGGCTGGGTCGTGGCGGCGTCCTGCCGCGTGCCGTTCTGCGTCACCAGCTTGCGCGCCACCTCGTCGGCGAACTGCCCGAGCACGGTGCTCATCGCCGCCACCAGGTCGGTGGTCCTGGCGCCGGCCGGGCGGATGGTGAGCCGGACTTCGTTCGCCGCCGTCGGGCGGGTCGCGTCGTCGTGCTGGATCGCCACCTGCGCCAGCAGCACGACGTTGCCGGTCGCGTCGGCGTCGAGCCGTTGCACGTCGATCTCCAGCACCAGGTCGGGACGGGTCGATATGGCGCCCGCCTCGGTGAACACCGAAGCGCCGGGCAGGCGCTGCACCAGGTCCTCGGTGAACACCCGCTCCAGCATACTGCCCATCGGCTCGCCCCAGCGGTCGTTGCCGCTGACCTGCAGCCGGTACTGCGTGTCGGAGCGCACGATCTCCGGCCGGTCAAGGTAGCCCGCGAGGCCGACCCGGCGCAGCTCGATGCCGCCCGCCCGTGCCGTCCGCGCCGGGCCCGGCACCGCGGCCAGGGTGAACAGGTTCGGGTTGGGGGACGCGCAACCGGCCAGCCCCGCCAGCAGCACCATGACGGCCAAGGCCCGCATCGGCGTTCTCGCCTCCCTTTCGCTGCGCGTCATTGCCCGGCGCGGCCCCGGATCAGCGCCTCGGGGTGCTGGTCGAGGTAGTCGGCCAGCAGCCGCACCGAGCGCGCGGTGTCGCTGGCCTCGGACAGCAGCCGCTGCAGGTCGCGACGGAACGAGGAGTTGGCGCCGTAGCCGGTATCGGCCGAGCCGACCAGCCGCCCGGCGCGGTCGACCGCCGCCTGCAGCCCCTGCGCGATCCCCGGCAGCTTGTCGAGCAACGGGGCGCTGTCGGTGCCGAGCTTGCGCACCACCTCCTGCGCCGTCGCGGCCGTGCGGCTGACGTTGCGCAAGGCGTCGTTCAGGTTGCCCGCGATCTGGTCGAGCGGCAGCGCGCTCAGCTTCTGCGCCACCTGGCCCAGGCTGGTGGTGAGGCTGTCGAGGCCACCTGCGGTGTTGGGCACCTCGATCTCGTCGCCGACTTGGCGCGCCTGGGCGGGGGGCGCGTCGGGGAGGAAGTTGAACGCGACCACGCTCTGCCCGGTCAGCAGGCTGGCGCTCTGCAACTGCGCCCGCAGGCCGCGCGCCACCATCGCCTGCGCCACGGCCAAGGTGTTCTGCGGCTTCGCCTCGGCGCTGCTCATGATCCGCTCCGGCTGCACGTCCATATGCACGGCCACGCGCGAGCTTTTGCCGGTCGGGTCGAGTTCGAGCTTGATCCCGGTGACGGTGCCGACCTGGATGCCATACAGCTCGACCGGCGCGTTGGCGCCCAGCCCGCGCACCGAGCCGTCGAAATAGGTCACGAACTTGATCTGCTGGCTGTAACCGGCGGACTGCGCCTCGGTCTCGTTGCGGAACAGGGTGTAGGAGGCGTTGGACTCTGCCAGCGGCGTCTTCTGCGCGTCGGCCGAGGTGTCGAACGCGATGCCGCCCGACAACACCGCCTGCAGGCTGGCGACGCGCACCTGCAGGCCCTGCGCGCCGAGGTCGACGGCGATGCCCGAGGCGTTCCAGAAATGCGTGCCCTGATGCACGAAGCGGTCGTATGGCGCCCGTACGAAGGCGTTGATGGTGACGCCCTTGCCCTCGTCGCCGAGCTTGAAGCTCGCCACCTCGCCGGCCGGGATGTCGCGGTAGAACAGCGGCGTGCCGGGCTGCACCGAGCCGATGCGTTCGGCGGTGAGCGTGACCGCCACGCCGGCCTCGCCGCTGCGCACCGTGGCCGGGTTGTCGAGGCCCACGAAGCTGGTCTTGCGCGCACCGTGGCCGACGCCCGGGTCGAGTTCGATGTACGACCCCGACAGCACGGTATCGAGGCCGGAGATGCTGCCGGCCGTGAGCCTCGGTCGCACCACCCAGAACCGGGCGTCGCCGGTCAGCGTGTGCGCCGCGGCCTGGTTCATGCTGGCCCGTACCACCACGCTGCCCATGTCGCGCGACAGCCGCACGTCGCGTACCGTGCCGAGGTCGACCGCCTTGTGCCGCACGCGGGTCTGGCCGGCGACGATGCCGTCGGCGGTGGCGAAGGTGATGGTGACCTCCGGCCCGCTGTTGGACAGGTTCTGATACAGCAGGTAGGCGGCTATGGCGGCGGCGACCAGCGGGATCAGCCAGATGACCTGGAACGGCCGGCCTGCCTTGGTCCGCACGACCGCGGCCGGCGGCGTCGCGCCGCGGGGCGGTTCCGGAGGCCGTGTGTCGTTCACGCCCGCTCTCCCGCCGCGTCCCACATCAGGCGCGGATCGAAGCTGTTGGCCGCGAGGATGGTCAGGATGACCACGCCGCAGAACGCGATCGCGCCGTCGCCGGGGAACACCGAAGCGACGGTGCCCATCCGCACCACGGCGGTCAGGATCGAGATCATGAACACGTCGATCATCGACCAGCGGCCGATCACGTCGACGACGCGGTAGATCAGCGTGCGCTCCTGCAGCCGGGCGACCCAATGGCGCTGCGTCGACACCAGCATGATGGTCAGGCCGGCCAGCTTCAGCACCGGCACCATGATGCTGGCCACGAACACCAGCAGCGCCAGCGGCCACATGCCGGCGCGCAGCAGTTCGTCGGCCCCGCCCAGGATGGTCGACGGGCCGCCGCGGCCGGCGCGGATCAGCGTCAGCACCGGCAGCATGTTGGCCGGCAGGTACAGGCAGCCGCACCTGGGCGCTGACGCTGGCCGGCTTGCGCCGCCGCAGCCGCGCGTCGCAGCGCGGGCAGTGCCGCGCGCTGGCGGGGCTGACCAGGCCGCAGGCGTCGCAGCCGATCAGGTCGGCGTCCACGGCGTCGCGGGAGGCGGCCTCGCCGCCTTGCGCCTGGCGCCGCTCAAGCTCGTGCCAGACCGTGTCGGGGTCCATGCTGGCGTCGACCGCCGCCGTCACCAGCATCAGCGCCGCCATCGCGTAGACGCCGTAGCCGATGTCGACACGGGCGACCGCGATCAGCCTGGTGTAGGCCACGAACAGGCCGAGCAGGAACACCTCGACCATCGCCCAGGGGCGCAGCGCCTCCGCCCAGCGGAACACGTGCGCCAAATGCCGGGCGCCCAGCAGGCCGGGAGTCACGGTGCCAGTCCGGGTCAGGCGCAGCCCGGCCAGCACCCACAGGATCGCCACCAGGCGGGCCAGCGGCGCCAGCAGCGTGGTGATCAGCACCACGATCGCGACCTCCCACATGCCCTGCTCCTGCAACGCCTGCGGCCCGGTGAACACCGTGGTGTCGCGCTGCAGGCCGTTCACGGTGAGGTCCACGAACGAGCTCTGGCCGGCGATCAGCAGCAGCAGCAGCCCGGTCGCGGCCATCGCCAGCGGCCGGCGGACCGGATCGGTGCGGCCGCGCCGCAGCACCGAGTGGCAGCGCGGGCAGCGGGCGACGGCGCCCGGCGACAGTTCCGGCAAGGACAGGAACAGCCCGCAATCCGGGCACTCGCGCAGCCGTCCGGGCGGCGCGGGGCTGGTGGCATCGCTCATCGGCGCAACATCGCTCATCGGCAGTGCCAGTTTCACCTCAAACCTGCGCCATGTTTCGACGCTGCCGCGTCCGCTGGCAACCCGGCGCCGGTTGCGAGGTCCGGGACAGGCGGGTATACGGCGCGAGCGCGCCGACGTAGCTCAGCGGTAGAGCAACTGATTCGTAATCAGTAGGTCCCCGGTTCAATCCCGGGCGTCGGCACCAGCCTCGAGGCGCCATCTGCGACGACAGTCTGCAAGGGAGCCAGCCATGGCTGACGAGACGCCCACGCCGCTGGCTCCCGACCTGCTGCGGCGGATGGACGCCTACTGGCGCGCCGCCAACTACCTGACGGTCGGCCAGATCTACCTGCGCGACAACCCGCTGTTGGCGGAGCCGATCACCCGGGCGCACATCAAGCCGCGCCTGCTCGGCCACTGGGGCACCACCACCGGGCTCAACTTCCTCTACGTCCACCTGAACCGGCTCATCGTGGCACACGACCTCGACATGATCGCGGTCATCGGACCCGGCCATGGCGGCCCCGGCCTGGTCGCCAATTCCTACCTCGAAGGCTCCTACACCGAGACCTATCCCGCGGTCGAGCGCGACGGCGACGGGCTGCGCCGGCTGTTCCGGCAGTTCTCCTGGCCCTACGGCGTGCCCAGCCACGTCGCGGCGCAGACCCCCGGCTCGATCCACGAGGGCGGCGAGCTCGGCTATTCGCTGGCGCACGCCTACGGTGCCGCGTTCGACAACCCCGAGCTGATCGTCGCCTGCGTGATCGGCGACGGCGAGGCCGAGACCGGGCCGCTGGCCGCGAGCTGGCACTCGAACAAGTTCCTCAACCCGGCCCGCGACGGCGCGGTGCTGCCGATCCTGCACCTCAACGGCTACAAGATCGCCAACCCGACCGTGCTGGCCCGCATCGGCGACGCGGAACTCGCCGAACTGCTGCGCGGCTACGGCCACACGCCGCACTTCGTCGAGGGCGACGATCCGATGCTGGTGCATCAGGCGTTGGCCGCGACGCTCGACAGGGTGTTGGCCGAGATTCAAGCGATCCAGGCCGCGGCCCGCGCCGGCGACACCGCGCGTCCGCGCTGGCCGATGATCGTGCTGCGCACGCCGAAGGGCTGGACCGGGCCGAAATTCGTCGACAACAAGCCGGTCGAGGGCACCTGGCGCGCGCACCAGGTGCCGATCGCCAGCTTCGACGACCCCGAGCACGTCCGCCAGCTCGACGAGTGGATGCGCGGCTACCGTCCGCACGAGCTGTTCGACGAACGCGGCCAGTTGCGCGAGGAGCTGGCCTCGCTGGCCCCCACCGGGCAGCGCCGCATGAGCGCCAACCCGCACGCCAATGGCGGCCTGCTGCTGCAGCCGCTGGCGATGCCGCGGTTCCGCGCCCATGCCATCGCCCTGCCGCAGCCGGGCGGCGTCGAGGCCGAAGCGACCCGTGTGCTGGGCGGCTTCCTGCGCGAAGTCATGGCCTTGAACCTCGACAGCCGCAACTTCCGCCTGTTCGGCCCCGACGAGACCGCCTCCAACCGCCTCGCCGACGTGCTGCACGCCAGCGGCAAGGCCTGGCAGGCCGAGACGCTCCCGGTCGACGAGGATTTGAGCCATGACGGGCACGTCATGGAGGTGCTGAGCGAGCATCTCTGCCAGGGTTGGCTCGAAGGCTACCTGCTGACCGGGCGGCACGGCTTCTTTTCCTGTTACGAGGCGTTCGCGCACATCGTCGACTCGATGGTCAACCAGCACGCCAAGTGGCTGAAGGTCTGCCGCGCGCTGCCGTGGCGCGAGCCCATCGCCTCGCTGACCTACCTGCTCACCTCGCATGTCTGGCGCCAGGACCACAACGGCGCGTCGCATCAGGATCCCGGCTTCCTCGACCATGTCGCCAACCAGACCTCCGAAGTGGCGCGCATCTACCTGCCGCCGGACGCCAACTGCCTGCTCTCGGTGGCCGACCATTGCTTGCGCAGCCGGAACTACATCAACGTTATCGTCGCCGGCAAGCAGCCCGAGTGGCAGTGGCTCGACATCGAGGCGGCGGTGCGCCACTGCACCGTGGGCGCGGGCATCTGGGAGTGGGCCAGCGACCCCGGCGAGCCGGACGTGGTGCTGGCCTGCGCCGGCGACGTGCCGACGCTGGAGACCCTGGCCGCCGCCATGCTGCTGCGCGAGCAGGTGCCCGACATCCGCTTGCGGGTGGTCAACGTGGTCGACCTGCTGTGCCTGGAGCCGCAGGCGGACCACCCGCACGGGCTGGAGGACCGCGACTTCGACGCGCTGTTCACCACCGACAAGCCGGTGATCTTCGCCTTCCACGGCTTCCCGGCGCTGATCCACCGGCTGACCTACAAGCGGCGCAACCACGACAACATGCACGTGCGCGGCTACATCGGCGAGGGCACCACGACGACGCCGTTCGACATGGCGGTGCTCAACCGCCTCGACCGCTACCGCTTGACGCTCGACGCGATCGGCCGGGTGCCACGGCTGGCGGAGCAGGTCCACGCCGCCACCGAGCGCTACTGGACCACCATGCAGCGGCACAAGTTGCACGTGAGCGAGCACGGCGAGGACATGCCGGAGGTCCGCGACTGGCGCTGGAGCCGGCCATGACGGCACTTCACGCTTCGGTGATGTAGGACAAATAAGTTTGGCGCTTGCTGCGCGTTGGGAATAGCGTCCGCCGGGTTGTAGGCGATGATGCCAGTCCAAGAACCTTATAAGTAATCGCAAGTAAAAATCTGCGAGGAAACAATGAGAAATCGTTGCCGGCTTCTGGCTTCCAGCGCCGTGGCAGTCGCTGCGCTGTGCTGCGGCGTGCGCGCGGCCGACGCACAGACGTTCGCGCCGATCAAGCCACCGGCGCCACCGCTCGTCGTGCGGCAGCCCTATGTCAACACCTGGCTGCGCGAGAGCTCCGGCTTGGCCCCGGGCGCCTGGCCGCGATACTGGAACGGCAATGTCAAGGCGATCACCGGCATCGCCTATATCGACAACCAGGCATACCTGTTCATGGGTCAGCCGCCCAACATCCCTGGCACCATGAAGCAGACCGCGCTGGTGACGACGCCGACCCAATCGACCTTCACCTTCAACGCCGGCGGCATCAACCTGACCGTGGACTTCCTGTCGCCGGTCGAGGCGCGCGACCTGCGGCGGCTCAGCATCCCGTTCGCCAACATCATGGCCAGCGCGCAGAGCAGCGACGGCAACCCGCACACCGTCAGCATCTACTTCGACATCAGCGGCGAGTGGGCGCACGGCGACAGCAACCAGCTCATCAAGTGGGCGCCGGAGACCATCGCGCGCAACTCGGACGGCAGCAGCCGGGCCGGCACGCTGTGGACCTGGACGGTGACGCCCAATTCGCCGACCGTGTTCAACCAGGTGAACGACTATCCCTCCTGGGGCACGGCGCTGTTCTCGACCGCGACGGTGGGCGGCCTCACCACGCAATCGGGCGCCGACGCGACGGTGCGGGGCCAGTTCGTCTCGTCGGGCAAGCTGCTCGATTCCAACGACACCAACCAGCCGCGCGCGATCAACGACGCCTACCCGGTGTTCGCCTTCGCCAAGTCGCTCGGCAGCGTCGGCACCACCGCCACGGCGCCGTTCACGCTGCTGCTCGGCCATGTGCGCGACCCGGCGATCAACTTCCTGGGCAACAACGCGGTCTCGCTGTGGCGGCAATACTGGCCGGCCTACGAAAGCATGTTGGCGTTCGCCTACAACGACGCCGCGGGGGCGCTCAGCCGCGCCAACACGCTCGACACCAACCTCACCAACGCCGCGACCGCGGTGGGCGGCGCGCACTACGCGGCGCTCACGGCGCTGACGTTGCGCCAAGCGTTCGGCGGCACCGAGCTGACCGGGACCATCGACAACCCGTACCTGTTCGTGGAGGAGATCAGCAGCAGCGACAACGTCTCCACGGTGGACATACTGTACCCGTCGATGCCGGCGTTCCTCTACACCAACCCGGAGCTGGTGCGGTACTTGATCGCTCCGGTGATCTTCTACTCGGAGTCGGGCCAGTGGCCGGCGCAGTACGCGCCGCACGATCTGGGCGCCACTTACCCGAACGCTACCGGGCACAACGACGGCGGCGGCGAGAACATGCCGGTCGAGGAGACCGCCAACATGCTCATCATGGCCGACGCCTACATGCAGCACGTCTCCAAGGCCGAGGCCGCGACCTACGCCAACGCGCACTACGCGCTGTTCCGCCAGTGGGCCACCTACCTGACCACCATCCCGGCCGGGGTGCAGTACCCGAACGCGGTCGACCCGCAGTTCCAGAACCAGACCGACGACTTCACCGGCCAGATCGCCCACAGCGTCAACCTGGCCCTGAAGGGCATCGAGGCGGTCGGCGCCATGGGGCAGATCGCCAATTTCGCCGGCAACAACAAGGACCGGAACTATTTCCGCAACCTGGCGGAGCAATACATCAGCACGTGGGCGCAGCTTTCGCAGAACAGCAACTCGACCCACCTGCTGCTGCAGTACCGCGAACCCGCCAACGCCTACAGCGGCGACACCACCGGCGAGTCGGACGCTTACTGGAGCCTCAAGTACAACGCCTATCCCGACAAGCTGCTCGGCCTGAACCTGGTGCCGCAGAGCATCCTGACCGAGGAGGCCAACTTCTACAAAACCCAGGAGCACCCGACCGGCATCCAGCTCGACCCGCGCCTGCTCGGCAACCCGCCGCACACCTTCACCAAGGCGGACTGGGAATTGTGGACGGCGGCCTCGACCAATGACCCGACACTGGCGCAGGACATCTATGACGAGGTGTACAACTATGCCAACACCACCACCTCGGGCGCGCCGTTCCCGGACTGGTACGATCCCAACAGCGGCTTCAACGCCTTCTTGGCGCGGCCGGTGATGGGGGCTGCGTTCGCGCCGCTGACGTTGACCCAGCCGCAAGGGAAATAGCTACCGCCTCCGGAACTCGGTGGCGAACGCCAGCAGCGCCAGCAGCGGGAAGCCGGTGCCGAGCCACGTCACCGCGTCCCAGCCGCCCCACGCCAGCGCCGGCCCGGCCAACGCCGAGCCGGCCGCGCCGCCGAAGAAGAACACGCCGATGTAGATGCCGTTGAGCCGGCTGCGGGCGTGGCCGGGCAGGGCGTAGATCGCCCGCTGCCCGGTCACTTGGCTCATCTGCACGCCGAAGTCGAGCAGCACCGCCGCGAGCGTGAGCCAGGCCACCGAGCCGTGGCCGCCCAGGCGCGACAGCGTGAACGCGCCGGCCGCCAGCGCCAGCCCGGCGCCGGTCGCGGGGCGGGTCCAGCCGGCGTCGGCGAGCCTTCCCGCGATCGGCGCCGCCAGCGCGCCGCTGGCGCCGGCCAGCGCGAACAGCGCGATCCCGACCTGGCCCAGATGGAACGGGGCGCGGGCCAGCAGCAGCGGCGAGGCGGTCCAGAACACCGAGAAGGCGGCGAACTGGCAAGACTGGTAGACGATCCGCCGTTGCAGCACCGGCGTGTCGCGCAGCAACGGCCACAACGAGCGGAGCAGCTCGACGTAATGGCGCCCACCCGCCGGCCGCCGCTCGGGCAGCCTGCGCCACAGCAGCAGCGCCACGGCGGCCATCAGCGCCGCGGAGGTCGCGAACACCGCGCGCCAGCCGAACGCCGCCGTGACGAGGCTTGCAGCCGGCCGCGCCAGCAGGATGCCCAGCAGCAGCCCGCTCATCACCGAACCCACCACGCGGCCGCGCCGCGCCGCCGGGGCGAGGTGTGCCGCGAGCGGCACCAGCATCTGCGCCCCTACCGAGCTCAGCCCGATCAGCGCCGACGCCAGCAGGAACACCGTGGCCGACCCGGCCAGCGCGGCCATGCCCAGCGCCAGCACCGCGACCGACAGCGTGGCCACGATCAGCCGGCGGTTCTCCAGCAGGTCGCCCAACGGCACCAGTAGGAACAGGCCCAGCGCATAGCCGATCTGGGTCCACGTCACCACCAGCCCGGCGTGGGCGACGGACAGGCCCACCTCGGCGCCGATCAGCCCGGCCAGCGGCTGCGCGTAATACACGTTGGCGACGCTGGCGCCGCAGGCGAACGCCATCGTGGCGATCAGCGCCCCGGCCGGTGCCGTGCCGCTCTCGCCGGCCTCGGCGGCATCAGGTTCGACGACATCCGGCACGACGAACCTCTTACGGCGTCCGCAGCGGCATAGCGGCGCGGCCAGCCCGCCGCAATCGTGTTGCCGGATCGTTAACGAGGTGATATGAAATTCGGCCGAATGCGCCCGAGCCAAGAATGTCTGCTGCTGGCGTCCGGCTTGGACGTCCGGCGCCCGGACGATCCCTTCCAGGCGCAGACGGTGCGGTTGCGCGAGTTCGTGCGGGCCATGCTGACGCGCAAACCGTCGGCCGGCGGGCCGCTGCGCAACGTCGATCTGTCCTGCGACGTGGCGCTTCCCGCGCCTCCCGAGGAACGCGCGCTGCTCCCGGTCGAGCCGGCGCAGGCGCTGGTCGCGTTCGACCTGCCGGCACTGCTGCACGCGCCGCATCTGCGCAAACATGCGGTGCTGGCGCCGCTGGCGCTGGCCCGCGACATGGGGCGCATCGCCGCCGCGGCCGATCCGATGCCGGTGCTGGCGGCGCTGCAGGACGCGCTGCGCCACGCCTACGCCGTGGTGGTGTTCGATGATGCCATGATGCGCGACCTGGCGTTGCTGGGGGCCGGCGACATCGCCGCCCTGCCGCTCCCGGCCTTGTCGTTGCCGCCCTTGGCGCCGCTGGCGCGTTCGGACGTGCCGGATCGCGCGTCGGTGTGCGTGTTCGACCATGAGCCGGCGCGCGGCCGGGCCGCGGCGCTCGCCGCAGCGGTGTCGGCGGCGCGGCCCGCGGCGGCGGTGCCGGTCGCCGCGGACGGCGCGGCCGCGGCACCCGGTCGTGGCCTGCACCTGCACCTGGGCGCGGGTTCGGTGGGTGCCGCCTGGCGCGTCGTGGACAGCTTCGCCGCCGGCTGTCCCGTGGTGCAACTGGCGGACGGTCCGGCTCGGGCGGAGCGCCTCGGCCCGACGGTGGCGCCGATGCGGACCGGCATCCTCGCCTCGGTCCCGGCCGAGGCGGTGGCGGGGGTGGTCCGCCTGGCGTCCGACGCGGCGCTGGTCGACGCCTTCCGCGCCCAGGCCGGCCGCGCCGCCGAGGCGTTCAACCGGGGGATCGAGGACCGGCTGCGGGACCTGTCGCCGTGACGCTCCGGCTGGCCTGGGTCACGCCGTTCGGGCCTGCTTCCGACGTGGGCGCGTTCTCGCGCAACCTGCTGACCGAGTTCGCCCCCGATGCGGGGCGGCACGATGTCGCCGTCACGGTGTTCGTCAACGTTCATGGCGAGGCCGCGTCGGACGGGAGCTTCTGGACCGAACTGCCGGTGGTGCGCCTGACCGGGACCGACCAGGACCGCGAGATGCTGGCGGGCTTCGACTGCGTGGTGTTCAACATCGGCAACAACCAGGAGAACCACGGCCACATCAACCGCCTCGCGGTGCAGGTGCCGGGCGTGGTGGTGGTGCACGACCTCATCATGCAGCACTACTTTGCCTGGGAGGCGTTCGAGCGGCTGCGACGGCGCGACCTGTACGCGCGGTTGATCGGGGAATGCTACGGCGCCGAGGGGCTGGAGATGGTCGGCCGCTCGCAGGTCTGCTGCGAGACCGCGGACCGGCTGTACTCGCCCTGGGACTCGCGGCACGTGGCGCAGATGCCGCTGATCGAGCCGTTCGTGCAGGCGGCCGCGGCGGTCGTGGTCCACTCGCGCTTCGCGGCCGAAGCGGTCGGGCGGATGACCGACGCGCCGCTGCTGCGCCTGCAGCTTCCCTGGGACCAGAAGGGCTGCGCGCCGGACGCGGCGCTCGCGCAATGGGCGGCCGGCACGCGCTCGGCCGATCGCTGCCTGGTCGTGTGCTTCGGCCACATCGCGCGCAACAAGAACCTCGATCAGGTGGTGCAGGCGTTTGCCGCGTCGCGCCTGCTGCGCGAGCGCGCCAGCCTCGCCATCCTCGGCTACACGGGCGACCGTGGCCATGCCCAGCAGCTTCGCGCGCAGGTCGCGGACCAGGGGCTGGGCCGCGTCGTGAGCTTCGCGTTCGACGTGCCGGACGAGGTGCTGGCGCGGTTCAAGCACGAGGCCGACATCTTCGTGAACCTGCGTTTCCCCAACACCGAGGGCGCGTCCGGCTCGCTGGTGGAGCAACTCAACTCCGGCAAGCCGGTCCTGGTCTACCTGACCGGCAGCTATGCCGAGGTTCCGCAGGGCGCCGCGATCCGGGTCGAGCGGGAGAGCGGGCTGCACGGCCTGGTCGCGGCGTTGGAGGCGGCGGTGCTGGACCCGCAGTTGCGGGTCGAGGTGGGCGCCGCCGGCCGCCGCCACGTGCGCCAGGTCGGGCGGATCGAGTACGTGGCGGCGCTGTGCCGCTTCCTGCACGAGCACCGCGCGCTGCTGCGGGCGCGCAAGGCCGCCACGGTCGGCCGTAGCGCGCCGGCGCCCGCCCGTGGCGCCGTCGGCGAGGCGTGGCTGCCCCGGGTGACGCCGACCCGGCGGCTGTTCGACAGCCTGGCGCGGGAGCGGCATGAGCTCGACGTGATGCCGTTCGCCGGCTGGGACGAGGCGGCGCTGCGCCGCTTCATCGCCGTGGGGCTGTTCGGGCAGACCCTGGACTCGTCGTTCGAGCGGACGCTGGGGCGGCTGATGCGGCGCACCGGCTTAAGCGGGCCGGGGCGGCGCGAGCTGCACCGGGTGGTGGGCCTGGCGCACCTGCTCTGGGTCGCTTCGCGCGCCGATGCGAAGGGTCCGGCCTGGCGCACCGGCCTAGCGCGGCCGATGCTGGAGTTCGCGGCCTACCGGCTGCTGGCGGGGCTGGACCCGCCGGCGTTCGTCCGCTGCTCCTATGTCGGCTTGCTGCGCCGTCACCCCGACCCGGACGGCGCCGCCCATTTCGAGGCCAGCGCCGCCGTGATCTCGTTCGGCGGGGTGCTGCGCGGCCTGCTGGACAGCGCGGAGTTCGCCGCAGCCAACCCCGATGTCGACGCCGAGGCGATGCGGGCGTTCCGCCGGGACTGCGACGCGGTGCCGCCGCCCGGCCTCGAATACCCGGAGCTGCCGCAGGGCGCCGCGGTCGAGATCACCGACCGCGACCCGGCGAGCGGACGCTACCTGCACGGCGGCTGGCACGCGGTCGAGGAGCTGGCGGTTTGGGCCAGCTCGGCACGAAGCGCGGTGCTGTTCCGGCCGGCCGAGGCGCTGGGCAAGGGCGCCACGCTCGCCGTCACCGGGCGGCTGCCGGGCGCGTCGCGCGCGCTGCGGGTCCGGGTCAATGACGGGCCGGTGCAGGCGTTCGATCTCGCCGAAGCGGGATGGACCACGGTCGTCGTGACGCTGCCGCCGCTGGAGGCCGGCGAGCGCGGCTTCCTGATCGAGTTCGACGCGGGCGCGGTGGTCAACCTGGAACGGCTGGGCCTCGCCTCGGACGCCCGCGATCTCGGGTTCCGCTTGCGCGCGTTGGGCTTGGCGCAGGCGGAAGCTGGATCGCCCAAAAGTCTCGACGACAATCCCAGTTTACTATAAGAATAAAGGCCTAGAACGACGGTGGTGCCGTCGATCAACTGATTGCTCTCGCCGCAGAACATCACGGCGCCGGCGTCCAAGTCGATCGTGGCCAGGCCCGGCATAAACAACTCCATGGACGCGCCCTGCAGGGCCTGGACGTGCTCGATCCCCGTGGCGGCGATCTTCTCGTCCACCTGCCGACGACGCAGGTCGAACAACGGGTGATGGCCGGGCGCGATCGGCAACGTCGCCCGCGGTCAGTTCGGCGCCTCCCGCCAGCAGGGGGCCGAGCACAGCGCGCTTGGTGGTCCATGCCGAGACCACGCCGGCCCATCTCCGTGATGCGCTCCATCCGGCGCCGAGCCCCCCAGCAGCGACGGAGCGGCGATCGCTACGACGCGCACCTACGGCGGAGCGAGGAGTCGATCGCGGCGGCTTGGGCCGCCGGATAGAGCGACCCGAACGTGACGGCCGAGGTGCGTAGATTCCGAACCCTCCGCCGCGTCTCCAATGAAGATAGGTTGCGGCCATAGACCCGATCGAGAGGAGGACACACGGAGGTCGCCCTCCTCACAAAGCACCTTCTTCGATCCGTCGGACGGTCCCAACGCTTCGCCTGAAATTTTCCGGGAGCAATCTGTCAACCGATCAAGGGAAGGTGGCCTGGCGCCTGAAACCAACGTCAAGGTCGTGACGCCGCCACCGGCCGAGGCGCGAGGCCGTCAGCCACGCGGTCCGGCTTCAGGGACCGCGCACCGAACAACCAGGAGCAAATGACATGGACGATGAAGGATTGGACACAGGCAGGACCGAGAACATCCTGGGTATGCGGGTGATCTGGGACGTGCCAATCGAAATGGACGACGGCGCGATCCTTCGTGCCGACATCTTCCTCCCGGACGTGGAGGGCAGCTACCCGGCCATCATCGCCTCCGGGCCGTACGGGAAAGGGGTCGCGTTCCAGGAAGCCTACAAGAGCAGCTGGGACCGGATGGTCGCCGCCTATCCCGACATCGCGGAAGGCTCGACCTGCACGTTCCAGACTTGGGAGCTCGTGGATCCCAAGAAATGGGTTCCGGACGGCTACGTCTGCATCCGGATCGATGGACGCGGCTCCGGGCGCAGCCCCGGGAAGATCGACTTGCTGTCCCCGCGCGAGATCAAGGACTTCCATGACTGCATCGAGTGGGCGGCGGCGCAACCGTGGTGCAACGGCAAAGTCGGAATCAATGGGATTTCGTATTATGCCATCAACCAATGGCTCGTTGCCGCGCTGCAACCGCCGCACCTGGCGGCGATCTGTGTGTGGGAAGGCGCGGCCGACTGGTATCGCGACTGGTCCCGGCACGGCGGCATCTTGAGTGGGTTCGACGACCCTTGGTTCGATGGCCAAGTGGCCGCCGTGCAGCACGGTGTCGGCGAACACGGCGCGAGAAGCCGGGTTACTGGCGAGCTCGTGTCCGGGCCGGAGACCATCCCGCCGCAGGTTTTGGCGGCCAATCGCGTCGCGCCCAACCGGGAGGAACTGGAGCGGCCGCTCGATGGCCCGTATTACCGCGACCGCACGGCGGACTTGTCGAAAATAATCACCCCGCTTCTCTCGGCCGCCAACTGGGGCGGCATGGGTTGCCACCCGCGCGGCAATTTCGAGGGCTATCTCGCCGCAGCATCCACGCGAAAATGGCTGTCGGTCCACGGCAACACGCATTTCGCCCCGTTTTACCGGACGGCCGGCATCACCCTGCAGAAGCGCTTCTTCGGCCACTTCCTGAAGGGCGAGGACACCGGTTGGGACGCGCAGCCGCCGGTCGAGCTCGACGTCCGCCGCCCGGGCGAGAACTTCATCACCCGAGCGGAGCACGAGTGGCCGCTGGCCCGAACCCAATGGACCAAGTACTACCTCGATCCGCAGCAGAGCCTCCTGACCCCGGAGCCCAAGCAGGGCGAAGCGATCGAATACGAGGCCATGGGCGACGGCGTGACGTTCTCCCTGCCGACCTCCGATGAGGAGGTCGAGATCACCGGGCCGATCGCGGCACGACTCTTCGTGTCGTCCGAGACGACGGACGCTGACCTGTTTCTTGCGCTGCGCCTGTTCGATCCCGATGGCAAGGAGGTGCTGTTCATCGGGACGAACGATCCGCGGGTGTGCGTCGGCCTCGGCTGGCTTCGGGCCTCGCAACGCAAGCTCGACGTCGAGAAGAGCCTGCCATATCGTCCCTACCATACGCACGATGAGGCATGGCCGCTGGTTCCCGGCGAGCCGGTCGAGCTCCTGATCGAGATCCTGCCCACCTGCATCGTGATCCCCTCTGCTCACCGGCTGGAGCTGAACATCCGCGGCAAGGACTACGACCATGGCCTCGGCGACGCCAAGCAGCCAGGCGACCTCTTCACGATGACGGGCGTGGGACCGTTCACTCACGCGAACCCGAAGGACCGGCCGCCCGGCATATTCGGCGGCAAGAACCGGCTGCATTTCGAGCCGGGCAAGGAGCCTTATCTTCTGCTGCCGATCATTCCTTAGCAGGATGCGGACATTCGGTTTCCCAAACTGGGATTGAGACCATTCAATGGCTGCCTGCGCCGAACCGGGAGAGGTGGACGTGTGCGTGGCAGCGATCGCCAGACTGCCGCGACGTTCAGCTACGTCAGCCCGGAAGGTTTGGTGCCAATGAAGCGTCCTTCGCGGGCGACCCCTCCGCTGGTGAACGCGGCGCAGCGGCCGCTGCGAGGTATGCGGCAGCGCCAAGCGCGGCGAGACGGGCCATCACGCCGAAGGCGAGGCCAATGGTGACGGCCAACTCGATCAAGCCGGCTAGGATGACGAACGCTGCCGGAGCGGGAAGGCCGATACTGGCGAAGTAGCCGCTGAAAATGGCAAAGGAGGCAGGGCCGCCAAACAGATGTCTGGCAAAATGCGCGATGAACATCAAGCCGACGTAAACCCTGAGAGCGGTCAGTCCCCATTGCTCCGTCGTCGCCTTGCCGCCCGTTTTGACGTCGTTCCGCGCAACGAGGAACAGTTGCGCGGTCAGCAGCGCAAACAGCAGCGTGCTGTCGTAGGTCAGGTATGGTATCCCGGAGCCTGTTTCCGCAATGAGCAACGGATCGCTGACGTCTCCGATCCAGCCATTGTTCGTCTCGCCAGCGTATCCAGCAAATGCAGACCCGGCGCGAAGCGTCACAGCATCCCTTCCTGGTGAACCAAACCAGGACGTGCGCCTCGCGGCGCGGTCGCGTCGGCCTCGAAGACTACCTAGCGGCAGGGTCACGCCAGTTGTTGCGACGCGCCGACCTGCTGGCCGTCCTCGCGGGGATGGGTAGATTCCGAGGGTATCGCCCCGTTGACTGCCTCCGATAGAAACTCCTCGCCGCCAAGCCGGCGAATTCGAAGGCGGACATCGTACTGGCGGCGAAAAGCGGCACATGCTGAGAGACCTCCTTTCCCATGTTGGTTCCTGCGGCGACGCTTCCGTTTTCGATTAAGTGCGGCTTCGGCTGCGGTACGTCTTGGGCGAGGTGATGAGATGACCGCGCAAGACGACTTGATGAGCCGCTCATCGGGCATCCATTGGCCGGAAGGCTTCGACCCGTGCCACGCCGACATGGTCTCGCACAGCGAGTTGGCGATCAACGCGTCGTGCGAGCGCCTGTGCGGCCATGTCGTCGAGGCCGCGAGATGGCCGGAATGGTATTCGGATGCCAAGGACGAGCAAGTTGCCGAGGGCGGGACAGTCCTGATAACCGGCGCCATTTTCCCTGGAACGCCTGTCGGATGGGCGACTCGGCGTATTTCCTGGAGAGCCTGCAGGACTGCCGGACGTCGCCGGCCTGCCCGGTCCCATGGCCTGTGCCTACGACACGATGCGAGCGGAAAAAGCGGGACATGCTGATCGGTGACGTGACTTCCCGGCGCGCTGCCTTGCTGCTCGTGGCTTCTGCCGCGATTGCGCCAGCCCTGGCTGAAGAGCCCCGCAAAACAAGGATAGGACGTCCAATGTTGATGGTCACGATGATGTACCCGGCGGGCACTGGCGCCCGTTTCGACCATGCCTACTACATGAACTCCCACATGCCGCACGTCCGCCGCCTGTGGGGCCCGCTGGGGATGCAGCGCGACCAGGTGCTGCGCGGGCTGCCGGGCCCCAATGGCGCACCGCCGCCGGTCTACGTGCTCATGACGATGATGACGTTCACCTCGATGGATAGCTTCAACGCGGCGGTGGCGCAGCACGGCGACGAGCTCTACGGCGACGTCGCGAACTTCACGGCGATCACGCCCGTGAGGATGTTCGGCGAGGCTGCCGCCTGACCGCGGCTTGACACGCCAGCGCGCCTTTGCTGGCCGGAACCCGACAGGCAAGCCGACAGGCCCCGTCGTCACGTGAAGGCTGCCATGGACATCCGCAGGCCCGCCCTTCCCCTGTCCCTGCTCGCGCTCACCGTGGGCGCGTTCGGCATCGGCGTCACCGAGTTCGTCATCATGGGCCTCCTGAACAAGGTCGGCTCCGACCTCGGCGTCACGACCAGCGCGGCTGGCCTGCTGATCTCGGGCTACGCGCTCGGCGTCGTGGTCGGCGCCCCGGTCATCACCGTAGCCATGGCGCGCCGGTCGAAGAAGCAGGTGCTGCTCGCGATGATGGGCATCTTCGTCGCCGGCAACATCGCCTGCGCCCTGGCACCCTCGTATGCGCTGCTGATGGCGGCGCGCGTGCTCACCGCCGCCGCACATGGCACTTTCTTCGGCGTGGGGTCGGTCGTCGCGACCCGCCTGGTGGCGCCCGAGCGCCGCGCGTCGGCCATCGCCATCATGTTCACCGGCCTCACTGTGGCCAACGTCGTGGGCGTGCCGCTCGGCACCTGGATCGGCCAGCAGGCCGGGTGGCGCACGACGTTCTGGATGGTGTCGCTGATCGGCGTGCTGGCCTTCGCGGCGATCGCGAAAGCAGTGCCGGTCGACAAGGGCGGCCAGGACGCTCCCCAGGACGCGAACGGGTGGCGGGCCGACCTCCGCGCCCTCGGCCGCCGCCCGGTGCTGCTCGGGTTCGCGACGACGGTGCTGGGGTTTGCCGGCGTGTTCGCGGTCTTCACCTACATCGCGCCGCTGCTGACGCAGGTCGCCGGTTTCAGCGAAACCGCGATCTCGCCGGTGCTGCTGCTGTTCGGCTGTGGGCTGGTGTTCGGCAACCTGGCCGGCGGGCGCCTCGCCGACCGCGCGCTGGTTCCCGCGATCGTCGGCACCCTGCTGCTCCTGCTCGCGGTGCTGGTCGCCGCGGGGCCGTTGCTGACCTTCAAGGCCGGCGCCCTGCTCGCCGTCGCGGCACTTGGCTTCGCAGGCTTCGCGCCCGTGGCGCCGCTCCAGAGCTGGGTGTTGCGGCACGCGACGGGAGCCGGGGAGAACCTGGCGTCGAGCTTCAACATCGCGGCCTTCAACCTCGGCAACGCGATCGGCGCATGGGCAGGCGGTGTGGCACTCGACGCGTTCGGCCTGCACGCCGTGACATGGGTCGCGGCCGTCTTCCCGCTGGCCGCGCTTGGCATGGCAGCCGCCGCGGCGCGCGGCGCGCGTCTGGCGACCAGCGAACAACACGCATGACGTTGCCTGCTGCCACCCAATGCACCGGAAAGCCTCGTTCCCATGGCTACGCCGGAGGCTACCACCAAGCCATGGCACCAAGCGGCACGCCAGCGACAGGTCGAAATTCCGGCAAGTGCCGGTTACCGGCACTGGCAGGGATTCGGCGGGGTCATTGGTCCCGCGGACGAGCAGTCGCCGCAACAAACCTCACCGGCCATGGCCGCATCAAAGGATCGTTCCCATGCTAACACTTCTCGCCTTGGTTCCCGCCAGAGATGGCCGCTCCCATGGCCTCGGCCAGGAGCTGCTGGCCTTGGTGCAGCAGAGCCGGAGCGAGAGGGGCAACATCGACTACGACGTGCATCGGTCGAACGACGACCCGAACACCTGGATGATCTACGAGGACTGGTCATCGCAGGAGGCACTCGATTTCCACTCGCAGCAGCCATACGTGACGGACTTCCACGCACGCCTGCCTCAGTTCATGACAGGCGAGCTGACCCTGCGGATGTTCACGCAAGTCTCTCCACCAGCACCAGCCTAGGCGACACGACCAGGCTCGGGCCTGGTTGTCCTGGTCGGCCCTCCAGGAGTTTCATGATGCGTCAGATGAACAGCGTTTCCCTGGAAGATGCCCGCAGGATCATCGCTGCGGCGGAGGCGAATGCCGTGCGGACGAAGTCACCAAGCAAAGTCGCCGTGGTGGACGCCGGCGGCAACCTGCTGTCGTTCGTGCGCATGGACGGGACATGGCTCGGCAGCATCGACAAGGCATTCACGTCACGGGCCTTCGACATCGCGACCGAAGATCCGGCGGAGCCGTCGCAACTAGGTGGACAGCTCTATGGGCTTGCAGGCTCCGATGGCGGACGGGTGATGACCCTCGCGGGCGGCGTAGCGTTGAAGGTTGGCGGCAAGGCCGTCGTGACGGTCGGCGTCAGTGGCGGCAGCAGCGCCCAGGACCAGCAAATTGCCGAGGCTGGCACCGCAGCGCTGTAATCATACCAAGCTGATTCACCAAATATACCGACCTCGTGAATAGTCCGCAAAGCTGGAAGGAGCCTCTCATGCCCTACGTTGACCAGCCCGGTCGCCGAGTGTCATATAAGGTCCTCGATGCTACGCCGCCATGGGTCGAGGATGCGGAGACCATCGTCTTTTCCTAGTTGTTTGGTCCCGGGGTGAAGTGACGTGGGTTGAGTTTGAAGATTT
>CAXUHK010000030.1:12161-29437 GCA_964250775.1 uncultured Acetobacteraceae bacterium | reverse complement strand
ACCCGCGAGGAAGCCGAGCTGGCGCTGGAGGCGTGCGCGCCGCTGCTGTCGCCATTGGCCAGGCTGGGCGAGCGCCGCGCCGTGCTGTTCGATATCGGCGGTGGCTCGACCGAGATCGCCTGGGTGCGCCTGGGCGGTCCGGGCGGCCAGCCGGAGCTGATCGGCACCGTCTCGCTGCCGGTGGGCGTGGTCAGCCTCGCCGGGCGCGGGCACGCGGACTTCGACGCCATCGCGGGCCAGGTCGCGGCGGCTTTGCGCGGCTTTGAGTCGGTGCATCGCATCGCCGGCGAGATCCGCCGTGGCGGCGTGGTGTTGCTGGGCACGTCCGGCACCGTCACCACGCTCGCGGGCGTGGCACTCGGGTTGCCGCGCTACCGGCGGCCCCTGGTCGACGGGGTGATCCTGAACGACATCGACGCGACCAGTGCTGTCGCGCTGCTGCGCGCGCTGGGGCCGGCCGGGTTGGCCGCGAATCCCTGCGTGGGGCCGGAGCGGGCCGATTTCGTGCTGCCGGGCTGCGCCATCTACGCCGGCATCCATCAGTTGTGGCCGGCGCCGCGCATCGTGGTGGCCGACCGCGGCCTGCGCGACGGCGTGCTGCTGCGGCTGATGCGCGCCGACCGCCAGCCACGCCAGGGCCGATCGACCCGCGCCGCCGCGATTTGCCCGCGATGACCAAGCCCCCCACCGGCCGCAAGCTCGCGGTCAAGCTGAAGCGCACCGACAAGCGCAGCACCAGCCAGCAGGCCTGGCTGTTGCGCCAGCTCAACGACCCATACGTGGCGGCCGCCAGGGAGCAGGGCTACCGCTCGCGCGCCGCGTTCAAGCTGATCGAATTGGACGACCGCCATCGCCTGATCCGGCGCGGGATGCGGGTGCTCGACCTCGGCGCCGCCCCCGGCGGCTGGAGCCAGGTCGCGGTGCAACGCGGCGCCGGCAGGGTGGTCGGGCTCGACCTGCTGGCGATCGACCCGGTGCCGGGGGCCGCGTTCCTGCAAGGCGATTTCGCCGACGAAGCGATGCCGGCACGGCTCGCCGAGGTGCTGGGCGGCGCTCCCGACCTGGTGTTGTCCGACATGGCGCCCAACACCACCGGCCATGCCGCCACCGACCACATCCGCATCATCGCGCTGGCCGAAATGGCGCTGAGCCTCGCTGCCGAGACGCTGGCGCCGGGCGGGGCATTCGTGGCCAAGGTGTTCCAGGGCGGCTCGGAGCGCGAGATGCTGGCGCCGATGAAACGCCTGTTCGCGAGCGTGCGCCACGCCAAGCCGCCGGCCAGCCGCAAGGGCTCCAGCGAGTTGTACGTTGTTGCCACCGGCTTCCGCGGTCGGTAGAAGGCGCCGTCAAGGCTGATTCCGAGGTCCGCCATGACGCCCGACGACAATTTCAGCGAGGTTGGTCCGCCCGCGCAGGAGCGGTCACGCATCGAGCCGCGCGTGGCCGAGGCCCGGGTTTCGGAGGCGCTGGCGTTCGACGACGTGCTGGTGGTGCCGCGCTACTCGCAGGTGCTGCCCAACGCCGCCGACACCCGCGCCCGCCTCACCCGCGGCATTTGGCTCAACATCCCCCTCGTCGCCTCCGCGATGGACACCGTGACCGAGCAGGCGATGGCGATCGCCATGGCGCAGCACGGCGGCATGGGGGTGATCCACAAGAACCTCACCGTTGACGAGCAGGCGGCGCAGGTGCGCGGGGTCAAGAAGTTCGAGAGCGGCATGGTCATCAACCCAGTGACGATCTTCCCCGACCAGACCCTAGCGGACGCCCGCGCCTTGATGGAGCGCTACCGCATCAGCGGCATCCCGGTGGTCGAGCGCGGCACCAGCCGCCTGGTCGGCATCCTGACCAACCGCGACGTGCGCTTCGCCACCGACCCCGGCCTCAAGGTCTACGAGCTGATGACCCGCGACGGGCTGGTCACGGTGACGTCCGACGTCGGCGCCACCGAGGCGCGGCGGCTGCTGCACCGGCACCGCATCGAGAAGCTGATGGTGGTCGACGACGCCTATCGCTGCATCGGCCTCATCACCGTCAAGGACATGGACAAGGCGCAGGCGCACCCGCTGGCCAACAAGGACGAGCTGGGCCGCCTGCGCGTGGCGGCGGCGACCGGCGTGGGCGAGGACGGCCACGCGCGGGCGATGGCGCTGGTCGATGCCGGCGTCGACGTGATCGTGGTCGACACAGCGCACGGCCACTCGCAGGGCGTGCTGGACGCGGTCGACCGGATCAAGCAGGCGTCCAACGCGGTGCAGGTGATCGCCGGCAACGTGGCGACGCCGGAGGGGGCGCAGGCGCTGATCCGCGCCGGGGCCGACGCGGTGAAGATCGGCATCGGCCCCGGCAGCATCTGCACCACCCGCGTCGTCGCCGGCGTCGGCGTGCCGCAGTTCTCGGCGGTGATGGAGACCTCGGTCGCCTGCCGCGAGGCCGGCGTGCCGGCGATCGCCGATGGCGGCATCCGCACCAGCGGCGACCTGGTGAAGGCGATCGGCGCCGGGGCCGATTGCGTCATGGTCGGCAGCCTGCTGGCCGGCACCGACGAGGCGCCGGGCGAGGTGTTCCTCTACCAGGGCCGCAGCTTCAAGTCGTATCGCGGCATGGGCAGCATCGGCGCCATGGCGCGCGGCTCGGCCGACCGCTACTTCCAGCAGGAGATCACCGACAGCTTGAAGCTGGTGCCCGAGGGCATCGAGGGCCGGGTCGGCTATAAAGGACCAGTATCCGGAGTCCTGCACCAACTCGTCGGCGGCCTGCGTGCCGGCATGGGCTACACCGGCAGTGCCACCATCCCCGAACTGCAGCGCCAGGCGCAGTTCCGCCGCATCACCGGGGCCGGACTGCGCGAGAGCCACGTCCACGACGTCGCCATCACCCGCGAGGCGCCGAACTACCGGCAGGAGAACTGACGTGCGGGCGGCGTTGTTCGACGTCTACGGCACGCTGCTTGACGTGGGTTCGGCGGTGACCCCGCACGCGCACCGGCTGGGCGGGCAGGCGGAGGCGTTCTCGCTGCTGTGGCGCACCAAGCAGCTCGAATACACCTGGGTCCGTACGCTGGCCGGCCAGCACCTCGATTACGCCCGCATCACCGACGACGCGCTGGCGTTCGCGGCGGCCCGGCACGGCGTCGCGGATGCGGCATTGCTGTCCGACCTGCGCGACAGCTACGAGCAGTTGACGGCATTCCCGGACGCGGCGCCGGCCTTGCGGGCGGTCGGCGTCACCCGCATGGCGCTCTCTAACGGGCCGCCACCGATGCTGGGGCGGCAGTTGCGCCATGCCGGCCTAGCCGAGCTTTTCGACGACGTAATCAGCGCCGAGGCGGCCGGGGTGTTCAAGCCGCATCCCGACGTGTACCGGCTGGCCACCGCCCGGCTCGGTCTGCGACCGGGAGAGGTGGCGTTCCTGTCGTCGAACCCGTGGGACGTGCTGGGCGCGCACGGCTTCGGCTTCCACGCCATCTGGGTGAACCGCACGGCGCAGCCGGACGAATACGGCCTGCGTGGCGCGGTGCCGGAGATCGCCGACCTGTCCGCCCTCCCGGCGCTGCTCGGGTGACACCGGCGGCGCGGCTGTCGACCGCCATCGAGCTGCTCGCCGCGATCGAGGCCGCCGTGCGCAAGCCCGCCGACGCCGTGGCCAACGACTTTTTCCGCCAGCGGCGCTTCATCGGCTCGGGCGACCGCCGTGCGGTCTCGGACCGGGTCTGGCGCATCATGCGGACACATCGGCGGCTGGCCTGGTGGCTGGAGCGCGCCGGCATCCGTTCGAACCCGCGCCAGGTGCTCGCCGCCAGCCTGTTGACCGAGGGCTGGGCATTGTCCGGCGTGGCACAGTCTTTCTCCGGCGGCGCGTATGGGGCGACGCCGCTCTCGCCCCCCGAGGCCAAGCTGCTGGCCGCCATCGAGGGCCACACCCTTGACCATCCGCGGATGCCCGAAGCGGTCAGGCTCGAAGTGCCGGACTGGGTGCTGCCACAGCTGCAGGCGCGCTTCGGCGACGCGCTAGGGCCCGAGATGGCGGCGATGGAGGCGGCAGCGCCGCTCGACCTGCGGGTCAACCTGCTGAAAGGGACGCGCGAGGCGGCGCAGGCGGCGCTGGCGCTGGAAGGCATCGAGGCCGAGCCGACCCCGTATTCGCCATGGGGCCTGCGCGTCGAGGGCCGCCGCCCCGTCTCCACCGGCAAGGCGTTCCAGAGCGGGCTCGTGGAAATCCAGGACGAGGGCAGCCAGGTCGTCTCCGCGCTGGTCGGCGCCGCGCCGGAGATGCGGGTCGCCGATTTCTGCGCCGGGGCCGGGGGCAAGACGCTGGCGCTGGCGATGGCGATGCAGAACCGGGGCCACATCGCCGCCTGCGACGTGAGCCCGCACCGGCTCGACGGCGCGGTGCGGCGGCTGCGCCGCGCCGGGGTGCACAACGTCGAGCGGCATTTGGTGGAGCCCGGCGACAAATGGGCCAAGCGCCGCGCCGGCAGCTTCGACCGCGTGCTGGTCGACGCGCCCTGCACCGGCTCCGGCACCTGGCGGCGCAACCCCGACGCGCGGCTGCGCCTGGCGGAGCGCGACCTCGACGAGCTGGCGCCGAAGCAGGCGATGATCCTGGGCCAGGCCGCGCGGCTGGTGCGCAAGGGCGGCTGGTTGGTCTATGCTACCTGCTCTTTGCTGGCACGGGAGAACGAGGTGCAGGTGCAGGGCTTCCTCGAAGCCAATCCGGACTTCTCGGTGGTACCGCTGGAGCGCGCCTGGACACTGCCCGGCGCGCCCCCTGCACCCGGACCCTACCTGTCTCTGACGCCGCTGCGGCATGGGACGGACGGCTTCTTCGGCGCGGTGCTGGAGCGCGCGGCGTGATCGCCATCCGCCGCGCCCGCGCCACCGACGCCGCCGCCATCGGCGCGGTGCACGTGGCGGCGTGGCGCAGCGCCTATCCCGGCATCCTGCCCGACCGTTTCCTGTCGCGGCTGTCGGCGCCGCGCCAGGCGGCCTATTACGACCACGCCATCCGCATCGGCGCCCAGCGCAGCCGCTCCGGCGTGCATGTCGCGACCGTCTCCGGCATCGACCTCGGGCCGGGCGGCGGCCCGTCGCGCATCGTGGGCTTCGCCACCAGCTCGCCGCTCGCCGCCCGCGACGGCAGGCTGGCGGAGGGCGAGATCGAGACCCTGTACGTGCTCGACGACTGGCGCGAGCGCGGGCTGGGGCGGCGGCTGATCCGTGCCTCGGCGCTGCATCTGGCCGAGCAGGGTTGCCGCTCGGCGTTCCTGTGGGTGCTGCGCGACAACCCGGCGCGCTGGTTCTACGCGCGCCTCGGCGGCCGGGCGGTGGCCGAGGGCATGATCCAGGTGGCGGGGCAGCCGGTGGCGCAGACCGCCTATGTCTGGGATCCGATCGACCGCCTGGCCCAAGCCACCTCCGCCATCTCGTAGCACGAGGACGTTTCATGCCCGACTTCGCCCCGCCGGCCACCGTGGCCGCGGACCGCATCCTGATTCTCGATTTCGGCAGCCAGGTGACACAGCTGATCGCGCGCCGGGTGCGTGAGGCCGGGGTGTACTGCGAGATCTGGCCGTTCGACGTCGATCCCGGCCGGCTGCGCGCCTGGGCACCGCGCGGCATCATCCTGTCCGGCGGCCCCGCCAGCGTCACCGAGGGCGACACCCCGCGCGCCCCGGACGCGGTGTTCGAGGCCGGCGTGCCGGTGCTGGGCATCTGCTACGGCGAGCAGACCATGTGCGCGCAACTGGGCGGCGAGGTCGAGAGCGGCCACCACGCCGAGTTCGGCCGCGCCTTCGTCGACGTGGTCGAGCCGAGCAGCCTGTTCCGCGGCGTCTGGCAGAGGGGCGCGCGCGAGCAGGTCTGGATGAACCACGGCGACCGCGTGACGCGGCTGCCGCCGGGCTTCCGCGCCGTCGCCACCAGCGAGGGCTCGCCCTACGCCGCCATCGCCGACGAGAGCCGCCGGTTCTACGGCTTGCAGTTCCACCCCGAGGTGTCGCACACCCCGCACGGTGCGGCGCTGCTGCGCAACTTCGTGCGCGACGTCGCTGGCTGTGCCGGCGAGTGGACCATGGCCGGCTTCCGCGAGGCGGCAATCGGGCGCATCCGCGGCGCGGTCGGCGCCGGGCGGGTGATCTGCGGCCTGTCCGGCGGAGTCGACAGCTCGGTCGCGGCGGTGCTGATCCACGAGGCGATCGGCGAACAACTGACCTGCATCTTCGTCGACCACGGCCTGTTGCGCGCGGGCGAGGCCGAGCAGGTCGACGCCACCTTCCGCGACCGCTTCAACATCCGCTTGGTGCATCGCGACGCTTCGGCGATGTTCCTGGCCGCCCTGGATGGCGTCGCCGACCCGGAGGCCAAGCGCCGCGCCATCGGCCGGGTGTTCGTCGAGGTGTTCGAGGAGGAGGCGGCCAAGCTCGGCGGTGCCGACTTCCTGGCGCAGGGCACGCTGTACCCCGACGTGATCGAGAGCGTCAGCGCCTCGGGCGGCCCCAGCGCCACCATCAAGTCGCACCACAACGTCGGCGGGCTGCCGGACCGGATGCGGATGCGCCTGGTCGAGCCGCTGCGCGAGCTGTTCAAGGACGAGGTGCGGCTGCTCGGCCGCGAGCTGGGGCTGCCAGCCGACATCGTGGGCCGCCACCCGTTCCCCGGCCCGGGCCTGGCGATCCGCATCCCGGGGCCGGTCACGCCGGAAAAGCTCGCGACGCTGCGCCGCGCCGACGCGGTCTTCCTCGAGGAGATTCGCGCCGCCGGGCTGTACGACGCGATCTGGCAGGCTTTCGTGGTGCTGCTGCCGGTGCGCACCGTGGGCAACATGGGCGAGGGGCGCACCTACGATCATGCCTGCGCGCTGCGGGCCGTCACCAGCAGCGACGGCATGACGGCGGAAATCTACCCGTTCGACATGGCGTTCCTGAGCCGCGTCGCCGGGCGCATCGTCAACGAGGTGCGCGGCATCAACCGCGTCACCTACGACATCACCAGCAAGCCGCCCGGCACGATCGAGTGGGAGTGATCGGATGCCATCGGCGGCGATAGCGTAGGTTCAGCAGGGTCTCCGCCGTTGGCTGTCAGCCGGTTTCAGCCCACGATCATCGCGAGATCGAGCGCCGACAGGGCGGTCAGGACGACACTGGGCGCGACATGGCCGTAGTTCTTATGCCGAACCACGGTCACGACGGCCGCGACACAGATCGCAGCGCCTAGCACAAGGCCCGCCACGCGCGCAGCCGGCACAGCGATGAGCGCGGCCACCAGCACCTCCAGCCCGCCCGTCACGAGGTTCCACCAGCGCGGATAGCCCCAGCGAACGAAGTCGTCCCTGATGGTGGCCGAGCCGGCTGCGTTGACGACGCCGGCGCCGAGAAAGGCAAGGCTGAGCAGCCAGGCCAGCAGGGTGGCGGCGGAGATGCCGAACAGAGTCATGGGTTGCTCCCGATGCCAAGAGGTCGTGAAGGGGTCAAGCGGCGCTCAGGCCAAGAGCAGCGCCGCGCTCGCGGCCAGGGCGACCGCCGCCGTGACGCCGTGGATGCCGAAGGCCGCCGCGCGGGTTCCGCCGCTGCGCAGGACGATCACCGCATCGCCCAGGGGGATGATACTGGCGGCCACCATGAAGGCGCCCAGCAGGTGTGGCGCCCGGTTGGCCAGCAGGACGCAGATGAAGATACCCGAAGCAACATCGCGCACTCCCTTCGCGTGAAGCCAAGGGTACGGGCTGCCGGCTGAGGTGCGCGCCCCAGGCGGCTCGACTGGCACGCCGAAGCCGGCCGCGGCGGCCTGCGGCGCCAACAGGAAGCGAGCGCCGATGAGGATGATGCCGACGCCGATCAAGCCGGAGACGATGGAGGCGAGGGTGGTGAGCATGACGGTCTCTCCCGTGTTGCGCGGCATAATCTGTCAGCGCTAGAAAACATATCAGCGAATATATCTAGCATTGACAGATTTTCAAGTGCCAGTAGAACAGGCGCATGTCCGTCGCAGACCGCCGCCGCCGCGAACGCGTCAACCGCCATGATCTGATCATTGCGGCGGCGCGCGATCTCGCCGAGGCCGAGGGGTGGGAAGCGGTGACCACGCGTCGGTTGGCCGAGCTGGTGGAGTACAGCCAGCCGGTGCTGTACAGCCATTTCGAAGGCAAGGACGCGATCGTGCGCGCCGTTGCGATCGAGGGCTTCGCAGACCTTGCCGAGCGATTGCGCCAGGCGCAGGCGGCGGTCGATGAGCCCGGGCTGGCGTTGCGAGCGGTCTGCAGCGCCTACCTGACATTCGCCGCCGAGCGGCCGGCGCTCTATCAGGCCATGTTCGTGCTGCCGATCGGTGTGAAGTTCGTCAGCGAAGACACGCCGTCACCCTTGAAGGCGGCCTTCGGTGAACTGGTCGGCGCGCTCAAAACCTTCGACGCGCATCCCGACCTGCGGGCGGAAGTCACCTGGGCCGCGCTGCACGGCCTAGCGGTCCTGCGTCGTGCCGGCCGCATCCCGCCGGAAGGCCAGGAGGCGCGCATCGACCTGCTGGTCAGCCAGATCTTCAACGACCGCGGCCGCTGACCGTCGGTTCCTCGTCGACCACTGCCGATAGTTGGCGATAGGAGGAGGCTTCAGAAGTGCAAATTTTCCAATGAAATCGGAATCGCGAACTCCTGACCGGCAATCCGGGATGGCTGGACGAGTTTTCTCCGTGAGAACGGAGCCGTTTGGGATTGTGGAACGATTGAACTTGGAGCGACCGCCCGCTACCGCAGCGCGCTGCGCAGGACCATGCCCACCACGCCCCAGAACGGCAGCATCAGCGCCAAGCCAAGCATGATGCCGCGCGCCGGGCTCAGTGGGTCGCGGTCGTCGGCGATCTCGGCGTCGCCGGGTGCCTCGGCCTGGTCCGCAGGAGCCTCGAACCCGAGCGCCGATCGCAGCATTGGCGAGGAAACCGCCGCAGGCTTGCTCGGATGCGTCCGGAGCAACTCGGCCACCGCCCGGCTCGGCGTCGCCTTGGCCGTCGAGTCCGAAACCGACGCCATTTCCTCTGTGTCGCTCATGTCCGCTCCTCAAACCCCATGCAGCCTCATGACGCTTGGTAGGAGATGTTGATGAAGGGCGCGTTAACGGCGACGGCGCCACTTCACGTCCACTCCCCGATACAAGATGAATTCTTGTTTTACGTTCGTAGCTGACGGGCAGGCCCTGACCCGGCGCTTGATCGTCTACTTAACGTATAGCTTGATGCGGCCACGTAACGCTACTGTCGATTGCGCACAATCGTCGAGTGTTGTTGGTCGGGCGATTCCGAGTCACCATCGCGGCGGACGGCGGTAGCGGAGCGGGTGTTTGGCGTTGATCGAGTCTGAGATGCTGGTGTTCGTGGCCACCTGCGACCTCGCGGGACAGGTTCGTGGCAAGGCGTTCCCGCTGGTCGACCTGCCGGCCCGGATGCGCGCGGGCGTCGGCTACACCCACAGCAACATCATGATGTCGGCGTTCGGCCCGATCCACGAGACGCCGTTCGGCACGGCGGGCGACCTGACGCTGGTGCCCGACCCCGAGGCCGGCGCCGAGGTGGGGTTCGCGGCCGACGACGTGGAGCGGCTGTTCCTCGGCGACCTGCGCACGTTGGACGGCGCCGCGTGGGAGTGCTGCCCGCGCGAGTTCCTGCGCCGCGGCCTGGCGGCGCTGGCCGACGAGGCCGGGCTCACGCTGCTGGCGGCGTTCGAGCAGGAATTCACCTACACTGGCGTGGAGGATCGTCCGTCCGCGACCTATGGCCTCGACCTGTTCCGCCGCCAGGGCCGGTTCGGCGAGACGCTGCTGGGGGCGCTGCGCCAGGGTGGCGTCACGCCGGATTCGTTCCTGCCGGAATATGGCGCCCGGCAGTTCGAGGTGACGGTTACGCCCAAGCCGGGCCTGCGCGCGGCCGACGAGGCGGTGCTGACGCGCGAGCTGGCGCGTGCCACGGCGCACCGGCTCGGCCATCGCGCGATCATGGCGCCGATGCCGGGTCCGGGCGGGGCCGGCAACGGCACCCACATCCATTTCAGCCTGCGCGACGGCGACGGCCGCCCGGCGATGGCCGAGCCGGGCGCCGCGTTCGGCCTGTCCGCCATCGGCGGCAGTTTCGTCGCCGGCGTGCTGGAGCACCTGCCGGCGCTGTGCGCGCTGACCGCTCCGAGCGTCGCGTCGTACTACCGCCTGGTGCCGAACAAGTGGGCGCCGACCTGGGCCGTGCTGCTGGAGGGCGACCGCGGCTCGGCGCTGCGGGTATGCCCGGTGTTCGCGCCCGCCTCGGCCGAGGACGCGGCGGCCAAGTTCAACCTTGAGTTCCGCGTCGCCGACGCCGCCGCCAGCCCATACATGGCGTTGGGCGCCATCGTCCACGCCGGCCTCGACGGCATCCGCCGCCGCCTGCCGGCGCCCACGCCGCCACCCGCCGACTTCTGGTCGCGCGACGCGACGGCGCGCGAGGCCGCCGGGGTGAGGCCGCTGCCGACGACGCTCGGCGCGGCACTCGACGCGCTGGAGGCGACGGACGCCGCCCATGGGTGGCTCGGCCCCACCCTGCGCCACGCCTACCTGCGCCTGAAGCGCGCCGAGATCGCCTCGCTCGACGGGCTCGACACGCGCGCGATCTGTCACCGTTACGCGGAGGCCTATTGAACGCCATGCCCTTGCTCGACCCCGACGAAGCCGACCCGGTGCGCGTGCTGCGGCCGCAGGGCCGGTCCGAGTTCGTGCTGACCGTCGACCACGCCGGCCGCGCGCTGCCGCGCCGGCTAGGCGACCTCGGCGTGGCCGAGAGCGAGCTGGCGCGGCACATCGGCTGGGACATCGGCATCGCCGCGGTGTCCGAGCGGCTCTCGGCGGCGCTCGACGCGGCGGCGGTGATGCAGCTCTATTCGCGCCTGGTGATCGACTGCAACCGCGGCCACGGCGTCGACAGCTCGGTGCCGGTCATCAGCGAGAGCACGCCCATTCCGGGCAACCGCGACCTCACGCCCGATGACCTGGCGCTGCGGCGCGAGGGGCTGTTCGTGCCGTACCACGCGGCGATCACCGGCGTCCTCGAGGCGCGGAAGGCGGCCGGGCAGCGCACCGTCGTGGTGGCGATGCACAGCTTCACCCCGGTGTTCAAGGGCGTGTCGCGTCCCATGCACGTGGGCGTGCTGTTCAACCGAGACCCTAGGTTCGGCCGCGCGTTGCTGGCCCTGTTGCGGCGGGAACCGGGTCTGGTCTGCGCCGAGAACGAGCCGTACGCGGTGAGCGACGAAAGCGACTACGGCATCCCGACCTACGGCGAGCGCCGCCGCCTGCTGCATGTCGAGCTGGAAATCCGCCAGGACCTGATCGCCGAGCCGGACGGCCAGGCCGAGTGGGCCGACCGGCTCGCCCGCCTGTTGCCGGCCGCTGCCGCCCAGTTCGCCGAAGCGCGCGCATGACCGCGCTGAGCCGGGACGTCCCCATCGACATCGCGCACGCGGCGCTGCTGTTCGTCGACGTGCAGAACTACAACGCGCGCGTCGACGGCGGCGAGTACGGCCATCTCGATCCCTCCGAGCGCGAGGTGCGCTACGGCGAGTTCTTCCGCGTCATGGAAGCCCGCGCGCTGCCCAACATGCGGCGGTTGCAGGCATCCTGTCGCGCGGCCGGCATCGAAGTCACCTACACGGTGATCGAGAGCATGACCCAGGACGGGCGCGACCGCAGCCTCGACTACAAGATCAGCGGCTTCAACGTGCCGCGCGGCTCCTGGGACGGCCAGGTGCTCGACGCGATCGCGCCGGCCGGCGACGAGATGGTGTTCCGCAAGACCTCGTCCTCGTTGTTCATCTCGACCAACGCCGACTATGTCTACCGCAACCTCGGCGTGCGCTCGCTGATCGTGGCCGGCGTGCTGACCGACCAGTGCATCGACAGCGCGGTGCGCGACGCCTGCGACCTCGGCTACCTGGTGACGACCGTGACCGACGCCTGCGCCACGCTGACCCAGGAACGGCACGACTGGTCGCTGCGCAACAACCGCGGCTACTGCCGCCAGGTCACGACCGACGCGATGGTGGCCGAGATCGAACGCCTGTCCCACCGTTGAACGCCCGCGCCGCGGGCACTTGCTGCCCATTCGCGAGGCGGGATGCCACCCTTGGTGCAAGGGTTGTGCCGCACTCCGAAATAACCGTGATCCCGGCGTGGCTGTCGCGTTGACTTGGCTCCGAGGGTGCCCCTAGCGTTACCGATCTCGTGACATAGGTTGAGGCGAACATGCGGTCATTGCTCTTGCGGTCGGCGATCATCGGGGCGGCGTTGGCGGGAACGATGGCGGCCGAGGCGCAGCCGGTGCGCGGCGGCAAGCTGACCTTCGCGCGCAACGCCGACTCGCTGTTCCTCGACCCGGTGCTGAACGACAACAACACCGACATCTGGATCCTGACCAGCCTCAACGCCGGCCTGCTGGCGCCGGCCGCCGACGGCAAGGGCGTGCAGCCGGCGTTGGCGACCGCCTGGGGCGCCTCGGCCGACGGCAAGACCTTCACCGTGACGCTGCGGACGGGCACCAAGTTCGCCGACGGCAGCCCGCTCACGCCGGAGGACGTGGTGTGGTCGCTCGACCGCGCCCGCGACCCCAAGGCCGGGACCTGGAACTTCCTGCTCGCCTCGATTGACAAGGTGGCGGCCGACGGCGCCGACAAGGTGGTGCTGACGCTGAAGAACCCGGACCCCAGCCTGCCGGCGGCGCTGGCCACGTTCAACGCCGCGATCATGCCGAAGAAGCTGTTCATGGCGGCCAAGGGCGGCACCGACGAGGAGCGCGCGCACAGCTTCGCCGAGCACCCGGTCGGCGCCGGACCGTTCATGCTGGATAGCTGGCAGCGCGGCAGCAAGATGGTGCTCAAGCGCAACCCGTACTACTGGGGCAAGGACGCCAGCGGCACGCCGCTGCCGTATCTCGACGAGGTCGACCTCACCATCGTGCCGGACGACGCGACCCGCATCCTGCAACTCAAGGCCGGCCAGATCGACGCCACCGAGTTTGTGCCGTATGCGCGCGCCAAGGAACTGGGTGCCGACCCTACGGTCAGCATGGACCTGTTCCCGTCGACCCAGGTGAACTACGTGCAGCTTAATGCGCGGCCAAAGCTGAACGACGGCACACCGAATCCATTGTCTAACGAGAAGGTGCGCCAGGCTCTTAATTTTGCGTTGAACAAGAAGGCGATCATCCAAATTGTTACTCACGGCATAGGCGCTCCGATGCGTTCCTACATGCCATCGACTACGCCGCTGTATGTCGGAACGGAACAAGTCTACCCATATAACATGGCAAAGGCCAAGTCGCTGCTGGCTGAAGCCGGCTACGCGAAGGGCTTCAACCTCGTAGTGCTGTCACAAGCCGGGAAGGCCGACGAAGTAGCGCAATTGGCTGCGATGCAACAAATGTGGGCGCCGCTCGGCGTGAAGCTGTCGATCCAGCAGATGGATCTGGTCTCGCTCGACGCGCACTACCACAAGTACGACTTCCAGATGCGGACCGGCTACTGGACCAACGACATCGCCGATCCCAACGAGATCACCTCGTATTTCGCCTACTACCCCACCGTGAAAAGCCAATACAGCGGCTGGAAGAGCGACCGCATCGACGCGCTTTACGAGCAGAGCCAAGTAGAGCAGGACCCTGGCAAGCGTGCCGCCCAGTACAAGGAAATTCAGCAGGTATTCGTGCAAGGCGCGCCAATGTTCTTTCTGTATGAGACCCCGTTCGCGGCCGCCAGCCGCAAGCAGGTCCACGGCTTCATGCAAATCCCGCTGGGCAACTACGTGTTTGATACCGCCTACGTGGAGAAATAGCCGCCCGCCGTGCTCGCCCGCATCCTTGGCCGGCTATTGCAGGCTATTCCCACGCTGGTGCTGATCGGCGTTGTCATCTTCGTGCTGGTGCGGCTGTTGCCGGGCGATCCGGCCAGCGCGTTGCTGGGCAGCCGCGCCACGCCGGAGAACATGGCGCGGCTCAACGCGCAGATGGGCTTCGACCAGCCAATCTACGTGCAATTTGGGCTGTTCCTGGGCCGTCTCGCGCACGGCGACCTCGGCATGTCGGTGACGCGGCGTATCCCAGTGACGCGGGTGATCCTGGACCGGCTGCCAGTGACTCTGGCGCTGGTCGGGCTATCGTCGGTCATCGCGCTGGCACTGGCGGTGCCGCTGGCGTTCCTTGCGGCGCTGCGGCGCAACCAGGGCACCGACGTCGCGTTGCGCGGCGCGTTCCAGATCGGGCTGTCGACCCCCACCTTCTATCTCGGCCTGCTGCTGCTGGGCTTCCTCGGCGCGCAGTTGCACTGGTTCCCGGTCGGCGGCAGCGGCGAGGGGTTCTGGGACGAGCTGTACCACCTGTTCCTGCCGGCGCTGACGCTGGCGCTGAGCCTGGCGGCGATCCTGATGCGCAGCCTGCGCAGCGCCGTGATCGGCGTGCTCGACTCGGAATACGTCGACTTCGCCCGTGCCAAGGGGTTGTCGCCATGGCGGGTGATGACCGGGCACGTATTGCGCAACGCGCTGATCTCCACCGTGGCGCTGCTCGGCCTCAACATCGGCGTGCTGCTCGGCAACACCGTCATCGTCGAGAGCGTGTTCGCCGTGCCTGGCATCGGCGCGCTGGTGGTGGAAGCCACGTTCGGGCGCGACTACCCGGTGGTGCAGGGAGTGACGCTGGTGCTGGCGGTGATGGTGTCGCTGGTGTTCATCGCGACCGACCTGCTGGAGAGCTGGCTCGATCCTAGGGCAGCCGCATGAGCGGGGCCGCGCCCACCCTGTCGTCGGACGCGCCACCGCTGCGGCGGCGGCGGCCCAGGGTCGGCCGGCTGCCGGTGCCGTTCCTGATCGGCGTGCTGCTCACCGCGCTGTTCGTGCTGGCGGCGGTACTGCCTGGCTTGCTCGCCCCCTATGACCCGCTCAGCTTCGACTACGACAACCTGCAGGTCGGGCCGAGCTGGCAGCACTTGTTCGGCACCGACAATTTCGGCCGCGACGTGTTCTCGCGCACCCTGTGGGCGGCGCAGGTCGACCTGCAGATCGCGCTGTTCTGCACCCTGCCGCCGATGCTGTTCGGCACCGTGGTCGGCGCCTTCGTCGGCTATTACGGCGGCTGGCTCGACGCGATCTTCGGCCGCGTGGTCGACGTGGTCATCACCTTTCCCTTCATCGTGCTGGTCATCGCGATCGTGGCGGTGCTCGGACCCGGCCTGATCAACGTCTACATCGCGGTCAGCGTGGTCGGCTGGGTGTTCTACGCGCGGCTGGTGCGGGCCGAGATGCTGGTGCTGCGCCGCGCCGACTTCGCCGCCGCCGGCCGCGTCATGGGCTACGGCGACCTGCGCATCATCTTCCGCCACCTGCTGCCCAACGCGCTGACCGCCGTGGTGGTCTACTGGATGACCGACATGGCGCTCGACATCCTGCTGGGGTCGAGCCTCGGCTATCTCGGCCTGGGCGCGCAGCCGCCCACCGCCGAATGGGGCGTGATCGTCGCCGACGGCAAGAACTTCATGGAGACCGCCTGGTGGATGACGGTGTTCCCGGGGGCGGCGATCGTGGCCTGCGGCTGCGGGCTGAGCCTGCTCGGCGACGGATTGGCCGACCTGATGGCGGTTCGCCGGTGACGCTGCTGTCCGTGCGCGGCCTGCGCACCCGCTTCATGACGCCGCGCGGCGACGTCGCCATCGTCGATGGCGTCGACCTCGACGTGCGGGAAGGCGAGATGCTGGGCCTGGTCGGCGAGAGCGGTTCGGGCAAGAGCATGACGCTGCGCTCGATCCTGCGCCTGGTGCGCCCGCCCGGCCGCGTCACCGGCGAGGTGCTGTGGCGCGGGACCGACCTGCTGGCGTTGTCCGAGGCCCGGATGCGCGCGGTGCGCGGGCGCGAGATCGGCATGATCTTCCAGGAGCCGACCACGGCGCTGAACCCGGTGTCCAGCGTCGGCCGGCAAATCCTGGAGAACCTGGAGGCGCACAGCGAGTTGGGCCGCGCCGCCCGCCGACGCCGCGCGGTCGAGCTGCTGGATCTGGTCGGCATCCCGGCGGCGCCGCGCCGGCTCGACGACTACCCGCACCAGTTCTCGGGTGGGATGCGCCAGCGCGCGATGATCGCCATAGCGCTGGCGTCGAGCCCCAAGCTGCTGCTGGCCGACGAGCCGACCACGGCGCTCGACGTCACCATCCAGGACCAGATCCTCAAGCTGCTGCTGCGGCTGCGCGAGACGCTGGGCATGGCGGTGGTGCTGGTGACGCACGACCTCGGCGTGGTGGCGCAGAGCTGCGACCGGGTGGCGGTGATGTACTCGGGCCGCATTGCCGAGATCGGCGGCGTCGCCCAGGTGTTCGCGCGGCCGGGCCATGCCTACACGCTGGGCCTGCTGCAATCGGTGCCGGACGCGCAGCAGGCGCGCCAGCCGCTGCGCCCGATCGGCGGGGGGGGGGGGGGGGGGGGGGGGGGGGGGGGCGGCGGCCCGGGCGCGGGCGGCGCGCCAGCCGCTGCGCCCGTTCGGCGGCGCGCCGCCGCTGCCGGGCAGCGCCGGCGCGACCTGCCCGTTCGTGCCGCGCTGCGGCTTCGCCAGTTCGGCCTGCGAGGCCGGGCGGCCGAAGCTGCTGGAGCTGTCGCCGGGGCACAGCTCCGCCTGCGTCCATTGCGAGGAAGTCGGGCAGCGCCGCTTCGAGCGCGCTCCCGCCGTGGCGGTGGAGCCGGTGACGGGTCTGGCGGGAGACCCGCTTCTGGTGGTGGACCAGCTCACCAAGACGTTCCCGCTGCGCCGCTCGTTCGCCGACGCGCTGCGCCGGGCGCCGCGCTCGCGGGTGCACGCGCTGTCGCAGGTCGACCTCGCGGTACGGCGCGGCGAGACGCTGGGCATCGTGGGCGAGAGCGGCTGCGGCAAGTCGACGCTGGCGCGCTGCCTGGTGCGGCTGCAGCCGGTCGATTCCGGCAGCATCGACTTCGACGGCTTCGACGTGGTGCGGCTGCGCGGAGCCGACCTGCGTCGCTACAACCGCCGCGCGCAGATGGTGTTCCAGGACCCGTACGGCTCATTGAACCCGCGCATGACGGTGCGCGCCATCCTGGCCGAGGCGCTGGGGGTGCACCGGATGCGCCCGCGCCGGCAGATCGACGCCCGCATCGGCGAGCTGATGGACCTCGTGCGGCTGCCGCGCGAGGCGGCGCACCGCCGGCCGCACGAGTTCAGCGGCGGCCAGCGCCCCCCCCGCACGCACGCGCGCCCCCCGCCCCGCCGCCCCCCCCGCCC
>CAXUHK010000030.1:0-12151 GCA_964250775.1 uncultured Acetobacteraceae bacterium | reverse complement strand
TCGCGGAGCCGTTGCGCAACTTCGGCCTGGCGCGCGGCGGCGGCGAGATCGCCGACCGCGTGGCCAAGCTGATGGACAAGGTCCGCCTGCCGCGGGACGCGATGCGCCGCTTCCCGCACGAGTTCAGCGGCGGCCAGCGCCAGCGCATCGGCATCGCCCGCGCCCTGGCGATGGAGCCCGACTGCCTGATCGCCGACGAACTGGTCTCGGCGCTGGACCTCTCGGTGCAGGCGCAGATGGTCAACCTGCTGCTGGAATTGCAGACCCGGCTGCATCTGACGGTGCTGTTCATCGCCCACGATTTGCGGCTGGTGCGCCACCTGTCGCACCGGGTGGCGGTGATGTACCTGGGCCGGGTGGTCGAGCTGGCGGACACCGAGGCGCTGTTCGCCGACCCGCGCCACCCGTACGCGCGAGCGCTGCTGGCGGCTGCCCCGGAACTCGACCCGGCGCGGCGCAACAGCGTCGACGCCGTGCGCGGCGAGCTGCCCAGCCCGGTCGACCCGCCGCCGGGTTGCCCGTTCCATCCGCGCTGCCCCGAGGCGGTCGCGGTGTGCCGCACCGAGCGCCCGAAGCTGGCGCCGCTGCGCGACGGGCGGCTCGCCGCCTGCCACGTCGCGGCGAGGGCGGACCAGCACGCCGTCGCGGCATGATCCCAACCGTAGTAGCGGGCGACATCGCCTTCCTGTCGATCCCGGCGCTCGGCCGTTGCTACCGCGACGGTTCGTTGTCGCCGGTCGAGGCGACGCGCGACTGCCTCGCGCGCGTGGCCAAGGCCGAGCCACGGCTCAACGCCATCGCCACCATGCTGGAAGCGGAGGCGCTGGCGACGGCGGCGCAAGCGGGGGAGGAGCTGGCGCGCGGCCTCGACCGTGGCCCGCTGCACGGCGTCCCGGTCATGGTGAAGGACTTGTTCGCCCTCGCCGGCAGCCCGACCCGCTTCGGTGCGCACGCCAGTTTCGCCGAACACCCGGAGCACGACGCCGCCGTGGTGGCGGCGCTGCGGCGGGCGGGCGCCGTGATCGTGGCCAAGACCAACATGCTCGAGTTCGCCTACGGCGCGGTGCATCCCGACGTCGGCCAGACCAACAACCCGCACGATCCTGGCCGCACCTCGGGCGGGTCGAGCGGCGGCTCGGCGGCTGCCGTCGCGGCCGGGCTGTGCTTTGCCGCCGTGGGCACCGACACCGGCGGCTCGATCCGGATTCCCGCGTCCTATTGCGGCATCGTCGGGCTGAAGCCCAGCTACGGCTTGGTCAGCCTCGACGGCTGCCTGCCGCTGTCCTGGACGCTCGACCACGGCGGGCCACTGGCGCGCAGTCCGGTCGACGCGATGCTGATGCTGTCCGCGATGACCGGACGCGAGTTCGACCTCGCGGCGCTCGGTCTGCGTGGGCTGCGGCTCGGCGTGGTCCCGGCGCAGCGGGACGCGGCCTGCCTCACGGCTGAGGTGCGCCACGCCTTCGACACCGCCTGCGAGCGGCTGCGGTCGGCGGGCGCCATGCTGGTCGAGGTCAAAGTGCCCGAGCTCGATCAGGCTTCCGAGGCGCTGATGGCGTTGCTCGGGCCGGAGGCGGCGGTGGTCCACGCCGAACGCCTCGCCCGCGCCCCCGAGGCGTTCGGCCCGGAGACCAGGGCGCAGGTCGCGGCCGGCTTCGCGGTGCCGGCGGTCGACCTGGTGCGGGCGCAGCGCCTGCGCGGCCGATTGTCCGAGGCGTTCGTGACGCTGTTCGAGCGGGTCGACGCGCTGCTGGCGCCCACCGTGCCGTACGTGGCGCCCGCCGAGGACCCGCCGATGCACGAAGGCGTCTCGGACGAGATGCTGTTCGTGGCCGCCTCCAACGTGACCGGCTGCCCCGGTCTTTCGCTGCCGTGCGGCGTGTCGCCGGAGGGGCTGCCGATCGGGCTGCACGTCACCGCGGCGCTCGGGCGCGACGCCTGGCTGCTGGCGTTCGGCGAGGCCGCCGCCGCCGTGCTCGACCGGGTGCCGCCGCCGGCCGGGCGGTGACGGGCCTGCCGCATCATGGCCGCTACGACTATGCGGCGATCCGCGGCCGCCCCACCTACGACTGGCCGGCTGGCCGCCGGCTCGCGGTGTATGTCGGCCTCAACCTGGAGCATTTCGCCTGGGGCGAGGGGCTCGGCGCGGAACTGGCGCCCGGCGGCCCGCAGCCCGACGTGCTCAATTACGCCTGGCGGGACTACGGCAACCGGGTCGGCGCCTGGCGGCTGCTCGACCTGTTCGACGAGCTGGGTTGGCCGCTCTCGGTCATCGTCAACAGCGGCGTCTACGACCATTGCCCGGCGCTTATGGACGCGGTGCGGGCGCGCGGCGACGAGGTGGTGGGGCACGGCCGCAGCAACAGCGAGCGCCAAGGCACGCTCGACGAAGCGGCGGAGCGGCAGCTCATCGCCGACGCCACCGAGCGCCTCGCCGCCGCCGAGGGCCGCGCCCCCGCCGGCTGGCTCGGGCCGTGGATTTCCGAGAGCCGGATCACGCCCGACCTGCTTGCCGAGGCCGGCTACCGCTATGTGTTCGACTGGTGCATGGACGACCAGCCGGTGTGGCTTCGCACCCGCGCCGGCGGCCGCATCCTGGCGGTGCCGTATCCGCAGGAGGTCAACGACATACCGGCGATCGTGGCCCGCCACGATGGCGCGGCGCAGTTCGCCGACACGATCGTCGACCAGTTCGACGAGATGTTGGCGCAATCGGCCACGGAGCCGCTGGTCATGGGCATCGCGCTGCACCCGTACATCGTGGGCCAGCCGTTCCGCCTGCGCCAACTTCGCCGGGCGCTTCGCCATGTTGAACAGCAGCGAGAACATGTCTGGCTGACCACCGCCGGCGCCATCGCCGAGCACGCCGCAAGCATCGTGTCGTAGATGGTTTACGTCTTCAAAATAAACCGATAAAGAAACGAACATTCTTCAAACGGTAGGCAAGGCGGGATTGCCGTTCCTGGCCAAAGTGTCGCAGGGTCGCCGCGAATAGCAGGCAGTGTCCTATGATCTATCGTGGTGTCGCGCGTGTCTCGAAAGCGGTGTTGCTTGGGGCGACCATCTGGGCCGGGCTGGCCGGCCTGGCCCGGGCCGACGTCGACGACGGCCAGATGGAGTCGCCGATCCAGACCCCGGTGCCGACCGGCCAGTTCATCAGCCCGACCGCCGCGACCGGCGCCGTGTTCACCACGCTGAACCCCGGCCTCAAGGACTACCCCGACTTCCGCGCCAACGGCGCCATCAAGACGGCGGTGAACGGCAACCAGACCGAGCTGTTGGTGATGACCAGCGGCTACAACAATCTCAGCGCCACGAGCGGCACGAACAAGGGCAAGTTCGACCCCGCTGGCTCGAACGAATACGTGTTCGTCTACGACATCTCCGGGTCGAACGCGCAGAAGCCGAACCTGGTGCAGGTCATCCAGGTGCCCGACACCTATGTCGGACTGGTCTACTCGCCCGACGGCCTGACGTTCTACGCTTCCGGCGGCGTCGACGACCTGGTCCATGTCTACAGCAAGACGCCGGGCGGCCCCGGACGCTGGACCGAGGCCGCCAGCATCGCGCTCGGCCACGCGGCGCCTTCCGGCAGCACCTTCCTGCTCGGCGGCAACGGCCTCAACCAGCCGCCGGGCGTCTCCGGCCTGGCGCTGTCGCCCAGCGGCGCCACGCTGGTCGCGGCCAACGCCTACAACGACTCGATCAGCGTGGTCGACACCGCGACCGGCAAGGTGAAGTTCGAATACGACCTGCGCCCGTTCAACACCACGCCCGGCGCCGACGGCGTGGCCGGCGGCGAGACGCCGTTCACCGTCGCGGTCAAGGGCGAGGGCACGGTCTACGTCTCCAGCGTGCGCGACCGCGAGGTCGTGGTAGTCGACATCAGCGGGGCCGCGCCGAAGCTCGTGACCCGCATCCCGTTGCCGGGCAGCCCGAACAGCATGGTGTTCAACAACACCATCACCCAGGACGAGCTGTACGTCACCCAGGACAACTCCGACACCGTGGCGATGATCAGCACCGCCACCAACGCGGTGCGCAAGCAGATCGACACCATCGCGCCTCCCGGCCTGCTGGCCAAGCAGGAGCACTACACCGGCGCCGGCGCCAACAACCTCGCGGTCTCGCCCGACGGCACCATGCTCTACGTGACCAACGGCGGCGCCAACTCGCTGGCGGTGATCGCGCTGACCGGGCCGCAGGCGGAGCAGGTGATCGGCCTGATCCCGACCGGCTGGTATCCCAACGCGGTCAGCGTCGGCGCCAACGGCGCCATGCTCTACGTGGTCAACGGCAAGAGCGACCCCGGCCCGAACCCGGGGCACCTGACCAGCGCCACCTCGCGCCTGACCGGCACCACCTACCCGCAGGGCAACGCCCAGGCGGCCACCGACGCCAACGCCTCCAACCAGTACGTGTTCCAGTTGGAGCAGGGCGGCCTGCTCGCGCTGCCGGCGCCCAAGGCCGCCGACCTCGCCAACCTCACGCAGCAGGTGGCGTCCAACAACCGCTACAACGTCGCCACCGACCCGCACGACGCCGGCGTGATGGCGGCGCTGCACCAGCGCATCCACCACGTCATCTACATCGTCAAGGAGAACCGCACCTACGACCAGGTGCTGGGCGACGTGGGAAACGGCAGCAACGGCGACCCGTCGCTCACCGTGTTCGGCAGCAGCGTGACGCCGAATTTCCACAACCTTGCCAACGACTTCGTCAACCTGGACAATTTCTTCGATAGCGGCGAGGTGAGCGGCAACGGCTGGGCGTGGAGCACGACGGCGCGCGAGACCGACAGCGTGACCAAGAACATCCCGCTGAACTACGCCAACAGCCCGATCAACCCGAACGGCCGCGGCGCGCCATACGAGAGCGAGGGCCAGAACCGCAACGTCGACATCGGTATCGCGACCACGGCCGACCGCGAGGCCGCGCTGCCAGGCTACAGCCAGATCACCGCCGCACTTCCGGGCGGCACCGCCAACCTGCTGCCCGGCACCAACAACGACGGCGCGCCGGACGGCCCCCAGGGCACGCCGCAACAGAGTGGCTACCTGTGGGACTCGGCCACCCGCGCCGGGCTCACGGTGCGCAACTACGGCTTCCTGATCGACCTCACGCGCTACTCGGGGCCGACGCCTGCGTTGCAGATCCCGTTGCTGGAGGACCCGTACTCGGCCGACGTGACGGTCGCGTACAGCACCAACCCGACCCTGCGCCCCGTGACCGACCCGTATTTCCGCAGCTTCGACAACAACTTCCCGGACGTGTTCCGCTTCGTCGAGTGGCAACGTGAGTTCAACCAGTACGTGGCCAACGGCAACCTGCCGAACCTCACGCTGCTGCGCCTGATGCACGACCACATGGGCAACTTCGCCACCGCGATCGACGGCTTCACCACGCCGGAGACGCAGCAAGCCGACAACGACTACTCGGTGGGCCTGGTGGCGCAGGCGGTGGCCAACAGCCCGTATGCCGGCGACACGCTGATCTTCGTGATCGAGGACGACGCGCAGGACGGCCCGGATCATGTCGACGCCCATCGCAGCACCGCCTACGTGGTCGGTCCCTACGTCAAGCAGCACGCCGTGGTGAAGACCCGCTACACCACGGTCAACATGCTGCGCACCATGGAGGACGTGCTCGGCATCGACCACCTCAACCTCAACGACGCCTATCTCGGCCCGATGACCGACGTGTTCGACCTGAACCAGTCGCGGTGGAGCTACCAGGCGACACCCTCGGCCTATCTCGACAGCACCTCGGCGCAGCGGCTGACGCCCGCCAAGTTCGCCGGCATGAGGCCGATGGCGCCGACGCGGCCGGCCTCGTGGTGGGCGGAGCAGACCGCCGGCTTCGACTGGACGGCGGAGGACCGCGTGCCGGCCGATTTGATGAACCGCGTCGTCTGGGACGGCATGACCCACGGCGCGCCATACCCGGAGCGGCGCAGCGGCATCGACCTCGGCAAGACCCAGCGCGGAGAATGACCACCATGACGCGGCACCGGAAGTTCGGACTGGCGGCAGCGCTTGCCTTGGCGGCAACGTCGCCCGCCTGGGCGGACTGCAACGCCGACATCCAGCGGATGCAGTCGCAGGTGGCCAAGGTCAGCGACGCCAAGGTCAAGCGACTGGTCGAATACGACATCAAGCGCGCCAAGAAGGAGGCCAACGAGGCCGACCCGATGGAATGCCAGGAAGCGGTCGATCACGCCGACAAGCTGATGGCTGCGCCGACGCCCTGACGCGACGGCTCCTTGCGTCCCGGCAGGCGCGGTGTATATAGCGCCGCTTCCCTGCCGGGGGATCGGCGTTCCCCGGCTATGCTCACGCGCCATCCCGGCGCGGGGTCCCTGACCCGGAGCGGAGACAAGCCAGAGGGGACCACATGCCATTGTACGAATGCGTGCTCATCGCGCGCAACGACGTGACGCAGCAGCAGGTCGAGGGCATCGCGGACACCATCGCGACGCAGTTCGAGCCGGACGGCGGCGAAGTCCGCAAGCGCGAGTACTGGGGCCTGCGCAGCCTCGCGTACCGCATCAAGAAGAACCGCAAGGGGCATTACATGCTCCTCGGCCTCAGCGCCAAGCCAGCCTCGATGGCCGAGATGGAGCGTCAACTCGGCCTCAACGAGGACGTGCTGCGGTTCATGACCATCCGCGTCGACGAGATCGAGGAGGCGCCGAGCGCCATCCTGTCGCGCAAGTCCGACGACCGCGAGCGCGGCTTCCGTGGCCCGAAGCCGGCCGGGCGCTTCGACAGCGGCCGCAAGCGTGGCTACGACGACCGCGAGGAATTCCGCGCGCGCGATGGCGACGGCCGCGACGGCGAGCGTGACGGCGGCTTCCGCCCCGTCGAAGAATAATCCGGTCCCAGGAGCCTCCAATGTCCGAAGCAGCCTCTCCGCAGACCTCCGATCGCCGCGGAGCCGGTGCCGCCGCCGGGGCGCGCCGGCCGTTCTATCGCCGGCGCAAGTCCTGCCCGTTCTCCGGCCCGCACGCGCCAAAGATCGACTACAAGGACGTCCGTCTGCTGTCGCGTTTCCTGAGCGAGCGCGGCAAGATCGTGCCGAGCCGCATCACCGCGGTCTCGGCCAAGAAGCAGCGCGAGCTGGCGCAGGCGATCAAGCGCGCCCGCTTCCTCGCCCTGTTGCCATACATCCTGGCCTGATCGGAGCATCCCAATGGCCGCCGTAGAACTGATCCTGCTCCAGCGTGTCGATAAGCTGGGCCAGATGGGCGACGTGGTCCGGGTGAAGCCGGGCTTCGCGCGCAACTTCCTGTTGCCGCAGAAGAAGGCGCTGCGCGCCAACAAGGACAACCGCGCCCGCTTCGAGCAGCAGCGCGTGCAGCTGGAAGCGCTGAACCTGAAGCGCCGGGAGGAAGCCGAGCGGCTGGCGGAGCGCATGGCAGGCCTGTCGGTCGTCATCATCCGCTCGGCCGGTGATTCCGGGGCGCTGTATGGCTCGGTGTCGTCACGCGACGTGGCCGATGGCTGCGTCGCGGGCGGCCTCACGGTCGAGCGCTCGCAGGTCGTGCTGCCGCACCCGATCAAGACGCTGGGCCTCAGCACCGTGCGCATCGTGCTGCACCCGGAGGTGTCCCTGCCGGTGGTGGTGAACGTCGCCCGCAGCCCGGAGGAGGCGGAACGCCAGGCGCGTGGCGAGCGCGTCGGTCGCGATGCCGAGGAAGCCGACGACGGTGCCGCCGAGTCGCTGTTCGACGCCGAGCCGGAGGCGTCCGCGGCGCCCTGACGCCGCCGGTTCGCGGCGACGATCCCGCGTTCACGGCTTTATCAAGATGTGGACGGTTGTTTACCGTTTGGTTTCGCAGTCAGCTTTGCGCGGTGCATAGCTGACTCGGAGCCTGTCGATGCAAGCCGCCCTCAACCACATCCTCAGAAAATTCATCGTGCTTGGCCGCCTGACCGTGAAATGGCCGGACGGCAGCCTGTCCACCTACACCGGCCAGCCAGGACCGGAGGCGATGGTCGCCATGGCCGACGCCAACACCGTCCGGCGCATCCTCATCAACCCGCTGCTGGCGGTTGGGGAAGCCTACATGGAAGGCGGGCTGCAGACCATCGACTGCAGCGTCTACGAGCTGCTCGACCTCTTCCTCGCCAACATGGCGGCGGAGGACTCCTCCAACCCGATGATCGCGATGCGGGTGCGGGCGATGCAGTCGGTGCGGCGGGTGGTGCAGTTCAACCCCGCCCGGCGCGCGCGGCGCAACGTGGCGCATCATTACGACCTCAACGGCAGGCTGTACAGCCTGTTCCTGGACCGCGACCGGCAATATTCCTGCGCCTACTTCCCGCGCGGCGACGAGACGTTGGAGGAGGCCCAGGCGGCCAAGAAGCGCCACATCGCCGCCAAGCTGAAGCTGGACCGGCCCGACCTCGAGGTGCTGGACATCGGCTGCGGCTGGGGCGGCATGGCGCTGACCCTGGCGCGCGACCACGGCGCCCGCGTCACCGGCATCACGCTCTCGACCGAGCAACTCGCCGAGGCGCAGGCCAGGGCGGCGGCCGAGGGCCTGTCCGACCGCGTGAGCTTCGAGCTGCTCGACTACCGCGCCCTCGACCGTCGATTCGACCGCATCGTCTCGGTCGGCATGTTCGAGCATGTCGGCGTCAACCACTACCGTGGCTTCTTCGAAGTGGTGAAGCGCTGCCTGGCGCCGGACGGGGTGGCGCTGCTGCACACCATCGGCCGCAGCGACGGGCCGGGGGCGACGAACCCGTGGTTCACCAAGTACATCTTCCCCGGCGGCTACAGCCCGGCGATGTCGGAGGTGTTGCCTGCGATCGAGCGCGCCGGGCTGTTCGTGACCGACGTCGAGGTGCTGCGGCTGCACTACGCCGAGACCATCCGCCACTGGCGCCGCCGCTTCGCCGCCAACCGCGACGCCATCGCCGGCATCTACGACGAGCGGTTCTGCCGCATGTTCGAGTTCTACCTGGCCGGCTCCGAACTGGCATTCCGCCACGAGGGCCACGTCAACTTCCAGATCCAGATGGCCCGGGCGGTCGACACCTTGCCGTTGACCCGCGATTACATCGGCGCCGCCGAACAGCAGGCGGCGACGCATCGGCTGCAGACGGTGTAGCCGAGCAACACAGGGTGGGGAGCGAACCGTCGGGCGCGATTCCATCCCCGCTAGTTTATGTTATCCACAGGCTGTCGGGCGTGGCGCCGGTCTATGCTGGCGTCACCCATGAACACCTACCCCGCCCGTCCAGGGTCCGCCCAGCCTGGACAGTCCTTCGCCGACGCGCCGCTGCTCGGCCTTTCACAGCGGCGCCCGCCGTCCAACGAGCAGGCCGAACAGGCGCTGCTCGGCGCGCTGCTGGCCAACAACAAGGCCTACGAGCGGGTCGCCGACTTCCTCGCCCCCGACCATTTCGTCGACCCGATCCACGGCCGCATCTTCGCCGCCGTCCAGCGCCGCGTCGACAATGGCCAACTGGCCGACGTGGTGACGTTGAAGGGCGAGTTCGAGCACGCCGGGGTGCTCGACGAGGTCGGCGGTACCGCCTACCTGGCGCAACTGCTGTCGGCGATGGTGGGCATCATCAACGCCGGCGAGTATGGCCGCGCCATCCACGACGCCTGGCTGCGCCGCCAGCTCATCGACATCGGCGAGGTCGTCGTCAACAACGCCTTCGGGGCGGTCGCCGAGCTGGACGGCGTGGGCCAGGTCGAGGCCGCCGAGCAGGCGCTGTTCGACCTCGCCTCGCGCGGGCCGAGCCAGGGCGGCTTCGTGAGCCTTGAGTCGGCGCTGACGGACGCGATCGTCACGGCGGAACGGGCATGGCACCGAGCCGGCCATGTTTCCGGCCTTTCGACCGGGTTGCGTGACCTTGATAAGAAGACTGGCGGATTGCACCCGTCCGACTTGTTGATCCTGGCCGGGCGGCCCGGCATGGGCAAGACCGCGCTGGCTACGAAGATTGCGTTTGGAGCGGCGCGCTCATTGTTGGCCGAGGCGCGAGTCACCGATCCGAATGCGGTTCCAAAAGCCAGCGTCGCGATCTTCTCGCTGGAGATGAGCGCCGAGCAACTGGCGACCCGCCTGCTCGCGGAGGAGGCGAAGGTGTCCGCCGACCGCATTCGTCGTGGCGACATCAACCAGAAGGATTTTGATCGGTTCGTGCAAGTCAGCCGCGAGATCAGCAGTGTTCCGCTGCATATCGACGATACGCCGGCGATCACTCTGTCGGCGCTACGCACCCGCTGCCGCCGACTGAAACGCACCAAGGGCCTGGGTCTGGTGATCGTTGATTACCTGCAGCTAATGCGCCCGTCCGCCGGCACCAAGCCTGAAAGTCGGGTGCTGGAAATCAGCATGATCACCCAAGGTTTGAAGGCAATCGCAAAGGAGCTGGCGGTGCCTGTGCTGGCTTTGTCGCAATTGTCTCGCGCGGTCGAGAGCCGCGACGACAAGCGGCCGCAACTGTCCGACCTGCGCGAGAGCGGCAGCATCGAGCAGGACGCCGACGTGGTGATGTTCGTCTACCGCGACGAGTATTACTTGGCGCAGCGCCAACCGAAGCAGTTGGGTTCCGATGACGATAAGTTCCACAAGGCGACGGATGAGTGGCAAAGGGCAATGGAAAAGGCCCACAACCGCGCCGATCTGATAATCGAGAAGCAACGCCACGGACCGACCGGCACGATAGAGTTGTTCTTCGAGGGCGAGTTCACCCGCTTCACCGACATCGACCTGCACCACAGCGGCCACGACGCTGACTGACGCGGCCACGCTCACCATCGACCTCGGCGTGATCGAGGCGAACTGGCGTGCGCTGGCGATGCTCCACGCCCCCGGCGCCACGGCCGCCGTGGTCAAGGCGGACGGCTACGGACTGGGTGCCGTGCCGATCGCAAGCCGTTTGTATGCAGTTGGTTGCCGGCATTTCTTTGTGGCGCATCTCAGTGAGGCGTTGCTGCTGCGGCCGGTGGTGCCGAAAGCGTTGCTCGCGGTGCTGAACGGGGTGCTGCCCGGCGACGAGGCGGCGTTCGCCGCGCAGGGCATCGCTCCCGTGCTGGGCAGCCTGGGCGAGGTCGACCGCTGGGCCGCCCTCGGGCGGGCACGCGGCGAGCCACTGCCGGCGCTGCTGCATGTCGACACCGGCATTTCGCGACTTGGGCTGGAGCCGCCCGATGTCGCGGCGCTGCGCCGCGATCCCGCACGGCTGCGCGGTGTCGACCTGCTCTACGTGATGACGCACCTGGTCTCGGCGGAGCGGCCGGACGACCCGGTCAACCAACGCCAGCTCGAGCGCTTCGGCGCCGCAAGGGACTTGCTGCCGTCGGCGCCGTGCAGCCTCGCCAACTCGTCCGGTCTGTTCCTCGGGCCGGAATTCGCCTCCGACCTGGCGCGTCCGGGCGCGGCGTTGGTCGGCGTCAACCCGAGACCGGACCGGCCGCATCCGCTGCGCGCGGCCGTGCGTCTCGACGCCCGCGTGCTGCAGGTGCGCGACGTCGGAGTGGGCGGGACGGTTGGCTACAACGCGCTGTGGCGGGCGCCGCGCCCGAGCCGGATCGCCGTGCTCGGCGTGGGCTACGCCGATGGCTGGCCGGTAGCGCTGTCCGGGCGCGGGCAGGCCAGCTTTGACGGCAGGCCGGTGCCGCTGGTAGGGCGTGTCTCCATGGACCTCACCACCTATGACGTGACCGACCACCCGAAGGTCGGCCCGGGCAGCCTGTTGCAGTTGATCGGGCCGGACCACCCGCTCGAACGGGTCGCCGCCGAGGCCCGGACCATCCCGTACGAGATACTGACCTCGCTTGGTCGCCGCTACCGCCGCGACTACGTCAATTGACGAGGCTTGCAGAGTTCGTCGCAGCCATCGGACGCGGACTGTTCGACATGATGGCGGTGTCCGGCCGGGTGGCGCTGTTCGGCGTGGCCGGGCTGTCGCATCTGGTGCGGCCGCCGTTCTATGGCCGGATGTTCGGCCGCGCCCTGGTCGAGATCGGCTTCTTCAGCCTGCCGGTGGTGGCGTTGACGGCGGTGTTCACCGGCATGGTGCTGGCGCTGCAATCCTCGACCGGCCTGGCCCGGTTCTCGGCCGAGAGCGCCGTCTCCAGCCTGGTGGTGCTGTCGGTGACACGCGAGCTGGGGCCGGTGCTGGCC